>JAPLMW010000070.1 GCA_026386845.1 Phycisphaerae bacterium
TTTAATCGCTCAAAACGGCGACCCCCGCAAGCCCCAAATCGCAAACGCCCAGAAATATTTTGCGGTCCAGACACGCAGACAGGAAGTATCCGATATTTTGGCGGCCGATGTGGAACGGCTGGAATTAAGAAAGCAAACCTCCGAGGAATTTCGGGCACTTTCCGGCGCAGCACGCGATGCCGGGGTCCAGAATAAAATGTTCGGTGTGTTTCACGATGCAGGCTACAAGGGACTTTACGACGGCAAGGGCGTTGAAGACATTAAAAAACTAAAGGGAGTCGACAAACGTGAAAATCTGATGGACAGAATGAATACCACAGAATTAGCGGCCAATCAGTTTAGAATGACGCAGACACGCGAAAAACTGCAAAAAGAGAGAATCAATAGTCAGGAAAAAGCGATTTTAACACATAAGAAAGTCGGGCAGGAAGTGCGGGATGCTATTAAGCGAATCGGTGGCACAATGCCGGAAAAAATTCCGCCTGCGGAACATATAAAACAGGTAAAGAAACGAATTAAAAGCATTAAGCCGCGTTTGGAATTAGATGAGCAAAACGCCAAAGGCTTAACCGGAAGCACCAACGTAAAAAAAGAAAATAACAAACAACTTTGAGTTTGGGGAGAAAAAGAGTAGAATTGTAAAAGAATATAGAACATAGAACTCAGAACACAGGAGACAAAATAAAAAAGAACCGCCGGAGGCGGACAAGCAGCGAGCCCCGATGAGATAGCCGAAACGGCACTTCACAGGGTAAAGACGGGCAACAGCAGAAAATAAAAAATGGGAGAGTAACTATTCTTACAAAATACAGCATAGTTTGTCAGGCTCCAGGCGATGAGCCCTACACAGTGCGCGCATACAGCGGTACAGATTTGTCCCAAGTTCTTGGTATCAGCCAAGCCGATAGCATGCCTGATGGCAGTTATGGGTGGATGCTGGAATGCGGCAATGGGTACGTAATGGTCAGCGGCCAAGCACAACCTGCTTATGTTGACTTCAGGCCCAATGAAGCAAAGTTTCGCTTGAGCGAGGAATCGTCAAAAGGCTCACAGAAGCCCCTCGCAGAACTGCCTTCTGGCGCGATGGATGAGAAGTCCTTTCATCATAAGGACGAGAGGCTTTCTCAACTCCCGCCCCTGTTAATAGATGCCGGTCCTTATTGCAATCTCCTTAAGGAGGCTAGGGATGTGTTTGTCGACGGACACTTCTACGCTTGCGTTGCAATGTGCGGGATTTCGTTTGAGAGGTTTCAGCGGGATAAGGCTAAGCCGTATGGTGCTACGCGGAAACACAAAATGCCGCGAATCAGAAAAATACTACAAGAGAACAAAGTCCTCAAGGTGGAAACACTCGCACTGTGTAAGAAAATGGCGAAATTGCGGAATGACTACGCCCATGGAGATGGGCCGAACCCCAAAGAAGATGCCCTCAAGGCGCTTCAATGGATGCACTCCTTCATAGATAACGAAACCAATTTGATGCGGGATTACATAATCGTGGATGGTGTATTGAGTCGAAAACATACCGAAGGAAAGAATTAAAGATGTCCGGTCATGCAAACCCGTACTTGCCACTTTTCAATTGATTATCCCTTGGGGACAAATTGATTTCTTCGACTATTGCATAGGACAAGCTATATATATGATTAATTTGGGGATTACCGACCCCCGCACCCCCACTCTTGCTTTCGCAAGAAAGCGTAGGGGTAAACGCGGGGATAAATATATATGATTAACTTTGGGATTACCCCGATGAAGTAGTCTTAAGTCGCTCTATGAAGCAGCATAAAGACACTTCACGGGGTAAACTTCGCAAGGATAAATTTCAGGGGCAGGCAGGGTATATGATAAATTTTGGGATAACACAGCAAAAGAAACAAGAGCTCGAGCAGCGGATGCGTAACTGCAATCTGCTTGAGAATGATATCGAGGAAACATTCGTTCGAAGCGGCGGAGCGGGCGGACAGAAAGTCAATAAAAGCTCCACCTGCGTCCATTTAAAGCATATTCCCAGCAAATTGTCCGTCAAGGTCCAAAAGAGCCGCAGCCAAGGACTGAACCGTTATTATGCGAGAAAACAAATGTGTGAACTGCTGGAGAATAAATTACTGGGGAAAGAAAGCCTGAAAGATAAAAAAATAGAAAAAATCAGGAAGCAGAAAGACAGAAGAAGACGGAGAATAAAAAAGTTTTGAATTTTTAGTTCTTAGTTTTGAGTTGAGGAATCTGCCTAAGGCGGATAAAGTTGGGGGCTTAAGGATTTTGACGAACCCCGTTATCATCTCCGCCTAACGGCGGATATAAGATGACGGGGCTAAACAAAACGAAAACCCCCACTGAAAGTGGGGGCTAAATACTATGGAAATAGAACGATGAAAAATCTGCCGGAGGAAATTTTTGACAACTGCCTAACCCTTCAATCCGATTCGGGGCAGGCAATAGAAAAGCCCGGCGAACTTCCTACCAGTGCCGGTTTAATTCTTTTCGCGGATAATCAAAATTTACCCATCCTGCTGTTGTCGGCGGCCAATATCAGACGAACTGTAAAAAATAAACTCGCCGAACAAAAAGAGACTACTAAAAAAGCAGATTTAAAGAGTATTACCGCTAAAATTTATTATGAAACATGCCCGTGTAAATTCCGACTGTCGCTCGAACATTACAAAGCGGCTAAAAAAATCTTCGCCTTAAACTATAAAGACCATATCAGTTTTGTTTATCCGTGGTTTATCGAGATAGATTTAAACGAAAAGACTCCATTTTTTTCGATTACGAGAAAGCCGGGGTTGAAGAAAACAAAAAAGATTTTAGGGCCTTTTTGCTCACAAAAATCAGCGGCAGTTTTTCTAAACACCCTTGAAGATGCCTTCAAACTCTGTAAGAGAAATGACCTCCTTCGACAAGCTCAGAGCAGGCTTGTGGGCAATCCGCAACGGGCGGCAGGATGTCCATATCTGCAGATGGATGCGTGCAGTGGAGTTTGCGACGGTAAAATAAGGCCGCAAGAGTATCAAAATATAATAAAAGACGCATTTGAGGCGGGTGCCGAGCCGGCAAAACAAATAGAAAAACTTCAGGTCGATATGCAGAGGGCCGCTAAAGATTTAAATTTCGAGCTGGCGGCAGAATTAAAGAAAAAAATCGAAAAGTTATCCGCCCTGAAAAAACAGATATACCCCCACACCAATTCCTCCAGCATCCGCACCTGTTCGAAATCGTCAGCAAAAATTAGCGCCCAACATTCCCAAACAAATCGGCACTCTGGGAAAATTGGTGTGGGGGTGTACCGATGGACGGGAGATTTAGAAAAACTGAAAATCATTCATATAGACAAGTCTGCGAAGATTAAGCCCTTCGACTTGGTTCGACTATGCTCACCACAAGCCGCTCAGGGCAAGCCGCAAAAAGGCAAAAAGAAAATACAGACATACGCCGTTTTTGTTATGAATTTTTTTGAAGTAATTGACGTTGGGGATTTTGTGATTGACGATTTTGAAAAAAGCATCGGGGCGATTGAAAATGCCTTATTAAAGTTAAACAGCAACCAACAGGAAAACTGCGACCCTTCGACTTGGTTCGACTCCTTCGATTTCACTCAGGACAAGTATGCTCACCACAAGCCGCTCAGGGCAAGCAGCACGGAACTTATCGAGAGATTTTCGATTGTCTCGTATTTTCTTTACCGGACAAAGCCAGCGGGATTGTGGATAGATGCTTCTGGAGGGGTTGACAGACACGGATTGACACGGTCATTTTTAAACACGGATTAACACGGTTTTTTCACCACGAAGAACCCGAAGGAACACGAAGAAATAAATTCATCACCGAGCCACAGAGCTCACAGAGAACACAGAGACGTTTTTTGTTTCAACAAATTATTTTTCAAATAATTTTGTGTTCAAAGCAAAAGGCTTTGCTCAAAATACGATTTTTGTGCCAGCCATTTTGCTTTGTCCACAGGCAAAAACTGCCTTTGTTGAAACAAAAAAACCGCATAGTCGATAATCCCGTCTATGGCGGGCAAGCGTTAATGAATGTGAGGGAGATTGGAGAATTGAAGATTGAAAAATTTAAGGTTTAGTCCGGTCCTGCAATCTTTTTTTTACTTCCTGCTGTATGGTTTCGAATTGCTCTTTGGTTATGTCGAGATGTTTTGCGTAAGCAGTGATAATTTTTTTCTCCATTTCCTGCAGTGTTTTATCGTAATAGGCGACCATCAGCATATCCTCGAGATTTTTAATCCGGTCAGAGAGGCCGGCGGGAAATTTTATTTTAAAATCGTCCGTCATCGATAAATCCAGGGCCTTTCTTGTTTCGAGATAGCCTGCACCGATGCCTTTAGCAATTTCCTGCAGCAGGTAATCTTCCTCGACCTGAAAATCCTTGTCGGCACGGGCAAGATAATAAATGTTCGCCAGATACTGAATCTGTTCATCCTGAGTCATTTGTTCCTCAATAAAAGAGAAGACCCCCGGTAAAACCGGGGGCTAAATATTTATATGAATTTTAAAGTTTACTGCCGCACCAGGGGCAGAGGCGCCAATAAGGCTTGACTTTGTCGCCGCATTTGGGACAGATTCCCGCATCAATAATGGCGTCAAACGGCGTATGCCAGATAAACTGGGCCTTGCTGAACGAATCGGCCGCTTCGAGAGTCAGGGTGAGCTTATCCTTTATTGTCGTATCAACTATAGGCCTGCCATTAGGGTCGTTGGCGTCGTTAATGTCAAATACGATAATGTGCATATCGGCGACAGAAGCGTCATTGCCGGCGATTACCGTTTTTATAGCTTCGAGTTTTCCGGCAATCGCAACCGGCACAAGAGCCAGAGGCTTTACGGGGGCAGATGAAAATCCTTTCAGCAAAGCCCTATTTTGGATTTGAGACCACGAGGCGTAAGTTTTGCTGCCGGAGTTGGCATCTGCGCACTGGACCATAAAAATCAGATAAGATTTCAAGACGAAGACATCTTTCTGCGTTTTGACATCGGAGCCTAATACCCTTACATCAAACTCAAAGGGAAGCCAAACCGCGGACTGGGTCTGGCTGCCTTTGACATTTACAACGGTAAGCTCCTTTAAAAAATCGTCGAGATTGACATTCCGCTTTGCCGACCAGCCGGCAGAAAACAAGATAAAAAATAAAAGAGAAAATATAAAAAATATGGAATTTCGGTTTTTTTTAGTTTCAATTTTTAATTTTTTATTTCTCATCCCGCACCTCTACAAGCATAATTTCAAGATTTTTCTTACGGCCTTTGCATCAATATCTCCGTTTTCGCCGAAGGAGACGCCTCTTCGGGCGAAACGGTCAACGACTTTTTCAATATCTTTTCCGGTAATATTATAATCCTTCAGAGACGTCGGCATATCAAGTGAATTAAAAAATTCAACGGTGCGTTTTATCGCGGCAGCGGCTTTCTGCTTTTTAGTGCCTTTCTTTACGCCCCAGACGTTTTGAGCAAGCATGGCGAGTTTGCCGGCTTTGTTATTGATTTCATATTTCCAAAGGGCAGGCAGGACAACTGCGAGCGTTTCGGCGTGGGCGAGACCGAAAAACGCCGTGATTTCGTGGCCTATGCCGTGTGTGCTCCAGTCGCCTATAACGCCGCAGCTTAAAAGGCCGCACAGGGCCTGCGTCGCAGTCCACATAAAGGTCGCACGAATATCATAATTTTTTTTGCCACTCATCCCGTTAGAAACAGGACATTTATGATGCCCGACGGCTGCAAAAGGCGGCCCGTTTCTAACGGGACTCATTACGGCGGGGGCAATGTCGATAAGCGTTTTGAAAATCGATTCGGCGTATCTATCCTGCAAAGGCGTGCTGACATCAATCGTCGCATACTGCTCGGCGACGTGGACGAAGGCATCGACAATACCGTTGCGTAACTGCTTTTTATCAAGCGAATAAGTTGTCTGCGGGTCGAGTATAGAAAATTTCGGGTAGCAGAGCGGAGAGCCGAAGGCGAGCTTTTCCGCTGTGCTTAATTTTGATATAACGCCAAAGGCATTCATTTCCGAACCTGTCGCGGGCAGTGTAAGAACAGTCCCCAAGGGGACGGCGGATTTAACAGTCTGGCCGCGTTTGGCCACGATTTCCCACAGGTTTTTATTTTTGTAAGGAATGGCGGCAGCGATGAATTTCGAGCCGTCAAGCACTGAGCCGCCGCCGACGGCGAGAATAAAATCAATTTTCTTTTTTCGGCCAAGCCGGACTGCTTTTACGAGAGTTTCATAAGCGGGGTTCGGCTCGATGCCGCCAAATTCCACAACCATTCGTTTTTTCAGCGCGGCTTTAACCTGACGGTAAACACCGTTTTTCTTTATCGAGCCGCCGCCGTAAGTTAAAAGAACTTTTGCGTCCGATATTATAAGCTCATTAATTTTCGCGATTGCGCCTTTGCCGAAAACTATTTTTGTCGGGTTGCAATAGGTGAAGTTCAGCATATTTCCCATCCTTTTTACAAAATCAAGACCCGTTATTCTTAACCTATTTTGCCTTTATTTACCAGTATAAACGCTTTTCTGACAATATCAAATTTGTATGAAAAAAGATTCATCTTTTATAACATCGTTTACCGATATGTTTTCCGGACAAGAGTAAAAAAGATGGCTCGGAAGACCATAAACGGTCATGTTTAGCTGAACCTTTCTTATCCGTCTCGGCGGCAGGGACACAAGGCAGATAGTAAGCTGGATAGAGCGGGCAAGATGCTAAAACGCTAAAAGCAACGAGCCATAAAGCAAAAAGGCGGAGCTTACAAAGCTCCGCCGTTTTTATGCGCTTTCCGCGATAATTAAGAATTCACTTTTTCAAATGTAAAGCTGTGGGCGTTGGCATCGATTTTTATTGTGTCGCCTTCGGCAAATTTGCCTTCGAGCAATTCGGTGGCGAGTTTGTTTTCGAGCCTTTGCTGAATTGTTCGCTTCAAGGGTCTGGCGCCAAAGGCAGGGTCGTAGCCTTCGTCCATCAACTGCTTTTTAGCATTGCCGGTAAACTCAACATTTATGTGCCGGTCGCGCAAACGCTGTGCGAGGCGGGAAAGCTGAATCTCGACAATCTTTTCAAGGTCGTCCTTAGTCAACGTATGAAATACGATGCTCTCATCAATCCTGTTGAGAAACTCCGGCTTGAAATATGTTCTTAAAACTTCCTTAACGTGCGCTTCGATTTCCCAATCGGCGCCTTTTTCCTCTGTAAGTTTTAAAATCTGCTCGCTGGCGATGTTGCTGGTCATTATTATCACGGTGTTTTTGAAATCAACCGTTCTGCCGTGACCATCGGTAAGCCTTCCTTCATCGAAAACCTGGAGCAGGACATTGAACACATCGGGATGCGCCTTTTCAATTTCATCGAGCAGGACAACCGAATAGGGTTTTCTGCGGACGGCCTCAGTCAATCTGCCGCCTTCTTCATAACCCACATAGCCGGGCGGCGAGCCGATTAAACGGGCAACACTGTGCTGCTCCATAAATTCGCTCATATCAACCCGTATCATTGCATTGGGGTCGTTAAAGAGAAATTCCGCAAGGGCTTTCGAAAGCTCGGTTTTGCCGACACCTGTCGGGCCGAGGAATAAAAACACGCCAATGGGCCTGTCGGAATCGCCAAGGCCTGCGCGGTTTCTGCGGACGGCATTGCACAATGCGCTGACGGCCTCATCCTGGCCGATGACACGTTTGTGTATCTCGTCTTCCATATGCATTAGTCTTTCGCGCTGGCCGCTGAGTAATTTTGAAACAGGAACCCCTGTCCACTTCGAGACGACCTGGGCAATATGCTCTTCAGTAACCTCGTTGCGAATCATTTTGCCGGCGTCGCTTTTCGCAAGCTGCTCTTCTTTCTGCCTGAGCTGTTTTTGCAAATCTGTGATTGTGCTGTATTTTAATCTCGCGGCTGTTTCAAGGTCGCCTTTGCGCTGCGCATCCTCAAATTCCGTATTGGCACGGTCAATCTTTTCCCTAAGGGTTTTTATCACATTAATATCAGCTTTTTCACTTTCCCATTTTGCGGTAAGTTCTTTATCATTCTGCTGCAGTTCCTTTAGCTGCTTTTCGAGATTCTCAAGACGTTTTTTGCTGGCAGGGTCAGATTCTTTTTTGAGAGCCTCCTTTTCAATCTGGAGCTGCATTATTTTTCTGCGTATGTCGTCAAGCTCGGCCGGAAGCGAATCGTTTTCAATCCGGAGTTTCGAGGCGGCCTCGTCAATTAAATCAATAGCCTTGTCCGGCAGCCATCTGTCGGAAATATATCTGTTCGAAAGTGTCGCAGCCGCAACGAGCGCGCCATCGGCGATTCTTACGCCGTGATGAGTGTCGTATCTATCTTTGAGGCCGCGAAGTATCGCGATAGTTTCCTCAACGGAAGGCGGATTAACCAGAATCGGCTGAAATCTTCGCTCAAGTGCGGCATCCTTTTCGACGTGCTTGCGGTATTCATCAATCGTTGTCGCGCCGATACAGCGGAGTTCGCCGCGGGCAAGCGAAGGTTTTAGTAAATTGCCTGCATCGACGGCGCCTTCGGCCCTTCCTGCACCGACTACGGTGTGCAATTCATCGATAAATAATACGATTCCACCCTCGGATGCGATAACTTCCTTAAGAACGGCTTTGAACCTGTCCTCGAATTCGCCGCGATATTTCGTGCCTGCAATCAAAGCGCCCATATCAAGCGCAACCACTTTTTTATCTTTCAGGCCTGCCGGGACATCGCCTGCGACGATTCTCTGGGCAAGACCTTCGACGATTGCGGTTTTGCCGACACCGGGTTCGCCAATCAGCACGGGATTATTTTTCGTGCGCCGATTCAAGACCTGCATACAACGCCTGATTTCCTCCTCCCTGCCGATGACGGGGTCGAGTTTGCCTGCCCGTGCAAGCTCGACAAGGTCTATGCCATATCTTTCGAGAGCCTTGTATTTTCCTTCGGGATTTTCATCGGTAATTTTCCCCGGGCCGCGGATTTGCTTTAAGGCAGCTTCAATCTGTTGAGGCGTAATAGAATTAACCGATAAAATTTCCTTTGCGCCGCTGCTGACCGAAGCGAGGGACAGAAAAATATGCTCGACGCTTAAATATTCGTCGCCCATTTTTTCGGCGCGGTTCTGCGCATCAAGGACTACCTGATTAAACGATGGGTCGGGCATAATCTGAGAGCCGACATTGCCTGTGGCAAGGCGATTGATTTCGCTATCGGTCATCTCTTTTATACGAGCGACACTGGTGCCGATTCGTTTGAGTATCATAACCACAACGCCATCGTCGTCGCGCAAAACAGCAGCCAATAAATGCAGCGGCGAAAGAACCGTGTTGGACTTCGCCATTGCTATCTGCTGAGCCGTGGCCAGTGCTTCCTGAGCCTTTAATGTAAATTTGTCGAATTGCATCGCATTTCCTTTCCAGTCCGAAAGATATATAGAGCAAAGAATATGCCCGAAACAGGAAAAATGCAAGTGTCTGGAAAATATGGACTTGTATAACAAGACTGTTTTTGTCTTTATGCCAGATTGGCAGTTTTCAAAAAACAACGGCTAAAAACAGCAGAAAAGGTTCCTGACACCTTTTTTAAAAAACAAGAGATAAAAACAGCAGAATCGCACCAAAAATCATTCCCGTAAAGGCCATCTGCGACAGGCGGCTATATCTGGCAAATCCGGGGTGAGTTTCCTCAAATTCCCAGTATATATCATCGAAATCAGAATCCTGTTTCGGACGAAGCTTAAGCTTTATATAGATATGCGCAGCAAATGAAACTATGAAAAGCAAACTGCCGATAAGTAACAAAATAATTTTCATCCCGCACCTTCTTTCTATTCAAATTTTTAAAAGAGAATTAGGAAACATCGAATATTTAGAAGGTGCGGGATTCATTTCTTTGTCGAAACCCTTCGCTCAAGAAGAGCAAAGATAATTTTTGCGATATCGGTGTTGTCTATAAAAGAGCCGTAAAACGAGTCTTTGCCTTTTACCTGCTGCTCAAACAGCTCCGAGCCTTGTCCCTTCGCAAAGAGAAATACAAGCGACTTCGTATGGTCTTTGCTGTTCCACTTCATCGGCGGCAGTGTTCCCCTGCCGCTATTCAAAACGTCGGTCAGGTATCCTGTCTGATGGTCTGCTGTTATAATCACAAGAGTTTTTTGCCAACTGCTTTTTGTCTGAACCCAGTCAATAACAGCGTCAGCCGCTCTGGTAAAATCCCTCATTTCCTCAATCATTCTCGCACCGCTATTATCGTGGGAGGCCCAATCAACGGCGCCTGCCTCAATCATAATAAAAAATCCATCGTTATCATCATCAAGAACATTAAGGGCGGCTTTTGTCATTTCAGAAAGAGTCGGCACATTCGGATTTAACGGCACATCAAAAGGTATGATAGATTTTCCACTGGTTCGACCAAGCTCACCACAAGTGCGTTTTTCCTGCAGAGTAAATGCAGCCTGAGTAACACCCAGAACCCTCTTCGGTGTATTGCCTTCGCCAAGATTAAGAAAATCCTTTCTGCTTTGAATCAAAGTCCATTTACCAGCCGAGCCTTTGACGAGCGAATCCCATATTTTCTTCGAGCCGACATATTTAAAATTGCCCGGCTTATCGAGTTTTTTGCCGTCGTCGTCAAAAAACGGATTGCCACAGCCGAAAAGGACCTCGAGGGCGCTTTTGTTAATCATTCCATCGGCAATTTGTTCGTAGCCGCTGCGTGATTTGGCGTGCGCGACAAAGGCGGCGGGCGTTGCGTGGCTTATCGGCACTGTCGTAACAACTCCGGTTGACATACCGAGCTTTTCGCATTTTTCGATAATGTTTTGGAGTCTGCGGCTGCTGACATCGACGCCTATTGCGCCGTTGGAGGTTTTTATTCCAGTTGCCAGAGCCGTAGCCGCGGCAGCACTGTCTGTAATTAAACCAGTTTTTACATAATTAAAATCCTGAGCTGCTTTTTTCGGGTCGTAGGAGCCGCCGGTCGGATATGTAGTAACGGCAAGCTGGACGGGGAATTTTTCAAAGTTCTGCTCTCCTTTTTTGCCGTACTGGTAATAGTCTATCGCGTCGATATGAGTAAATCCGCCGCCGTCAACAATTATAAGGATAATGTTCTGCGGGTAATCCGCCGGCGCCGCAAAAACAATAGATTGTATGAAAAAAAATGTAAACAGAATTATTTTCAAAGAAATATATTCTGCCGTTTTCATTTTTTCCTCTTCCTGAATCTATTATTATTTTTCGCCTTTTTCTGATGGGCAAATTTTCCCTTTGGTTTTTCCATCGTGCCGGCGGCCCGGGGCGGCTGGTCAAGCGGGATGACATTCAACTGCCTTGCGGCGATATTGACAGATACAATCCTGACAGTCAAAGGCATACCGATATGGAAGATTTTTCCGCTGCGCTGACCATAAACGCACTGAGCGTGGTGGTCGTAAATAAACTTATCTTTTCCAAGCAAATCAATTGGAATAAGGCCTTCAACGCCGAATTTTATACACTGAACAAAAACGCCGAAATTGGCAAGGCCGCTGACAACCGTTTCAAGGGTTTCGCCAAGACGCTTTTTGAAAAGAAGTAAAATCAGAACTGTCCGCAAATCGTCCTCCGCGTCTTCGGCCCTTCTATCCGTGAAACTAATATGTTTGCCGATTTCGGTAAGCTGCGATTCCGTCGGAATTTCCTCTTCCATCCTGCCTTCAAGATACATATTAAGAAGTCTGTGGATGAGTAAATCAGCGTATCTGCGAATGGGGCTTGTAAAGTGGCAGTAATGCTTCGAGGCAAGTGCGTAATGGCCGATGGACAGCGGTGAATATTCCGCGCGGGCGAGAGAACGCAAAATATAAATATTTACCGCAAATGCGGCGGGTTTATCTTTTATATGGGAAAGAATATTCTGCAAATCGAACCTGTCGGGATTTTTCGGCGCTGAAACGCCAAACATTTTAAGCGTTTGCGAAAGGCCTTTTAAACTCAGCGAATCCGGGTCGGGGTGAATCCTTCGCATAAAAGGAACATTTAAACTATTGAGAAGCCGGGCGACCGCTTCATTAGCCTCGACCATAAACATTTCAATCATCGTATGAGGATAGCCGGTATCGGCAGGATGGGCATCAACAACCCTGCCTGATTTATCGAAGACAAGCTCCATTTCCGGCAAATCGAGATGGAGCATACCTTCGCTGTTACGCCGGGTTTCTATTATCTTCGCAAGTCTTTCCATATCGCGCAGGAGCGAGATGACTTCGAGGGGCCTGTCCGTTTTTTGGCCTTTGAGGATTCTGTCGGCCTCGGTATATGTAAGTCTCGCTGTCGAGCGGATAATTGAGCTGGCAAAATCTGTTTTCAAAACTTTGCCGGCAGAGTCGTAAGTTATAAAGGCCGATTTTGCAAGTCTGGGCTGGCTGGGCTGCAAGCTGCAAACACCGTTGCTGAGGACCTCCGGCAGCATCGGCAGAACAAGACCGGGCAGATAGACGCTGTTGCCCCTGTTTTTAGCCTCAAGGTCAAGCGGTGAATCAGGTTCAATAAAACTGCTGACATCGGCGATATGAACGCCGAGCGTAAAAGTCCCATCGGGATTTTTTTCAAGGCTTATGGCGTCGTCGAAATCCTTCGCGTCTTCGGGGTCGATTGTTATTATGGTTTTTTTAGTTAAATCAAGCCTGTCTGAGAAATCAGCGGGCCCCGTTAGAGACAAGACATCTATCCCGCCTCGACTCGCCAAACGTGAGTCGGGCGAGGCGGGGATGTCTGACGGTCGTCCCTGACGACCTGTCTCTAACGGGGCGGGATTGAAATTTCCCGCGGCCTGCGATGCCGAATCAAGACAGGTTCTGTCGAACTGATATGAAAGACCGAACCTGCGAATTGCCGCATCGAATTCGGCCTTATAAGTTCCGCTTTTGCCGAGCAGTTCGATGATAACGCCGCGGGCGCAAGCGTCCTGTGAGGCGTAGCTTATTATTTCAACGACTGCTTTGTCGCCCGGTGTGGCGTTCTTTGCGCCGACATCGTCAATTTCCACAAGCTCGGTAAATTTGCCGTCGGGCAGAAGATAATAAGAATCTCCCTTTTTTATTACTGTTCCGACGAAACGATTGTTTGCCCGCTGGAGTATTTCGATGATTTTTCCGCTGTAGCGGGTCTCTTTTCCGCGGCGTGTTTCCTTTATTACTTCGGCGGCAACGGTATCGCCTGTCATAGCGGCGGCGGTGTAATCGGCCGGGATAAACAAATCGCCGTGAGCGTTCGGTTCAGTCGGCGTTACAAATCCGAAGCCTTTTGTCGTGGCCCTGAAAGTTCCGCAAATTTTACCGCCGGGAGGAGGCAATGAAACAAGGTTTTTCGAGCCGATGACAACCAGTCCCCCTGTCCGGAGTTGGTCAAAAACTTTTCTAAATGTTTCAAATTCGTCCGGTTTTACGCCGAGTGATTTTGCAAGGTCCGCAGGTTTTAGCGGCCTGTAATCCCTGTGGGCCAGATGAGTCATTATTTTCTTTTTTAAAACTTCAGCCATATATTCTTTCACACAAATAACAAAAAACAGCGCTACACCAATATTTTAACAGGCACAGCGCTGTTGTGAACAAGTTCTATTGACGATAAACCGGTCAGCCTTTCAGCTTTGCGAGCTTTCGGGCCAGGCGAGATTTGAGCCTGGCAGCCCTGTTTTTGTGAATAGTTTTCTTAGCGGCCACTTTGTCGAGCTTTCTTACGACAAGCTTATACTGCTCGGCTGCTGTTTTTTTGCTGCCGCTGCCTGCCGCAGCCTCGAAACTTTTTATTATAGTTTTAATCTCACTTTTGCGCGCACGATTAATGAGTCGCCGTTTAACGTTCTGTCTTACTCTTTTTTTGGCCGATAATGAATGTGCCATCTTAACTCCTGATTAAAATTTTTTTACATTTAAAGTTTTTTACTGGTCTTCATTTCTTAATCTGGCAACCCTTGCCCTGACATCCTTATAAGAATAATCAAGCTGAGCAAGTTTACGGTAAAGTTCCAGAGCCTCGTCAGTATTACCCTGCTGTTCATAGGCCCTGGCAAGATTATATCTTAAATCCTTCGCGATGTCATTGTCTTTTATTTCATACTCTCCGATCGCCTGGTTTAAAATGTCAATCGCATCAGTGAACCAGCTTTTCATAAAGAAACACAGGCCGATTTTGTTCATAGCCGATATTTTGTGCTTCGGCTCTTTTTTGGCTTCCTGCAGATACGGTATAGCCTCGTCATACCTCTGATTTCTCATCAGCCGAATGCCATATTCGTATTTGAGCCGAAGGTCCGTCGGATAATTTTCCATACAGAGCCGATAATGCTCCAGCTCGGCGGAAAGAAGCTGCTTTGTCGCATCGATGAAAGCCTCCCTTGCCCTTTCACCGGATGAATTTTTTTCAAGGTACACCTTTGTTTTTCTAACATTCCTGCGAAGCATTCTGAGCATTACTTCTCCTGAGCGGCGCTTAAATGTAAAATCCTTAAACTGCCCGAAAGAATCATCGAGCAGTTTTATCGCTTCCTTGTCCGCTTCATCGGTCTGCACCTCGCCCAGAGCATCGGCAAGCTTAAATATATTCTGAGGCGAGTTGTCGGACGCAAGCACCTGGCGCGCTTCTGTTACCGCCTGCTGGCGAAAATCAACGGTTTTCATAACCGCCTTTTGCAGCTGAAACTTTTCCTGCGAGTCTCTATCCTGGATGGACTGCCTGAAATCGCCGTCCTGGTCGTATTTGCCCTTCTGCATAGTAAGATGAGCAGATAAGTTTTTAAACTCATCGGCCAGGGCCGCATCGTCAGGTTTTAATCTGCACGCATAACCGCAGGCGCCGACAGCCTTGGCATATTCTTCCATAGCGGCATAAGAATCCTTCAACAGCAAATATGTCTGAAGGCTGGGTTTGTCGAGCGCTTTGTTGGCCTCGAAAATCAAATCGGCAATCCACAGAGCCGTCTTTTTAAATCCGCCCGCGATGGCGGCCTTGAGCATCTGTTCGGCATAAATCAGATTTTCCGGGTCTTTCGCGAGCAAATATTCGGCATTGAGCATATTCTCGAACGGATTTTTCCCGCGAGAGTGCCTCATTTTCTCAATCATGGATGGTTTTTTCCCGCCTTTGGCCTGCCTAATCAGGGCGTTGTGCCGAAGAGGCTTATGACCCTGCTCGACCGCATCCGGCGCACGCTGCAGACCTTCGATAAACATATCTATCGCGTAATCGAAGTTGTCCGTGGCGGCGACTTCCTGCGCCCTTGTAAAAAAGGTTATAGCCTTGCTCAAATCGTCGGTATTGTTAGTAACCGCTTCCACCATAAAAGATAAAATGTCTCCGTTTAAACCCTATCCTAAGCCGTTTATAGTAAAATAACCTATATCATTTGTCAATAATAAAGGAATGCCGGAAAACCGCATCGTGCCGTTATATTTTAACAGCGGTTATGACTCTGTCGTTGTTATTGAAGTCCTTTTCGACGGTTATCCGCCCAAAGGCATTTGTATCTTCAAGCAACTTTTTGACCTGCAGACCCTGCTGATACCCAATTTCAAGCAAAAGAGCCCCATCTTTTTTCAAATGGCCGGCGGCATCGGCGGCTATTCTGCGATAAATATCAAGACCATCTGCCCCGCCGTCGAGCGCAAGTTTCGGTTCGTAATTTTTCACCTTGGCGTCAAGTTTTTCATACTCAGAGCGGCTGACATAAGGCGGATTGCAGACAATCAAATCGAATCCGCCGGCGGACAAGTTCCCTTCATCAAGCTGGCTGATTACCGGTTTGAATAAATCGCCCTGCAGAAGTTCGACTCTCTGCTCAAGTCCGTATTTTTTAATGTTTTCAGCGGCAACACTCAAGGCCTTGTCGCAAATATCAGTGGCAATAACTTTCGCATCCGCGAAATTTTTTGCTATCGCTGCGGCGACACAGCCGCAGCCTGTGCATAAATCGCAAACATACTGCTTGCCTGTCCGGCTGCGCAAAAATTCTATCGCCCTTTCGACAAGCAATTCCGTTTCGGGTCTCGGTATCAGACAAACCGGAGCAACTTTAAGCGAAAGCGAGTAAAACTCGCATCTGCCGGTCAAATACTGGACAGGTTCGTTTTGTATGCAGCGTTTGACAAGACTGTGAAGCTTGTCGAGCTGCGGTTTGCCAATAACTTTGTCAAAGTGCATATAAAGCTGGATTCTTTCCATTTGGAGCACAAAAGACAAAAGCATCTCGGCAGTGATTCTCGGCGAGTCGATTTTTTCGTCAGTGAAATGACTTACCATCCAATCAAGCAGTTTTTTTATCGTCCAGGCTTGGGGCAATTTTATTCCTCTGGAATTTTAGCGGCGGCAAAAAGTTCTTGTTCAAGCTCAACGATGAGCGAATCTATATGGGCTGTATCAGCAGTTTTTTTACAGTGTGCAGGCGTATTTCTCCTGTGGCCTTCTTCAAGCCTTTCCATCAGCGGCACAATCTTATCGTGCATAACGCGCTTGTCGGCGTAGTAAACTATTTTTTCTTCGATAGTCTGCGGTTTAAGTTTTTCATCGAGCAGCGACCTGTACGCGTGTTTTCTCACGGCAAGTGCAAGTTCCGGATAGTCTTCTTTGAGAAGTTCGTAAGCCTCCTCTTCATGACAGTGGCCCCTGAGCCGCATAATATCGTGAAGCAGACAAGCCCTGTGGACGAAATCAATGTTTACTTTAATGCCGTTTGCGGAGATTTTCCTGGCAAGCTCAACGGCGAAATCTGCCGCTACCTCGCAGTGCCTGACGATGTGCTTAGGCGTCTGGCACTGCTTTAAAAGCTTGAAACAATCTTCTATGGTCGGAATTTTAAAATTTTGCATTTATCAACTCAGCAACTTTTTTGCCGCTTTTGAGCATTCCGCCGAAAATCGGGCCCATACGGGGCAGATTATATACCGAGCAGACACTCATTCCGGCAACGTAAAGGCCTTTGAAGATTTCGCCTGTTTTTTCAACGACACCCGCTTCGGAAGGTTCGACATCCATAAATCCTTCGCCTATTTTTTTGATATGGAAATCGTCTTTCCTGTTTTTAAGCAGCGCAACCAGCTCGGCGGGATGGCCGGTGCAATCGATGACAAATTTTGCGCTTATACAGAACGGGTCAACGTGGAGTTTTGCAAGTTTTATTCCTGTGCCGTTGACGACGACGCCGCAGACGGTATTCTTTTTAACGATGATGTCTTCAATGTCGGTCAGGTTGAAAATAACCGCGCCGGCAGCGATGGTTTTGCTGCAAAGCGTCGTGGCAAACTCGATGGAATCGAGGATAACCAATCCATCCTTCTTTTTTGACGGGATTCCGATTTCGTCGATGATTTCAGAATCTTCGAGAACGATTTCATTAAATCCTGCTGCACCGCCCCAGATACCGCCTCCGATGGCGAGTTTCCTTTCGATAACGGTTGTTTTTACTCCGTTTTTGCAAAGATAATACGCTGCCGCCAGGCCTGCCGGGCCGGAGCCTGCGATGACAACGTCATTCTCAAGTCTGCCGAGCAGCTTTTCGGTGTATTGCTCGATGATTGCCCTGCTGATTTGGATTTCTTTCATTTTTCGCTTCCTTTCATTTTATTATATATAGTTAATAAAAAAACGCACTGCCGAAAGGAAGCGCGTTTTGAATATTTTTTGTGCCTCCCTTCGCAGGTATTACCGCTGTTCAGGTTCAAAGGGTCGCCGATTTAACGGCCTCTCAGCCCCGATTTGTCGAGGCTCCCCTGTCACTGGAAAATCAATATTTACTTTTTGGCGATTTTACATATTCGCCGGGAAACAAGTCAATTTTCTTTTTCCGGCAGGTGTTTTTCCAAAAACGCAAGTAGGCGAGGTATCTCGGCTTTTGCGGCTTTCCATATTTCATGCAGGTCAACACCGCGATAATGATGGATAAGTTTATCTCGCATACGAGCCATCGCCGACCACGGAATTTCCGCGTTGGCTTTTTTAAAATCTTCGGAAAGCAGTTTAGATACTTCTCCTATAACGAGAAATTGATGAATCACCGCAGATTGTGTTTTCTGGTCTTTGCTAAACTGCTCAAAATCCATCCTGTCTATAAACTCGACAATTTGACGGGAGGCATTGGCCATATCCAAAAGTAAAGATGCATTACGCTGCATAGATTACCCTTGCGCTATCAAGAATTTCCTTACGGCATATCCAGTTGGGATTTTCTTCCACGGCCTGCTGACTGATAAGGTCAACCTCCCTGGCAAATAACTCGACAAGTTCATTTTCCATACGGTAATGGTCGAACATACTCCAATCGGAATCCGGAGTAAATACAACCAGTAAATCGAGGTCGCTGTCGGGACGAAGCTGGCCGCGCACCGCAGAACCAAAGACTGCCAGTTGTTTTATTTTCCATCTGCGGCAAAAATCTGCTATTTTGTCCTGCCCCACTCCAAGATTAACAGGTATCATTTTAATCTCTCCAAAATCAAATTCTTATTGCTATCTGATTTTACGCAAAGATTAACGAAAAACAAGTTAAAATTTCACTTTTCTTATCAGCCTTGTAATTGGCGCCGTTCCCTACTATAATATGCCACCTTATTCAGGAAAAAAATTATGGCGAAATTAACTAAACTCGAAGACATTGTATCGCTTTGCAAAAGGCGAGGTTTCATATTCCAATCCAGTGAAATCTACGGCGGACTGGCAAGCTGTTATGATTACGGGCCGTTAGGGTCGGAACTTAAAAGGAACGTGCGAAACGAATGGTGGAAACACACCGTCCAGATGCGAGACGATGTAGTCGGCTTAGATTGCAGCATCTTTATGCATCCGCTTGTCTGGAAAGCATCTGGCCACGCCGATAAATTCGCGGACCTTGTAACCGTCTGCAAAAAATGTAACGTCCGAAGCCGTGTTGACCACCTTACCGAACACGCTGAAGAGCATACTGAACATATTTCAATCGAGGCCGCTCAAAAAGATGCCAAGGACCTTTCAAAAAAGGTCTGTCCGGCCTGCGGGTCGGTCGGGAAATTTACCGAGCCAATGCCTTTCAAGCTGATGTTTGAAACGCAGATGGGGGCAAATGCTGACGACTCGATGGCAATATTTTTAAGGCCTGAAACCGCTCAGGGAATTTTTGTAAACTTCAGGAACGTTCTCGATACGACGAGGGTGAAAATTCCTTTCGGCATCGCACAAATCGGCAAAAGTTTCAGAAATGAAATAACAACAAAAAGATTTATATTCAGGACAAGAGAATTCGAACAGGCTGAGATTGAATTTTTCTGCGCACCCGGCACAGATGAGCAATGGTATGAACATTGGAAGGAAACACGATTTAACTGGTATATTAATCTTGGTTTGAAAAAGGAAAATTTGCGCCTTCGTCCCCACGAAAAAGATGAGCTTGCTCATTACGCAAAGGCCTGCGTCGATGTCGAATATAAATTCCCGTTCGGCTCAGGCGACTGGCAGGAGCTTGAAGGTATCGCAAACCGCACTGATTTTGACCTCCGTCAACACCAAAGAGGAATGAGAACTCTTAACGCCTGGTATGAGAAAAAAGGCGATTTGTCGAAAATCGAGCTTAACAGCGAGGCGGAAGATTATCAGAAAGGCCCGCTGAGCTTTTTCGATGAGGAAAATAAAAAACGATTTATACCTTATGTGATTGAGCCAAGCGCGGGAATCGACAGAAGCTGTCTTGCGTTTTTGGTTGATGCTTATGATGAAGACGAAGTCAACGGCGAAAAAAGAAGTCTGCTCCGTTTCCATCCTGCCCTTGCGCCGGTAAAGGCCGCAATATTTCCGCTTGTGAAAAAAGATGGAATGCCTGAAATCGCGAGAAAGATTTATGACGACTTGAAAAAATATTTCACCTGTTTCTACGACGAAAAGGGCGCAGTCGGCAGACGATATCGAAGACAAGATGAAGCGGGAACGCCTTTTTGCATCACCATTGACGGCCAGACAAAAGAAGATGATACCGTAACCGTGCGTGAACGCGACAGTATGAAACAGGAAAGAATAAATATATCGCAGGTGAAACAATATCTGCGTGAAAAACTTGATTTGTAAGAAAATAAATGGGCAAAATTAAAAAAGTACTTGGAGTTACCAGCAAAATCATAAGATGGATTTGGCTGGCAATACTCTCGCTCCTCTTTATCGCCGGTGTAGTCTTTCAGGCGCCTTTGAAGGTATTGGCACTTGTGGCAATTTTTCTTTTGGCCTGCACGATTTTGCCTTTGCGCTGGCGCAAATGGTTCTGGGCCGAAGTTGGAGTTATTGTTCTTGTGTTAGTTTTGTGGGTACTTGCCCCTGAAAAAGACAGCGACTGGAAACCTTTTACCTTTGACAAGGAATTGGCGGCTCTGGAAGCCAAACGCGAAATACCAGATGCGGAAAACGCTGCCATTATATATAACCAGTTATTAGCGGATTCTAACGCAAATATTTCAGAGCCCAACTTTTTTAATAACGAAGATATAGATTGTAAAACATTAAAAACTTACTGGCATAGCAAGGACTATCCCGAAGTTGCCAAATGGCTAAGTAGCTATAAAGGAACGATAAGCAAATTGATACAGGCATCAAAATTTGAAAAATGCAAATTTGATGTAACATCAAAAACACTATTTTCCTTCGATATGGAAAGGCTGGGCGATTTTAGGCAATGGGCACAGTTGCTCTCAAGAGCCGCAAATAATGATATTGCAGAAGGAAAAATTGAACAGGGGCTGAAAAAAAATTACTGCACCCTTCAAATGGGGAAACATATATGCCAGCAGTCATCATTAGTAGAAATACTGACCGGAATGGCGATTGAAAACATTGCGATTGACAGACTCAATAATTTTGTGATTACCGCCAATCCAAGCAAAAAACAACTGGATGAGATTGAGAAGTTAATTAACGACGTTAAATATGACTGGGAATCGGATTTGCCGAGAATGCTTGATTATGAAAAACTGTTTTTCAAAAATGTGTTCGGCATTTTCTATGAGGTAAATGCAAAAGGACAATATAGGTTTATGCGAAATCCCGAAAAAGCGGCGAAGTTTTTTTCCCCGGAAGTTAATATTCCTCCGAAAAATTATCTCCAAATAAAACTTACTAAAGCACGCAGTATATTATATTGGTTTTTTGCTCCGGCAACACCACAAGAATTATCGAAAACAATAGACGTGGCTTATCAGAAATTTTATGAAACAACAGACCCGAATTTTGATTGGAGCAAAGGGCCAAAAAAATTCTCCATTTTCTCTTTTAGATTAAATTATAAATATTTTATTAAAATGTTAGCCCTTATGGAAGAATCAACCTATTACAAAATACATGATTTATATTTACGCCAGGAATCTGGGAAAAATGGCTCATTGCTTTTAATAGCCTTGAGGCGTTATAAAGATAAAACCGGAGTTTGGCCTGAAAGCTTAGATAAGATTAAAGGTTTAACAAATGAAGAAAATTTCATTGACCCTGTTAATGACCAATTCTTTGTGTATAAACTTACCGGCGACAGTTTTACTCTTTACAGCAAAGGGAAAAATGGAATAGATGACAATGGAGAACGTTTTTTTGAGTATAGTAGTGACGCTAATCAGATTAAAAAGACAGCGGATGATATTAAAATCTGGTCTTTGAAAAAATACCCAAAAAAATCTTCAAAAGAAATAGTTAAAGAACCAAATGAATAAAATTGAAAATATATTTTATGAAAAATAATAATCAAGGACATAGAAGATGAAGAAACTTTATTTATCGAAAACCGACAGAAAAATATTGGGCGTATGCGGAGGACTGGCTGAAATGACGGGAATGGATTCAACGCTGATAAGGCTTATTATTGTATTCCTGTGCATTATTACCGGAATACTGCCACTGCTTGCGACTTATATTGTCGCGGGAATAATCACGCCTGAAAAGCCGGCGGGCCTGCCCGACGAAGCCTCGGCGAAGGCGGGGCAATAAAGTGGTATTAGATATAATTAAAAATTATACGCATTATGAGAAGATGTCGCCGCTGATTGCCAGGGCGCTGAAAATCGCCGCCCAAACAGATTTTGAAAAATTGCAGGACGGCAAATACGAGGTCGATTCGGATAAGTTATTTTATATCGTTCAGCGATATAAAACCAAACCTGCAACAGACAAAATAGAAGCTCACAGGAAATATATCGACATACAGCTTATCGTAAAAGGTTCGGAACAAATCGGCTATGAACCAATATATCAGCTCAAAACACATACGCCGTATAATGAGGAAAAAGAGGTTGAATTTTTCTTTGCCGACGGCAATATAACTTTTCTTAATATGACCAAAGGCAGTTTTGCGATATTCTGGCCGAGCGATGCGCATATGCCGGGCTGTCAAATGAATGAATCTCAGGAAGTTTTAAAGATTGTATTTAAAATCAGGATTTGAAATGCTTAAAGACCTTACAAGAATCTCCAGTCTGAAAGACAACATCGATAAAACCGTAACAATCGGCGGATGGGTTTATCACTCAAGGCCAAGCGGCAAATTAATATTTATCGTTGTCCGTGACGGCAGCGGGCTGTGCCAGTGTGTCATTGAAAAGGGCAAAATCAGCGATGACCTTTTTGAGCAGCTCAAAAAACTCGGAACAGAATCTTCACTTACAATAACAGGCACAGTAAAGAAAGACGACCGCAGCGTCGGCGGATACGAACTTGTCGTAACAGATGCCAAAGTTATATGCGAATCGGTCGATTATCCGATTACGCCGAAGTCGCACGGCATAGATTTTCTTCTTAAAAACCGCCATTTACACCTTCGCTCGCAAAGGCAGTGGTGCATCGGCAAAGTTCGCCACACATTAGTCAATGCGATAAGACAATTTTTCAATGACAACGGCTTTACGCTTATTGATACGCCGATTTTTACGGGCATCGCAGGCGAAGAAGCAGGCAGTTTATTTAACGTCGATTATTTTGGGATGCCCGCCTGCCTGACACAGACGGGACAGCTTCATCTCGAATGCGCCGCCTTGAGTTTCGGCAGAGTTTACTGTTTCGGCCCGACGTTTCGAGCTGAAAAAAGCAAAACACGCAGGCATTTAACGGAATTCTGGATGGTTGAGCCGGAAGTTGCATTTGTCGATTTGCCGGGCATTCTGGAAATTGCTGAAAACTTTGTATCGTTTATCGTAAAAGAGGTCCTTGAAAAAAACGAACCTGAACTGAAAACATTAGGCGCCGATATTGAATCCCTGAAGAAAATCACGCCGCCGTTTTATCGCTTAACCTACACACAGGCATCAGAGATATTGAAAAGTCAGAAAACGCAGGATTTTCTCGCCGCACAATTAAATGAATTTAAGGCACAAAAAGAACAGATTGAAAAAAAGATAAGCGAACTTGAAAATGAGGCCAAAGGGCAAATCAAACAATGGCGGCAGGATAAAATCGCGGCGGAATTGATTGACCTGCGCAGCGATTTGGCCGAGATTGAGACAAAAATTGAAAATAACCCAAAGCACGCTAAACTCGCCTCGGAATTCGAATGGGGCAAGGACTTAGGCGGCAGTGACGAGACGATAATCTCGCTTATGCACGACAAACCCGTTTTTGTTACACATTATCCGAGAGAAGCGAAGGCTTTTTATATGAAGCAGGACCCGGAAAATCCGAAAGTCGTGCAGAATTTCGATATGCTGGCACCGGCAGGTTTCGGAGAAGTCATCGGCGGCTCAATAAGAGAAGACAGTTACGATAAACTGCTTGCGAAAATCAATGAGCAGGGTTATAAGGTTGAAAATTATCAGTGGTATCTTGATTTGCGAAAATACGGCTCTGTGCCGCACGGCGGTTTCGGCCTCGGCGTTGAAAGAACGCTCGCCTGGCTCACCGGCGAAAAACATATCCGCCAGTGCATTGCTTTCCCAAGAATGATGGATAAAATTCTGATATAACACGAATATCTGCCGTTGAGGAAAAATTTAAAAATGCTTAAGAAAATAACCCACAAAAACGGTTATGCGATGCTGGTTATTTTAATCGCCGTAGTAATTATAGCATTGCTTTATATGATAGACCTGACTGCTATGTTCGGGCCGAGAGGAACAATCGATATTTACGCCCAGCGCCCGTGGTTCGAGGAAAAAAGATTGCTGTCTGAAAAAGATTTCCCAATTAAACAGACGGGGAAAAAAGGTAAAGTCGTTATAAAAGATGAAACTGTTCTTGCAGGCGCCGTTCAGCGCGACGGCGAAAACAGGGGCGATGTCAAAATAACTATAGACCCTAACGGCAAGGCTTACGGACACTGGAACTGCGCATATCAATATCCCGACAGCAGTTATACAATTGATGCTAATCTTGCCGGAAACATCGACCCGAACAAAATTTATGAAGACAAAACCGGCAAAAATAAACAGCTTCTTTACCTCATTACAAAAGGAAAATATCAGCAGATAAAAACAGACATCAAAACCAACAACCAGTGGACAAGCGAAGAGGTCATCTATGTTGTCGGCTGGATACATCCCGTTAGAGACAAATTGTCTTCGATGCCTGACGACCGCCAAAGGCAGCCTGTCTCTAACGGGATACGAAAGGATTATGCGGCAAGCGGCAAACTTTTCCTGATGACCGCTGACGGCGGGAACGCTGAATATGACTGGCAGACGGGTCAAATTGATTTAAAAAATGCAGACAAAACTAAATAACCGCGATAAAGAAATTATTTTAAAAAAGTTTCGCGATACATTCGAGACAAATGCTCAAATCGTAAGCACGGCAGCCGGCCGGGCAGAGCTGATCGGCGGACATACCGATTATAACGAAGGTTTTGTTGCGGCCTGCGCAATCGATAAATCTTTCAGCGTCGCGGCACGCCTTCGAAATGACAAAATAATAATAATGTATTCGGACTGGGCAAAGGAAAGTTTTGAATTTGAACTTTCAAAAAAAATTAAAAGCACAGACAAGCCCAAATGGGCAAATTACGGTATAGGAGCAGCCGCACTGCTCGCGCAGGCAGGTTTATTTAATTGCGGTGCGGAGCTTTTTATAACCGGCGATGTGCCTGTCGGCGCGGGACTAAGCTCATCGGCGGCGATTGAGGTTTCAATCGCCAATGCCTTTTTAGCCCTTGGCAATAATGAAAAGAAAATAACTAAAGAAAAACTTGCAGCGATTTGTCAGAAGGCGGAAAACGAATACGCCGATAGTCCGTGCGGCATAATGGACCAGACGATAGTATTGAACGGACGAAAAGACCACGCACTGTTCCTGGACTGCCGCAGCCTGGCTATTGAGCAGTTGCCGTTCGATACTGCGAACTTTCGTATAATGGTGTTTAACAGTATGGTTCGCCACGAAGTAGGAGCGGGCGATTACGGCAGCAGAAAAGAACAGTGCCGAAAAGCTCTTGAAATAATTCAAAAAAAATATCCCGACGCAAAAGCACTCCGCGATATAGATTCAAAGAAACTGGCGGATTTTGAAAAAAACCTTGACCCCGTCTTATTCAAACGTGCAAGCCATGTTGTCGATGAAAATGCAAGAGTTCTTGCTGCTGCAGATACACTTAAAAAAAACGATATGAAAAAATTCGGTCAACTAATGTATAAATCGCATTGCTCGGCAAGAGATTTGTACGAAATAAGCTGTAATGAGATTGATTTTCTGGTTGAAAAAATCGTCGAATATGGTGCATTAGGCGCAAGATTGTGCGGAGGCGGTTTCGGCGGCGCAGCAGTAGCGATAGCAGATGCCGAAACAGCTCAAAAAATTAAAGAAAAAGTTTTTGCCGATTATAAAAAACGTTTTGGAATCGACAGTAAGATTTATATTGTCCGCCCTTCTGATGGCACAGAAATATCAAGACTTTGATTTTTGCTCGTTCAATTTCCGGCACATATCTTTTATGCGGTTTACTTTTTCGCTGCCGAGAAGGATTATTGGAAATGCGGTTTTGTTATGCATAAGAGGCTCCTTCATATCAACATATTTTTCGGCAAGCTCGCCATCCTGCGTACCGGGTATAGGTGAAAATTCCGCAAGCATAATCCTTACGCCAAGATTACTTACAAACTTCATCGATTCCTCAACATCCTGAATTTCAAATCTCGGATGGCCGAATACAAGGTAAGCGATAATACTATTTTTGTTCGCACCGGTCGCAACCAGTGCTTTTACTGCATCTGCAAATTCATTATCTAAAATTTTTGAACCGGTTTGTTTTTGAAACTCCCCTGCCTTACTTTCAAAACCTAAATAAAAACTCTTAAAACCTGCTTTTACCATTAAGCTTGCGATTTTCTCGTCGATAAATCTTGCGTTAAGGGCATTTGGCGTATGAAAGGATATTTTAATTTTATTTTCGATTACATACCGCAAAAAAGGCTTCAAAACCTCATCGCTTTTATAAAGCAGCGCGTCATCATAAAAGGCGATATTCTTCACACCAAGCGAAACAAGAAAATTTAATTCTTCAATCGCCTGTCTAATCGGCCTTGTGGAAAAACTATCGCAAAACAGCGGCACGACACAATAAGTGCATTTAAACGGACAGCCGCTGGTTATCTTCATCGCGGCCGTTTCAATTTTTTCATAAAGTTCCCATCGCGGCAACTGTTTAGCCCCGACCCCTGTGGTCGGGGTTCGGGTTAGCCCCGCCAACACTTTGGCGGGGTCATATTTAGCCCGCCGTTTCACGGCGGGTTCGTTTATCTCGTCCCAAACAAAATCCGCGCCCAGATTTCTCGCGTGCTGCGGACAAATCTTAGTATAAGGCCCGCCGAGGATGATTTTAGTCTTCGGCCAGTGTTTTTTGATTTCTCTTATAACTTCCCTGTAACCTAAATACCAGTAAGTCATAACAGTCTGGATAAATACAAAATCGCAGGGCTTGTGCGTTTTCAAAAATTCGACAAAAATTTCGGCAGGCAAACCGAATCTGTGATAATATCTTGGAATTTTTTTCAGCACATCAGGTTTTTGAATTTTTACGGAATAGAATTTACCTCTTCCCCATTTATCACTTTTGCATTGCGGCTTGTCTTTATAAAACTCGTGGTTTCTATCGAGAAAATCAAAGATTTGAAACTTGTCCTGAGCGCACCTGTCTTGAGCGTAGTCGAAAGAGTCGAAGGAATCTACCTGATTTTAGACGGTCCAGCGTCCATATATTTTTTTACAGGTCCGCTATGTCAACATTTTTCGCGGCGGCGGTTTCGTCAAGTCTGCCGACAGGGGTTGATACGGGTGCGGCCTTTAACTTTGCGGGGTCTTTTTGTGCCGTCTCGGCAATAGCTATCATCACTTCGATAAACGCATCGAGTGTTTCTTTGCTCTCCGTTTCCGTCGGTTCAATCATTATTGATTCTTTTACTATCGCCGGAAAA
>JAPLMW010000062.1 GCA_026386845.1 Phycisphaerae bacterium
TTTAGATTTCAAAAAAGAGGATAAATACATCAGGGATAAAGGCGGACTTGTACCCCCAATAGCATCGACAAAGGGCCTTAATAGTAATGTTTTCATATACGCTTAAAACCTAAAAATTTAATATGGAAAATCCGGGATTAAGTTGTCCCTATCAAAAATCCCGTCCTTGTTTATTTACAAGGATTTATGTAAAATTCCGAAATTTCATTTAGCTGGGATTTCCCATATAACATAGTATATTCTTGCTCAGCTACGCCGCTGAGCCTCATTTCCTATAATATCAAACCTATCTTGAAAAATCAAGATTTTCAACTTCATCTCGAAGTTTTTTCAGCCAGAGTGAGCTTAAGAGCATCAATATCAAATGCGCTACTTTAATATGGGAAATGCGGGCTAAAATTATATGCGTCTTTGCAGCATCGCCTTCTTATTGCCTTGACACCACACTGAATAATAAATAAAATTATAGATAATGGCAAAAATACTATGGTTTTGACAAAACTTCGCGGGAGTTTGCGGTGAAAATATCGACGATGCGATGGATCGACCATTGGCTTGGCAGGCCGATATGTTTTGTCCTGACGGTCATCCGCAGGTGCCGCAACCTGCTGCCTTTTCCGCAAAAATCCCAATCACAAAAAGTCAAACGCATACTTATTGTTAAACTCGCCGAACAGGGAGCGACCATTCTGGCTGATGCTGCAATTCGACGCGCTGCAGAAATGGTGGGAAAAGAGAATGTGTATTTTCTGGTTTTCGAGCAAAACCGTTTTATTCTCGATGTAATGAATATCATCCCTGAAGAAAATGTCATAACAATTCCCGACAAAAATTTTGTATCGATGTTTTTCGGCACATTCAAAGCATTGCATCGCATCCGAAAGATGAATATTGGCGCAGCGGTTGATTTTGAATTTTTCGCGCGGAGCTCGGCAATCCTGACCTGGCTGAGCGGAGCCGGCATACGGGTAGGCTTTCACAGTTTTGCCGATGAGTCGCCTTATCGCGGCGATTTAATGACTCACCGGTTGAATTATAATCCGCATCTGCACACAAGCCAAATGTTTGAGGTAATGGTTGAGGCGATTAACCTGCCTGCTAAAGAGATGCCTATATTGAATATGAACCTGCCAAAGCCGCGATATGTGGAATCGCGTTTTGTGCCGGACAAAGCGGAATTGAACGAATTTAAAGCGGTGCTCGAAAAGCAGGCGCAAACGAGCAATTACTCTCCGCTTATACTTCTTAACGCCAACGCATCCGATATGCTGCCTTTGCGTCGCTGGCCTGCCCAGCGATATGTGGAACTTGCGCGCCTGTTAATCGAAAAATCTCCTGCCGTACATATAGCTTTTACAGGCGCTCCTGATGAAGCTGAACATTCGCAGGGGCTTATCAGAGCGGTCGGCTCGCAGCGGTGCTTTTCAATGGCCGGCAAAACAACACTGCGGCAATTGATGCTGCTGTATTGTCTTGCTGACGCACTTGTAACCAATGACAGCGGGCCGGCACATTTCGCGACCCTGACAAAAATTAAGGTCATAACATTGTTCGGGCCGGAAACACCTGTGTTGTTCGGTGCAAACACGCCTCAGTCGAACATTATCTATAAGAATATTCCCTGCAGTCCCTGTGTAAGTGCATATAATAACCGTCAGTCAACCTGCAAAGATAATATTTGTATACAGCGAATCAGCGTTGATGAAGTTTACAATTTACTATGTGAACTGTGCAAACTGTGAAAACGACTGTTAATGCCTGCGAATAATCGTATGAAAAATGCAGCATTTAAAGAACCGTCAAAGACATCGCCCAAATCAAAACTTATTGCCTTTGTCATAATCATTGCCGTTTTTACGGCTGTAATATACCTGCCTGTCCTGACGGCTGATTTCGTCTATGATGATATCTCGCAGATACTCACAGATAACTACATTCACACGCCGGCTAATTTTGCCGAGGTACTTAGTCTGTCGGTAATGAAAAAAGATGTTATCGATAACAACCGGCCTGTGATGCTGCTGTCATTGATGTTCGACTCACTGCTGTGGGGACGCAATCCTGTCGGCTATCACCTGACTAATCTGCTGCTTCACACGTTATGTTCGGCAATGGTGTTTCTGCTGCTCTATGGCGTATTAAACCGGTTATTTCCGGAAAGCAAAAAGAATATCGGGGCTTTGTGGGCGGCATTTGCCGCAGCACTGTTTTTCGCAATACATCCGGTCAACAGCGAAGCTGTTTGTGTCGTAACATTCAGAGAGGACCTGCTGGCGGTGTTTTTTATATTGCTTACCCTTTTCCTGGCAGAGCAATTTCCAGCAGAACGAAAAATGATGAATATGTTACTTGGCGGTCTGATTATCATTTCGATTTTCGCTGCTGCGGCAGCAAAGGAAAATGGAGCTGTTGCACCGTTGTTTCTGCTCGTTTACTGGTTTATTGTCCGCAGAGGCAATCAATGGCGTACCTGGACGGGATTGATTGCTGCCGGGTTTGGCGCCACTGCGGTTTTTATAGCCGCACGTTTTATGCTTATTCCTGCCAAGTCGGTAATCTTTTTCCAAAAAGCTTCATATCTCGGCGGCTCATTTTCACAGATGCTTACAATTCAGCCGCGAATATGGGGTTTTCAATTGCTGGAGCTTATCTGGCCGAAACTGTTGTGTGCAGACCAGACCGGCTATTCTATAAGGTACATAACCTTATCTGCCGCGTTGGTCGCATTAGCTGTAGTAATTTTAATTGCTCTATTGCTTTGCCGAAAAAATATCGGCTTCGCCGCAGGGGTAATATTTTACTGTCTGGCGATTCTGCCGACTTCTAACTTTGTCCCGATATTCAGACCGATGGCTGACAGGTATCTTTACCTTCCGATGGTCGGAGCCAGTCTGGCATTAGGGGCGGTAATCTGCCGGCTGAAAATTAAAAAAGGTTTGCTTCGTGCTTTATCAATCATTGCTGCAGTGATTATATGTTTATTTTTTTGCTATTTTACAATAGAGCGTGAAGTAGTTTGGCACGATAGTCTTTCCCTCTGGCAGGATACCGTTAAGAAGAACCCTTTTTCACTTACTGCCTGCAATAATCTCGGTTTTATTTTTTTTGATGCTGGTGAATTTGAAAAAGCCTTGTTCTATTTTAAGAAAACATCTGATATTAGCCCTGTAGACCCTGACTCAATCGCGGGTTTGGCGATTACTTATGATGCGATGGGACTGACTGCTGATGCCGATGAGGCCTTTCGTAAAGCTGTTTTTTTGGATAAGCGTTATGCCAGCTATGACAGTCTTATGCAAACACTTCTCTGGGAGCCGCAACAGGCAAAGAAACTTCAGATAATAGCTGACAGAGTCCTCGCAAAACAAAAAACTATAGAGCATTGATAAGGTCTTTTCAACAAGGTTCTGCCAGTGGTTCTTGCCGTGAAAAGTTGTATATATTTTCATAATAGCGATATCCCCAATAATCAATTTTTTTAGCATACTTACCGGTTTTGCAAAAGAGACAAAAAACATCTTTATATATGCAGGGTAATAAGACTTCAAAATCTTAAGATTTTGATATGGTTATTTTTCGTAACTCATTGATTTTAAAGTGGTTGAAATTTTTTATATAATTTTAATAATAATTTAGGCTATTTTTTTGTTAATTTAGGTTAAAATAAAGACTATAAATTTGTTTTTATGGCTTTTAACCCCCTTTTATGGCTTAATCCAGAATTTCCAGCGGGTGGCCAGAAGATAAACTCCAACCCGATTCTGTTTCGTTCCGTCATACGGGTGCTTGAAGGGGACGATAAAGCTGCAAAAGCGATTTTGAGAATAAAATAATCTGATCAGTTTTTTTCAGGGGCATGTACGAATGTGTTATATGCGGCGAGTTCATACTCGTTTTAAGGGTATAGTGATAAAGAAGAAGGTTTTATGTATCACGCTGATAAAAAAGCAATGATAAAAATTGCATTATTATTTGTGCTTTTCATGCCATCCGTCCTGTACTCCGATGTCTTGTTAGAGGCAGATGGTCCCAACGGTATCGATACCTATGAGCTTATTGAATCAAAAGGATATGGATACGAAGTTCCGGATTGCAACCATCCGGTTGAACATATTTCAGAGATATGGGACAGTGAGCTTAACAAAAATGTTTTTGTCTTCTCTATTCATAAAGACTTAGACAATGATCGCTGCCTCTATTTTGACAGACAACGTAACGAGATAAAAACCTACGGGCCCTCCGGCGCCTCAATGTATGCTACCAACGGCGAAACACATATTTACACCTGGAAGTTCAAATTAGACAGTGCATTTCAGGCTTCAACCAGTTTTACCCATATCCATCAAATTAAAGCCAGCGGCCCCACTGGCAGTGATGTGGATATGCCTATTATCACGCTAACGCCGCGAAAAGCCAGTACGAACAAACTTCAGCTTCTATACTGTCCAGGCGGCACCGACCAGACGCAGACTGAAGTGGCCTCTGCCAATTTATCGCTGTTTCAAGGAGTGTGGGTTGAAGTGTATGAGCGATACTTGAGTACGGATACCGGGACATACGAGATTGTCATACGCAGAGTCAGCGACGGTGCGATACTTCTTTCCTGGAGTAATAATAACATCGATATGTGGCGGACCGGTGCAGACTTTAACCGGCCCAAATATGGTATTTACCGTAGTCTGAATGTTCCAACCGATCTTCGTGACGAAGATGTACGTTTCGCTGATTTTTATCTGTCGGAGTCGCTGCTTTTAAATCCGAGGGGTCTGGCAGCGACTGCGGGCAATGAAACAGTCAGTCTGACTTGGGATAATAACTTAGAAATAAATTTGGCCGGCTATAATGTGTATCGTTCGACAACGCCCGACAGCGGTTACAGCAAGCTTAACACTTCACTCCTGGGAACCCAAACACATTACACCGATAATAATGGTGTCACTAACGATATACCCTATTACTATATCGTTACAGCGGTTGACACCTCCTCAAATGAATCCGAGGATTCAAACATAGTCTCGGCTACACCGAGCAGCAGCAGCCCGAACACTTACTTTTACGACTTTGCAGGTATAACACAATCAGATACTAATTATAATGCTTATGCCTGCGATGTGGACATCTTCCCATTTGCCGGAGATCCCGCGAACAGGAACACAATGGTTGAAGCCAACAACACAGAGTATGTCAATATTTCCGCCAACGATACGGCGGAATGGGCCCCTATTAACCCCGGTAGTAGTGACCAGACATTGCTCTGGGTTGAAATGAAAATCAATGAATCATCCAGCAATATCAATAAAATTGACCTGACCTTCAACGGGAATACAGGCGGTACCAGCAATACGACCTATAGAATATATGTTAAGAAAGCAGCGCCAGATGCTAACTGGACACAGAGTGCTTCCTGGGTGCAGGTTGGCTCTGACCAGAGTATTCTGCCTAATGCAGATACTACGATGACCCGCTCCATTACCTCAAACATTGGTGATTACATCGATGGCACGGGTAAGATAGTTTGGGCAGTATATGAAACGACATCTAACCAGGTCTCGCATAATAATTATCTGGAAATGGCAGTTACAGGTAAGACCTGCCAGGATGTTCAGGACGCTAATCACGGTCTGCTGTCAGACCTCAACGGTGATTGTTACGTGGACTTCCGGGATGTTGACATAATAGCCTACTACTGGCTCCATACTGACTGCACTGTTCTTAATAATTATTGCGAAGGCGCGGACTTTATACCGACCGATGGCACTGTTAATTTCGTTGACTTCAGTGATTTCGCTGTGGACTGGATGCGGTGTAATAACCCGCAGGATTCAAACTGCACGCCAAACTGGTAAAGGTAAAGAGACTGCGGATATTCACTTATCTAAGAATAAACGGAGATATTTTCAAGTAAAAACCATTCAAATTTAGGATGTTGACCTGCACCTAATTCCTGGTACAATCTTTCTTTATGCGAATTCAAAGCTTCATTCATATCACTTTGCTGTATTGCCGAAGGTTACCGAATTTCCACAGAAATACGGTGACAAATGGACAGGATTTTGGTAGTATCAGGCGGCTTATAGCCAGTTTTGACGGTTCTGATTTGGAGAACCTTAGTCAAGCAAAGCTAATTCAATAGCAGTTGATTGAATCGCAGAAAATACTGAAATATTGAAACAGGGAATTGGAGCATTATGACTTTTTGTCAAAATAGATTTGATGTGTTTATATGGTTGGTCGTACTGCAGGTGTCGGCCTGTGCCATGGGCGTTGAGGGTAAAACCCCCCAAGAGGTTTTACCGGACAAGAGTGGAAGGCTTATTGATAAGCCCTGTGATGAAAAGAGCCAAGCCGGCGGGAAGCCCGTATCCTCTTTGCCGCGGGTTTTTTATCTGAATGGCACATGGCTGGCGGAAAATAAAGCTCAAATCCAAAATGGGAATAAAGCATTGCTGCCGGCCTTTAAGCAGCTTCTCGTCGAGGCCGATAAAACCCTGAAAGCGGGTCCTTTTTCGGTTATGGATAAAACATCGACACCGCCCAGCGGCGACAAACACGATTATATGAGTCAAGGCAAATACTGGTGGCCCAATCCGAAGACTGCCGATGGCCTGCCGTATGTCCGAAAAGATGGCTACGTCAATCCTGAGAGTCAAACCGGAGCGTATGATGATGCTCGATTGAGCAGTATGAGAGATTCTGTGGAGACGCTGGCACTGGCTTATTATTTCAGTGATAAAGAGAAATACGCCGAACATGCCGCCGACCTTTTGCGGATATGGTTTATCGATCCGAAGACTCGTATGAATCCACATCTCAATTTTGGTCAGGGGATCCCAGGTCAAGTCAAAGGACGCGGGATCGGGATTATCGATACGGCAAAGTTGATTTCTATTATCGATTCCATTGGTTTGCTGGGGCCAAGCCGGCACTGGAGTAAGAACGATCAGTCGGCCATGCAGACATGGATGGAAGAATATCTGAACTGGCTTCGCAGCAGTCCGAATGGACGGGATGAAGCTGCTGCACGTAATAATCATGGTACCTGGTACGATGCACAAGTGGTCTGTCTTGCACTGTTTGTTGATAAACCTTCAATTGCAAAGAAGGTGCTTACTAAGGTAACAAAATCACGGATTGACTCTCAGATCAAGCCTGATGGTCGCCAGCCGTATGAACTTGAAAGAACCAAATCATTGGGCTATAGTCAAATGAATTTGAGAGGTTTCTTCGTGTTGGCGCGGCTTGGGGAGCATGTTTCTGTCGATCTGTGGAGTTACCAATCTGCAGACGGGGCAGGTTTACAAAAGGCGATGGATTTTCTGGCCGGGTATATAGATAATCCCTCATCCTGGCCATATAAGCAGATTAAGAAGGTCGACATGGAAGATATGTTTAATCTTTTGAAGTGGGCGCAGATCAAGTACGATGATAAGATATATGGTCAATGGATAGAAAAGCTGCCGAGAGAGGATGTCATCGCCAAACGTGAGAAGCTATTCTTTCCGGCAAATTAAGAACGTGGTTTACTCGGAAAGAGATAAACCCTGTTTCAGATTAAGTTCTGTTGGCGATTATTGGAATTCGAAATAAAACTGATTTGTAATTAAAAGCGAGGTTTTGTGTATGGAACGATATTGTCTGCGTTATTTCGGCAGGAATAGAAGTTTGTCCTTGTTGATACCATTGTCTATGCTCCTTTCAAGTTGTGTGTCAGCACAGAAAGATGTTCAGTTGCCTGATGCTATGCAGCCGAAACAGATTAAGACGGTTATGACGGCAGTTGCTGACTGGCAATTGAATAATCCCGACAAGAGAGAAAAACAGAAAGATACAGGTTGGGTACATGGAGTACTATTTACCGGAATGACAGCATGGAGCTTATTGAGTGATGACGTAAAATATCAGGATGTCTTGAAAAGTATCGGAGAGAAAAATCAGTGGCAAATGGGGCCGCGTGTGTATCATGCCGACGATCACTGTATCGGACAGATGTATCTGGAATTGTACACCAAATATAAAAACCCCGAGATGATAGCTCCTTTGCTCGAAAGATTTAATTATATCCTGACGAATCCTTCCGAAAGCCAACTTGCTTACAAACAGGGAATCAAGGATAAGGATCGCTGGTGGTGGTGTGATGCATTATTCATGGCACCTCCTGTCTGGACAAGACTTTCGGCGGTTACTGGCGACAACAGGTATATCGATTTTATGAATTCAGAGTTCAAGATAACCACAAATTATTTATATGACAAAAAAGAACATCTCTATTTCCGTGACAGTCGCTATTTTACCATGCGGGAAAATAACGGTAAGAAGATATTCTGGGGTCGTGGTAATGGCTGGGTTATCGCAGGTCTGGCCCGGGTATTGCAACACATGCCCGCTGATTACCCTGACCGTCAGATGTATGTCAGAATATATAAGGAAATGGCTGACAAACTTGCCTCGATTCAATTGCCAGACGGTATGTGGCGGGCAAGTCTGCTCGATCCGGACAGTTACCCGGTGCCTGAAGCCAGCAGCAGCAGTCTTATCTGCTACGCAATAGCCTGGGGGATTAATCAAGGCATTCTCGATGAGCAGAAGTATCTGCCGGTAGTCACAAAAGCCTGGGATTCGCTGGTAAAATGTGTTCATGCAGACGGGAAATTAGGCAACGTGCAACCTATAGGCTTCGATCCGAAAGAAATTACCAGTGATATGACAGACCTTTACGGGGTGGGTGCGTTTTTGCTGGCCGGAACGGAGATGTATAAGATATCATTATGGAAAGGGACTGAAAATATTGCTCTTTCTGTGGTTAATCCATCCGGCGACTTCTGTGAAAATAAAACTATTGAGTTAGAATGGGGTAAACTGAAGGCCAAGTTACCTTCACTAACTCCCCAGAATGTTGCTGTTATGAGCGGCTATACTGGTAAGTTGCTTTTATCCCAAACGGTTGGCGCCGATACGAATGGACCTGTTGAACAATTGTTATTCCAGGATGCTTTTGGCCCGCAGCAGAAAAAGAGGTATCGAGTTCTGGTAATTCCTCAAGGAGTAGAGTTGCCCAAGGCTGAAAATTTGGCTCACAGCATATTTGTTCCGCAACGTTATGATGATTTTGCCTGGGAAAATGACCGGATTGCTTTTAGAATGTACGGCCCGGCCCTGCAGAATGCTACCGGGAAAGATAAACTGACCAGCAGCGGTATTGATGTCTGGGTTAAAAGCGTTCGATATCCAATCCTCGAAAAATGGTACAAATCAGGCGATTATCATAAAGATCACGGCGAGGGACTTGATCGTTACGATGTCGGGCGTACTCGTGGTTGTGGTGGAATTGGAATTTGGAAAAATGACAAGCTGTATCTTTCCGAAAATTATTCCAATTGGAAAATCATCGCAAACGGTCCCATCAGGACAATATTCGAATTGACATTCAATCCCTGGGATGCTGCCGGTGTTAAAGTTAGTGAAGTCAAACGTATATCTCTCGATCTTGGCTCGAATCTGAATCGTGTAGAAAGCCAATTCAAAGTTGATGGTAACCAGCAATTACAGGTGGCTATTGGTATTGTTCTTCGTGATGTTAAAGAAAAGAGTGTATGTTCAACTGGAGATAGCTGGATTGGATATTGGGAGCCAACCATCGAAGGCAAAGGAACTATTGGCTGTGGAATTGTGATAAACCAGAAGGTCAGGAAAGAGTTTCGGTTCTTTGATGGTCATTACGGCGCGATTGCAAATCTGCCAGCAGACAAAAAACTGGTATATTATACCGGTGCCTGCTGGGACAAAAGTGGTGATTTTGCTAAACAAGATGATTGGGTAAAATATCTTAATACCTTTGCCAAAAATCTTGCCCATCCAATAATACCCAAAATTGAAAAGTAAAAAGTATTTTTAATTGATGGCACCTGTGTGGTGGGCAGGTTAATTGGTGTTCTTTATGACCTGCTGCATGGAGAGGAATTCTTGACAGCGTCATATCAGACGCTAATATTTAGTGAACGAATTATTTTTAGAATTATGAAAGCTTACAAATTATGAATGATACGGCAAAACCATTGAAAGAAATGCAACCGACAAGGAAGTTTTTTATTGGCATTGATTCAGACGGATGCGCATTTGATTCAATGGGGGTTAAGCAACGGGAGTGTTTTTGCCCATGGATGATCGGGTATTTCGGCCTTGCACCGGTGGCGGAAGCAGCACGGCAGTGCAAGGAGTTCGCGGATTTGTTCAGCAAGACCCGCGGCGCCAATCGTCATAAAACCGTGGTGCGTATCCTGACCGAACTTCTGCCAAGTCATCCACAGGTCATCGAACGCGGTTTCCATGTGCCTGTGTTTAAGCATTATGCCGCGTGGGTCAATAACCCTAAGAGCCTCTTGAGCAATGCCGGATTAAAAAAAGCGATCGAGGAATCGACGGATCCGGCGGCCAAAAAAGAGCTTTCAATTGCGCTTGAATGGAGCAATAAAGTCAACGAGACCGTTGCAGCAATTGTTAAGGGGATACCGCCATTTCCGTATGTTCGGCAATGTTTGGAGAAGATGAGTAAAACTGCTGATATCTTAGTGGTGTCGGCAACTCCCGGAGAAGCGCTGGAGCGTGAATGGCAGGAGCATGACATTGCCAAGTATGTTCGCATTATCGCAGGGCAGGATATGGGCTCAAAGGAAGAGCATCTCGCGATGACCGCAAAGGCAAAATACGGCACTAACTGTTCGCTGATGATAGGCGATGCGCTGGGCGATTTTAAGGCTGCCATGAAGAATGGCTGCCTGTTTTATCCCATCAATCCCGGCGATGAAGTCAGGTCGTGGAAGCGCCTGCTTGATGAGGGCTTTGACAAATTTATAAATGGCACATACACAGGCAACTATGCGGCAAAGCTGATTGCGGAGTTTGACAAGTGTCTGCCCGAAAATCCGCCGTGGTTAAAATAAAATATGCTGCTTCATAGTAAAGAAAATCCCTACTGTACAAATACTCAACTGTGGTTAAGTCTTTGTTTTTAACGGCTTAATTTTAAGATTTTCATCTGTAGTATAATCTGTCAAGATATTTTTTTACTGTCAAATATTTGACAGTAATATTTTTGTCGTCCCGATGGCGTATTAATTGGTAAGATTTTGCTGTTTTTGGCCATGACTGGCTTGAAGGCTTATAAAAATTGTATTAACCATTAAATTTTTACTGCTCAGCTTAGGCAGATTGGTTTTGAGAAGAAAATGAAATATTTGCCATGATAGCTATCAATAACATCTCAACCCTGGATTTACAGAACTACAAAAGAAGGATACAGAAAAGCCATGTGTCAGTCTGCAGGTTGAACCTGCATATAAGCATTATGAAGGCGTTATTTCATGGGCAAGGAAGAATGATGTTCTTGCGAATATCCCAAATGTTGATGCTATCTCAAGAGGTAAGATAATTCATCAGGAAAGGTTCACCTTTAATTCGGAACATATAGCCAGATTACTGTCTGTGGCAGATGTAAAGATGAGAGCTATGATATGGCTTGGATTAAATTGTGGTTTTGGATGTACAGATTGTTCGGAGCTTAAATGGAGTGATTTGGATATTGTCAGTGCCAGAGTGAAACTGGCAAGAAAAAAAACGGGAATTTCAAGAGATCTGCAATTATGGCCGGAAACTGTTGCGGCACTTGAAAAGATTCCAAGAAAAGGCCAGCTTGTTTTCTATACTTCCAGAGGTAATCCATATATACAAACGCTGCTAAAAACCGATGGTAACGGCAATGGGAAATATACAACGTTGAATGCAATCACTACCAAATTCTCGAGACTGATTAGAAAGTCGGGCTTTGACGTTCCCCAAGGAACTGGTTTTTATAGTCTTAGAAGAACTGCTGCAACTATTGCCGCCAGGTCTGGAGATCCGTTTGCAGTTCAAAGGCTTTTAGGGCATGCGGATTTACAAATGGCAACAAGGTATGTTCAGGATGTTTCTGCGCAGACGGACCGCGTTATCAGAAAAAGCAGGGACTACATGGTATCAGCAGATAACTTATGAAATGAAGATTATTTTATCAAAATACAATACAAAAAGTCATATTTCAATAACTTGCTGGTTTTAGAGGTGAGGTTCTCAAGTATTACCCGTAAGCCTGGTTTTCAAGCTTTATTAATCTCAAACTTTGGGGTTTTTTCGTAATGATAGTCGTCGTAAATCTTTGTACAGCCAAAAGTTGCTGTGCGCCAAAAGGATCATGTTTAGTGGCTATTCCAACTAAAACATCAAAATCTTGGTCTTATTTCTTAGGTTGGTAATATGCCTGCCCGTTTCTGAATAACTCCAGACGCCTTTCGACTTCTTGTATAATTCTTGTGTTAGGGTCTGCATGAGCAAGTTCAATTGCCTTTTGAGCAGTTTTTATAGCTTCGGGGAAATTGCCGACAGAGGCATATGCTGCTGCAAGAGTATCGAGAATGAGGTAGTTTTTATGATTGGTAAGTTCACAAGCCTTCTGAGCCAACCTTAACGCTTCCTGCGGGTTACGATAACGGGCATCAGGATAGGTTGCTTTGAGCCAAGCGAGGCCATTTAGTAAGCCATACCAGTCCGGACGCAAAGCTAATGCTTTCTCCCAATACCGAACAGCTTCTTCAACCTTTCCCTGTTCATAAAAACCTTTCTGCCCCATTCTATAGAGCAAATCAGGCTGATTGGGCTCTATTGAAAGAGATGCTTTCCAATGCGTAACAGCTTGTGGTAGATCGCCATTCGCCACAAATGCCTCTGCGAGAAAAGAATGAACTTGCGTCTGATTCTTCTGTATGGATAGCGATTTGTTCCAGTATTTTATCGCCTCGTCCGATTTATGTTGATGGAACATAGCAGCACCAAGATCGTTAAGGACTTGAGGTTGTTCAGGTTTAGATTCCAACATTTTAGTCCAATGCTGTACAGCATTTTCATATTGGCCCTTATGAAAATAGAGCTTCGCCAAGCGGTCATGAATCTCCTGCTCAGTATCTTCTTCTGGAGAAAGCTTTAATCCCTGTTGGCAATGAGTTATTGCGTCGTCTATTCGACCAACTTTAGATAATGCATAAGCAAAACTACTGTGAAATCCAGCTGGCTGATTAGAATCAATTTTGAGTACCTTGTTGAAATAGAAAACAGCTTGCTCGAAATCCTTTTCACCGGAGAAAGCCAAGGCAAGCTTCTGATATGTGTCATGAATGATAGCTTTTTCGTCGAGTTTATAACTCGTACGCCCATCAGTTTCTGTTTTAGCCAGAAAGGTCAAATAGTGCGATATTGCATCCTGCACTTGACCTGAATCAAACATTATATCGCCCAATCTCTGATGCAGTTGGACATACTGTGGATATTCCTCTATCATTTTTTTGCATAATGTTTTTGCCTGTTCATATTGTTTTCGTCTAGTGAACACCCCCAATTGCTTGTTCTGTTCATGCAGTTCGATTAGGTTCTTTGGATCTATTTTATTCTGGTTAAAATCGTAAATATTTTCCTCAGACATTTTGCCTGCTACATAACCCAGCGAACTCAGCCGCTGCATAGCTTCCTGGCTTTTCAGAGGCTTGGTTGCTGCTATGCCTATCTCTGCACTATTGTGCAGTAGCCGTTTTAATTGGTACTGAAGCAAATCCGATTTTTTTCTTTGCAAATGAAACAAATTTTTCATCTCGTTTGGATCAGTACTCAAGTCGTACAGTTCGGGGTTTGTTGTCTGAATATATTTCCATCGTCCATCAGTTACTGCTAACAAAGAGTTCCCATTATACTTTGTAGGATATAAAGATTCTGTATAAATGTATCTTTGTCCTTTTTCTGGCCGACCGGTTTTTAAAATATTGATGCCCTGTACATTTGCGGGGATTTGTGCTCCAACAGACTCACATATCGTTGGCAAGATATCGACCACCCCGGCAACTTCTTTGATTCGTTTGCCTTTCGGGCCACTAGGCTTTTTGATTATCAGCGGAACTCTGATTGCCGCTTCGTATATGAAGAAAGAATGATCGGATTCTCCATGTTCTCCCATCATTTCACCATGGTCGCCGGTAATCACCACAAGAGTCTTGTCGTAAAGGTTCAGTTCCTTTAGTTTTTGAATCACTTTACCGATACATGCATCGACATAGGCGATTTCTCCGTCATAAGGTCTCCCCTTGTGTGCCGAGGCAAAAGGTTCGGGGGGCACATAAGGCAAATGAGGATCGTAAAAGTGTAAGAAAAGAAAAAACTTCTTTGTTTTGCGATCTGTAAGCCAATTGCAAGCTAACCGGCTTGTTTCTGTTGCCCGGCGTCCATTTTCGATACCATTGATCTCTTCCTCATTATAATCGTCATCATAGGAATCAAACCCCTGAGCTATGCCGAACTGTGAATCGAGAACAAAAGCACTTATAATTGCACCAGTAGTAAAACCATTATCATGCATTATTTCAGCAAGAGTTTTATTCGCTTCGGCTAAACGAGCCTCAAAATTATCGTGTACACCATGGGAAGGCGGCAGCAAACCGGTAAGCATAGAACTATGTGAAGGAAGCGTCACAGGCACTTGTGAAACCATATGCTCGAAAATTAGCCCCTCTTTTGCGACCATATCAATATTCGGAGTGGTCTGGTAGGGATACCCGTAACAGCCTAGATGATCTGATCTACAGGTGTCTATACTTATAAGGACAACCCCCTTAATTCTATTCTTGAAACCTTGTTGTAGGAACACAAAAAAAGCTGCTACGACAACAACTGTCAAAATGAGAATAATTAAATAACACAGATAACAACGACGCCAATTCTTCATTTTTCCCTTTCGGCACGTTCAGAACTATTCCAACTGAACCCATTATACCCTTAAACAAAAAATGACTCAAGAACGCTCCTGAAACATTCTCTAAGCATCCTCTATTCTTGCCGCAGTGGTTTCGCATTTTTGTACAACTTTAATAGTTCTTGCATCTTTGGGACAAGTGCTTGCTGCTCATTTGAAAATGCCGCCTCAATAGCTTTTTGCTGAATCTCAACGGCCCGGGTAAAATCACCTGATGCCGCATAGGCCATAGCAAGTGTAACAAGAAACTTGGGCTGCCTAAAACTGGTCATTTCACAGGCTCGCAAGGCAAGATTCACTGCTAACTTATGGTCATGAACTTTAGGATTTGTATGGACAGCGCTGACCCAGGCAAGATTATTCATGACCTCCAGATGGTTAGGCTCAAGCTCCAGAGCTGCATTCCAGTGATAAACTGCCTTTTCAACATCACCTATATGATAATATAAATTACCTAACCTTGCATGAGACGCAAAATCCCGGTATGGGCTTTCAATCGCTTGCTTTAATGCTGTATTGCTAGCCTCTATTTGTTCCTGTAGAGTTTGGGCCAGTTTAAGATTTTCCTGTGCTTCAGACCAGTCTGGCATCAGTTCGAGCACACGCCGGTAGTGGTCGATAGCTTCGGCTGCCGCATTTTGCTGTAGTAAAACGTTAGCAAGGTAGAAATGTGCCTCTGCCCAATCTTCATCAACGGCCAAGGCCTTCTTGTAGTACTGTTCACTTTGTTTCAGGTCGCCCAGAGCCATGCAAATTGCACCCATTTTATAATAAAGATACGCATTCTGCGTATCTTCAAGCAATATTTTTTCGCCCAGCGATTTTGCTTGTTCATACTGCTTCCTGATTAGAAAGGCATTGAACTGTTTGCTTTGTCTGTGCAGATAAATAAAATCTTTTGGATCGTTTTTGCTTTGAAGCGACTCAGAGCAACCTACTTTTTTATTAGCCTGAACATATCCCAGACTTTCAAGGTGTTTTATCGTTTCCTGATCGGATACAGAAGTATTTTGCTGCCTTTTATAACTATTTCCGCTGCCGCTGACTACAGAGTCTAGCTCCTCTTGCATAGATTGGATTAGCCCTGTACGAGTTTTTGCTAAATTGTTAATTTCATAAGGGTCCCGGCTAATGTCATATAATTCAACTCGTGGCGCACTAATGTATTTCCAATTGCCTATTAAGATGCCCAATAAAGGACTACATTCATACTGCACTGGTAAAAAAGACTCCATGTAAATTACCCGAGCGTTTGCTTCTGTAAGATTTTTACCATTTAGCAATGGCAGCAAACTTATACCATCGGTTTGGGCTGTGGTGTCAATTTTCAAAAGTTCACAGATAGTTGGTACAAGATCGACCAAACTTACCGGATGATTTATCCGTTTGCCTCTGGGGTTATGTGGAAACTTGACTATCAGAGGTATTTTTACCGCGCTGTTGTAGATGAAGTAACCATGCTCATCCTCACCATGTTCTCCAAGCATTTCACCATGGTCAGCAGTTATAATCAGTAGAGTTGACTCATATAGGTTTAAATCCTTTAACTTTTGGATGATCTGCCCAAGGCAACTATCAACATACGCAACTTCTCCGGCATACAAGTTGTCGGCATACTTCGAATCGTAAGGTTCCGGTGGCAGATAGGGAAAATGTGGATCATAATAGTGAACGAAAAGAAAGAATTTTTCATCTGTCCTGAGTCCGTTCAGAAACCTGCAGGCAAGCGTAGTAGTCTCTACTGCAATTCGTCCATTGTCCAGTTTGTCCTCCAGCTTGTTATAGGAGTCTATATAAGTGTCGAATCCCTGATTGAGTCCGAACTTTGCATCAAGCACATAACTTCCGATTACGGCACATGTTTTAAAACCGTTATTTCGCAGTATTTCAGCAAGAGTTGTATTTGCCGCTCCAAGTTGCGAATCATAATTGTCATGAACTTGATGAGAAAGCGGGTTGAGACCTGTAAGCATCGAGCAGTGAGCTGGCAGCGTTAGTGGGACGGGGGAAAAAGCTTGTTCAAAAAGTATTCCTTCACGGGCAATCGCATCGATATTGGGCGTCGTCTTCTGCTCTCGGTTGTAGCAACCGAGATGATCGGCACGACAGGTGTCAATACTAATCAGAACAATATGAGATGGTTTGGTTTTATTAATCTCGGTGGAAAAGGCAAACCAGAGAAGACAGCTTACGGCAAAAACACACAGTATACTCCCTACTATGAGTTTTACAGAAAGAAAGAATTTCATAGTCAATCTAGGAACTAACAATTTTTCTTAGCTCTAAAGCTACTTTGCTTTTAGTTTAACAGGTTCTCCACTTTCTCGGCTGCTTGCTATTATTACAGAGTTTGGAGACATTTTTAAAGTAATGCCGTCTTGAAGATTTATATCTTTTAGTATCTCAACAGGCTTGGGGAATATGTCACTGCCTTGCTCATTTACAACTTGCGACCAAGAATCAACTTTGTCGTCTCTATTCAGGTCGACGTATTTATACATACCCATAGTAACAGGTTCTTGCGCACATGGGAAGATTATCTTCACATCATGCGGGGAATCATTATTATTGCATATGGCAAAAGAAATATGATACTTTTCCTGTACGGGTGTTCGGGCGGCAGCAACTCTTAACCTATCAATTCCAGTTGAACTCACTTCCAAGATCTCACATCCAGCGGGGAAAGACCGGGCCAGGCAAGACCAACTGTAGAACCACGGTCTCATATGCTCATCTTCCGGAGTACTATTTTCTGCGCCGATTATATTCCAAAATCCCCATATTTTGCGTCTGGCATATGCATCCGCAGGCAACTTATCGGATAGTGCATTCATGTACTCGCCACCGTCACCACAAAAATGCATAGCATCATCAAGATTCCAGGCCATAAAGCCCGACATCCCGCCTCGTAACATTTGTATTGCTGCATCAGCCATGTATACCCCATACCAGAATTTATAGACATTAAGCTGCTGGTCCAGTTCAGTTTTGCCGTCAATTATGCCAATTTCACCCAGAAAATATTGTTTGCCAGGGTCTTTTGTCTTGATGTGGTTAACCTGAGTGACGGTATATTTTTCGAGACTGCCCGCATCTATTTCAGAACGCTTGACATACCAATGTTCATCGTAAACATCCGTTTGCTTTTTCAGCTGCTTATCCTGTAGCACATTTACTGTCCAATCCATGTCTGCATCGGGTAAGGCGATTCCTATCTTGTTGTCCAGACCTCTTCGCCGTATCTCTTTATGCAGATTATCTATGGCCTTTTTCCACTCCTGCCAGGTAATTCCAGACCACTCGCCATGAGGCTCATTTATAAGATTGTAGTATTTCAGACATGTATAACCTTTTTTCTCAAACATACGCTTAAGAAAATCTCCAATGATCATTGTCCATCTGGGGTCGTCATTGGGGAGATCGAGATCCTTGCCGCCTGGCCTGCCCCATTCGCCAATCATTACCGTGGCATTATTTCTTTCACACCAGTCCAAGAGCTTGTATAGTTTTTTCATATAACTGGTGTCCCATGTATACACAGGCTTGCCCTGCTCATCAAAACCTTGGCAATACCAGAAAGAATCGAGCATGACTCTTACAAATGGTAGTTGCATAAACTCCACTCGGCGAAAGACTTTTTCCCAGTCTTTTTCTGAAATATCCCACCATGGATAAGAACTCCATTGCACTCCTATGCCAAGGAAATTATCCCTTAACACTTTATCACTGATGATTACAACAACTTCGGGCTTTTGCATTGCAGCGTCGGCTTCATTTTTGCCATCTTTGGCAAAGCTTTGAAACGGCGCAGATAAAATAACACCTAAAATCAGACCCAAAATTGCGTTTTTCATTTCATTAGTCATTCTTGTTCATCCATTAAAATACATATTTCCCTTTTGATTATCAGCCTTTCTTGGCACAAAGAAACACCTTAACTATAACATTAATATGATGTGTTATCTATATCGCTAAATCTAAAGTAAAACCCAATTAATGTCAATTTAAAAGCTGCTAAAAATATAAATATAACACATTAAAATATCATAACTATTTTTATATTCCGATGCTTATGCCTTTTTTTTCTTCTTGACATTTCACCTTTAAGTTAGTTTAATAATGCTTTAGTATGACTTTTGAGAGGCTTTTTGTATGGAAAGGAATTTTAGCCATTTGGACACTTTGGAAAACCAAAGTATTTTTATCATTCGTGAGGCCTATTGTCAGTTCAGAAAAGTGGCGTTGCTTTGGTCTATAGGCAAAGACTCTACTTGTCTTCTTTGGTTGACTCGAAAAGCATTTTTCGGTGCAATTCCATTTCCCGTCGTACACATCGACACAACGTACAAGTTCAAGGAAATTTACGAGTTCAGAGACCGGTATGCCAGAGAATGGGGCCTGAATTTGATAGTGGCCAAGAACGAGGAGGCAATCGCGAAAGGTATTGGCCCTGCCAGCAGCAAATTTACCTGCTGCACGGAGCTGAAAACGATTGCCTTAAAACAGGCGATCGCAAGATATGGCTTTAGGGCCTTGTATCTGGCAATCAGAAGAGATGAGCATGGCATACGTGCCAAAGAAAGGGTCTTTAGTCCACGTGATGAGGATTTTGAGTGGGACTACAAGAATCAGCCAATGGAGATGTGGGATCAATATAAGACAAAGGCGGCTGATGAAGAACATCTCAGAATCCATCCGATACTGGGCTGGCGAGAAATAGATGTTTGGGAATATATACAAAGGGAGAATATTCCGATAGTGTCACTGTATCTTGCAAAAAATAAAAAACGTTTTCGCAGTATCGGTTGCGAGACGTGCTGCAAGCCTGTTGATTCCGAAGCGGATACGATAGATAAGATAGTTGATGAATTGAGGACCTCAAAAGTATCCGAGCGAAGCGGCCGTGCGCAGGATAAGGAATCAGACTACATGATGCAAAAGTTGCGGGCGCTCGGTTACATGTAACCCAAGTTTTTCCCGACCGGCAGGTCGGGTTATAGAGAAAGATTATGCGAAAGATTATTGCCGGTTTTATAGTTTTGATTGTCTCATTGTTTGTTCTGCTATTTTTTAGGTCTTCCAAAAGTGATGAATTAGCAATCAGAGTAGGCTTCTTTCCTAATATAACGCATTCGCAGGCAATAATAGGATTGGCGAATGGAACTTTCCAAAAGGCGTTAGGCGCTGAGGTCAAAATTGTTCCAAGTGTTTTTAACGCCGGTCCTTCGGCTATAGAGGCAATGTTTGCAGGAGAAATTGATTTGACTTACATAGGTCCCAATCCGGCAGTAAACGGCTATGTTAAATCGAACGGGGAAGCTCTGCGAATCGTCGCAGGCGCGACGAGTGGCGGTTCGGCACTAGTAATCAGAACTGACGCTGGAATCAATACGATAGCGGATTTTCACGGGAAGAAGATCGCCTCGCCGCAATTGGGAAATACGCAGGATGTCGCACTGCGCGGATGGTTAAAAGATAACGGTTTTGTTTTAAAGGATAAAGGCGGCGATATTCAGGTTTTACCGATTAGCAATCCAGACCAGTTAACGCTGTTTTTGAAAAAAGAAATCGACGGCGCATGGACGGTGGAACCGTGGGTAAGCAGACTGGTCAAGGAAGGCAACGGAAAGATATTCCTCGATGAACGCACAATCTGGCCGGAGGGAGAATTTGTGACGGCTCATCTTATAGTGAGCAAAACATTTCTCAATAATCATCGCGAACTGGTCAAGAAATGGATAGCGGCACATGTGGAACTGACCGGCTGGATCAATGAAAACAAGCCGGGGGCGAAGAAAATCCTAAACCAGGAGTTAAAACGATTAACCGGGAAATCTCTGCCTGACGATATCATAGATGATGCCTTTGGCAGGTTGAAGATAACTTATGACCCGATTAAAAGCTCACTGTTTACGTCTGTGCGATGGGCATTTGAGCAGGGATTTCTTGGTTCCAAATTGCCTGACATTTCGGGTATATACGACTTGTCCATCTTGAATGAGGTATTAAAGGAAAAAGGATTAAATCCCATCCGGGATTAGACAGCCATGATAGAGATATGCGATTTATCGAAGTCTTTCAAGGGGCGCAACGGCGAACTGGCGGTGCTGCAAAATATAAATCTGGAAATAAAGAATGGGGAGTTTCTCTGCATAGTCGGGCCGTCAGGATGCGGCAAGACAACCCTTATGAATATCATCGCGGGATTAGACTTGGCGACCAGTGGGAAGGTCCTTCATAAAGGCAAGCTGATAGAGGGTATAAGCCCTGAGAGGCTGGTAATTTTTCAGGATTTGGGATTGTTTCCGTGGCTGACGGTGCAAAAAAACGTGGAATTCGGGTTGAAATTAAAAAAACTTTCCCCGAAAGAGCGGCAGGAAATCGCACTTGAATACCTGGATATGGTGAACCTGATCCATTTTAAGGATGCCTACATTCACGAATTATCAGGCGGGATGAAACAAAGAGTCGCTCTGGCAAGGGCACTTGCTATCAATCCGGAGATTTTGCTGATGGATGAACCGTTTGCGGCGCTTGATGCGCAGACAAGGGATATGCTGCACATGGAACTGCAAAAAATCTGGGCTAAAACAAAAAAAACAATAATATTTGTTACGCATAATGTCAGAGAAGCGGTGTGCCTCGGCGACAGGGTGATTGTTTTTTCATCACTTCCTGCGGTGATAAAGTCGTCGTTTGCAGTCAATCTGGAACGGCCACGGCGCATCGAGGATTACGGTCTAATGGAAATTGTGCGGCAGATTCTTGCGGAATTGCAATTTGAAATCCAAAAGGTATTTGAAGAAGAGTTTGATGCAAAAGAAAATAATTAGACAGATAATTTTTTATTTTTTTCTGCTTATTTTGTGGGAAGCTTTGGTGCTGCTCAAATTATGGCCGGAATACGTGTTCCCATCGCCCTTGAAAGTCTTTGCGACACTTATTTCCGGTTTGAGCGATTCTTCTTTCCTGATCGCCATTGGAATCAGCCTAAAACGCATTTTCATCGGATACGGGATTTCAATCGTACTGGGCGGCATGATGGGGATGTTGATGTGTAAATACAAGCTTGTCAATGATACATTGGGCGGGCTGGTTCTTGGGCTTCAGACACTGCCGAGCATCTGCTGGCTGCCGCTGGCGCTGCTGTGGTTTGGTTTAAATGAGAAAGCCATTATTTTTGTGGTTATAATGGGTGCTCTTTTTTCCATCACCATCGCGTTCGATTCAGGTATACGGAATGTTCCTCGCCTGTATATCAAGGCAGGGAAAAATATGGGCGCACGGAATATGACGCTGTTCTGGGAGGTGATGCTTCCGGCGGCGCTGCCGGTAATCATTCCGGGACTGAAACAGGGATGGGCTTTTGCGTGGAGGTCGCTGATGGCGGGAGAGCTACTGTTTGTCAGCATGGGGCTTGGGTACCTTTTGATGATGGGCAGAGAGTTGAATGATATGAGCCAGGTGATTGCGGTAATGCTTTCTATCGCGCTCATAAGCATTCTTGTGGATAAACTGGTATTCGGTCAAATAGAACGGAACATGCGGCGGAAATGGGGAACTGAAATAAGCATCTAACATAGAAAAGGTAAATATGTCGAGACAACAATTAAAATTTGTCATTGTAGGCCACGTTGACCACGGTAAATCAACCCTCATCGGAAGGCTGCTCTACGATACCAATTCGCTGCTGGACGGTAAGATGGCTGAAATCCAAAAAATCTCATCGGGACTGGGGAGAGAGACGGAATTTGCCTATCTGCTTGATCATCTCGAAGAGGAACGTCAGCAGGGAATTACCATTGACACGACACAGGTGTTTTTCAAAACCGATAAACGACAGTACGTCATTATCGACGCTCCCGGCCACGTTGAATTTGTGAAGAATATGATTACCGGCGCATCGCAGGCGGATGCGGCCGTGCTGATAGTTGATGTCGTTGACGGCGTAAAGGAACAGACAAAACGACATTCATATATGCTGTCGATGCTCGGATTGCGACAGGTCATCGTTGTTATAAATAAGATGGATCTGACGGATTATAGTGCGGCGCGTTTTGATTCCGTAAGGCAGGATGTCCAGCAATGGTTAAACTCAATAAACATCGAGCCAATCACTTATATCCCTATCGCGGCAGTCAAAGGCGATAACATCGCCATAAAGGCAGAACATATGCCCTGGTATTTGGGGCCGACATTCCTCGAGAGTCTGGACAGTTTGAAAGTCACGCCGCCATCGGAGGCTAAGCCAGTGCTTCTTCCGATTCAAGATGTGTATAAGGTCGGCGATAAGAGAATTAACGCAGGTCGAGTGGAAACAGGTTTCATCGAAAAGAATTCTCTAATCAAAATTCTGCCCAGTGGCCAGATAACAACTGTAAAATCCATCGAGAAATTTCTGAAAGATACCGACAAGGCCGTTGCTGGTGAGTGTATCGGGTTTACTACCTCTGATTCGGTTTTTCTTGAGCGGGGCGACATAATCTGCACTGCCGGCAAGGAACCGACTTTAACGGACACAATCCGTGCAAATATTTTTTGGATGTCGAAACAAGATTTCGCGAAGAATCAGAAACTGACGATACGCTGCGCTACACAAGAAACCAGTTGCAGGATAGAAAACATTCACAAGAGGGTTGACTCTTCAACTCTCGATGTTATTGAACAGGATGGCGACATACTCAAGAATCTTGAGGTTGGCCAGGTTACAATTAAGACAAAAAAGCCTCTGGCGGTCAAAGATTTCAATGACGTTCAGGAGCTGGGGCGGTTTGTCCTTGTCAAGGACTGTAATATATGTGCCGGGGGAATAGTTACGAACGGATGTTATGGCAACGAATAAAAAAACTGTGATAATCGGCCTTGACGGCGTGCCATTTGATATGATCAAGGGATTTGCTCAAGCTGGCATTATGCCTCACACGACCGAATTGATGTCCGGCGCAATATTCAAAAAAATGAAATCTTCTTTGCCAGAGGTATCATCCGTAGCATGGTCATCGATAATTACGGGCGAGAATCCAGGTAAGCACGGTATCTTCGGTTTTACAGAACTGGTGCCTCATTCCTATAGAATAAGATTTCCAAATTTCAGTGATTTGAAAATGCCGCCTTTCTGGGAACTCACTAAAGAAACATCCGTCATAATCAACGTCCCTTCAACCTATCCGGTCCGTCCGATGAACGGCGTGCATATATCTGGATTTATATCGATAGAATATGAAAAGAGTGTTTATCCACCGTCTCTGATACCAACGCTCAACAGCTTTGGCTATCGGCTTGATGTCGATTCTCGCATAGCGCACAAATCAATGGACCTGTTTATAAAGGATATGGATGAAACCCACGACGCCAGAATAAGAGCTTACAGGTATCTGTGGGACAACTCTGACTGGCGGATTTTTATGCTCGTCTTTACAGGCACGGACAGATTAATGCACTTTCTCTGGGATGCCTATGAGGACACAAACCATAAGTACCACGATTTCTTTCTCAATTACTTTCGAAGAATCGACAGTACCATAGGTGAAATCGCCAGCCGACTTCAGGATGACGATCTACTGATGATGTTGTCCGACCACGGTTTTGAAAGACTCGACAAGGACATCTATTTAAATCGCGTTCTGATGGAAGAAGGGTTTTTGCAGTTTAAGCATGGGCAGGAAATTTCACAGGAAAACATTTGCTATGGAACGAAAGCATTTGTGCTCGATCCTGCGAGGATTTATCTAAATCGCAAAGGAAAGTACCCAGCCGGAACTGTCGATGAGACTCAGGCTCAGGATGTGCTTTCGCAACTCGAGAGGCTTTTCGGTTCATTGCAGATCGATGGTAAAAAGGTAATAAGGGATATATACCGCAAGCAGCAGATATATTCAGGTCCATATCTTGACGATGCTCCGGATCTGGTGCTTGTCGGGGAAAAAGGTTTTAACCTCAAGGCAAACGTCAAGGCATCACAAGTTGCCGATAAGGGGATTTTTACCGGCAAGCATACCTACGATGATGCGTTTTTGCTTGTAAAGGGTGTTTCTGATCCCGGAATTATTCCCGACGAGCCGGCGGTATCGCAGGTTAAAGGAATCATAGAAAGGGCAATAAATTAATGAGCCGATTAATCTGTCTATATTTTAACTTTTAAGAACGGTTTGAATATCAATGCAAAAACCATTGAGACAACAAAGAAATAAGCCAGCCACCGGTCCGTGCCGCTTATTCGTGACGGATGCGGCGGATAATCGATGCTAACAGATTGAACAATCGAATCGACAGCAAAAGGTTTTTCGTGGGGATATAGCAAGATATCAGTCCATCGCCATCCCGGCCGCAGAGGACTGACCCGCATGAAGCCATCGCCTACTGCCAACTCTTTTGTAATCTGATGCCGATCGACATTGAAAATTATCTTATGGTATCCATTCTGACAAGCTCTTATTTTCCAATATATTTCGCGATTGCTCAAAACTTTAACCGGCCCTATTGTTACATCGCCGCCCGGCATAGCTTCGATACTCACATTTGGCATGTTGGAGCCGACATCGCCGCTCAATTTCATTGTTACAATAGCTTCTTCGCCCACACGAAGCGGCCTTAACTGATAGTAGAGACTCATCTGTGCGAGCAACAGACATATCGGCACTATAGTTACGAGCATGGGAAATAGGGAATGAAAAAGCAACAGAAATGCCCCCCGAAAGATTTTGCCCTGTGACTGCAGTGTAACCACTATACTATCCTTGAATAATTTCAGGGCGAGCAAACTAGCCTTTATATCATCTCTGGTCTTACCGATGGCACGCTGGTTTGAGGTATATTTGAAGATGGCCAGCAACAAAATGCCGGTGACCGCAGAGATGATTGTGTTAGATAGCCATCCCGGCAGGACGGCAACGGGAGCCAGCAGAATACCAGCTAAAGCATTGGCCGCTACATTTATTAAAGCCGTCAATTGGGCCAGAAAATTCATCATTCTATGTACCCAAGTCCTCGAAGCTGGTCGCCAACCTTTTCATCCGGTTCGCTGGTTTCATGTTTGGCAGTCTCTGTTTCAATAGTATGAATAATAAACTCCTCGACACTGCTATAGCCGGCAACTTCGGCGGCCTTTTTCGCACGGTAAAAAAGACTTGAGTCAATCTTGATTTTTGCCATATTTGTCGATCCTTTATTTTATGTAGAAAATATATTTTTGCCTTCCATTGCGGATGGAACATTTAATCCAAATTCGGTAAGAATACCGGGCGCAACATCTATCAGAGACGCAGCCGCAGCAGTTATTGGTTTATTGCAGAATATAACACCCGGCACTTCTGAAACATCAGCACAATGATCAGCGCTCCACGCCGAGTCATTATCAAAGAGAATCTCATTTGTTACATCGCCTAGACAAGTAGCCCATGATGCCCTGAAATCACGACAATAACCAACAATCAAATCAGGAGCCAGCCTGGTCGCTGCGCCGGAATAAATTTTATCGGTACGATGTACCTTTCGAATGACCTTCCTGCCATCGGTATCGGTAACAGATTCAAGTTTATCGATAAGTTCCTCAATAAGTGTTTCGCGATCTTTTCCCAGTTCCACAATACCGTATTTTTCTCGTCCCTTGACATTAATATATAAACCATTTATTCCCAAGCCATACGCCCTGGTTCGACCCCAATCAACATCTTTCATTATAGAAGTGCAATTCGATGGATTCAGATAACCGTTATCTCGCAGCCATGTATTGAGATTGAACTGCCTCGCGAATGCCATATCGCCGTAGAATATCACCAAGTACATTATCCATTTTACGGTAGATATCTTTGAGATGGTTGAAGCATTTCTTTGCATCATCTGCTGATCGAGTTGGGTGCTTCATATCAGAATCCCACCATAACATGTGCGCCTGCAGGTCGGTACTAGAAAAATAAAAGAATAGGAGGCCATCATTATAGTGTTCAAAAGCATAATTGAGCAAATTAAGCCGCTCTTCCAGAACCATGCTGCTCTGTGTAATAAATTCGGATTCAGTGAACACTCTATTTGATAATGCCTTGTGATCTTCCTGGAATCCGGTTGTATAAAACAAGTTTAAATCATCTGCGATTTCTTTGATAAACTTTGGTGGTTCCGTCAACTTGATAGCCGGTTTAGTCGGGTCTGCGTTGATTGGAGTTACATACAGTCTGAAGTTAGGCAAAACTTCTTGCAAA
>JAPLMW010000059.1 GCA_026386845.1 Phycisphaerae bacterium
TGGGTGTCTTTAGACCCCAATGGAATAACTTATGAACTGACATATACATCCAAAGATGCGGATGTTCCGCCGGTTCCATCAGGTGTAAGGTTCGAATTGCCGCTGTCGATGCTGGAGCGGAGAGCGGGAGATGTGATTTCATACAAGGCCTTTGCACGCGAAGGTCTGCAGATGGATGTCTCGCCGGACACAGGCCTGTTTGGCGTCGCATTACCTCCCTGGCCGCCTGATTTTGTCCGCGATGGTGTGATTGACTATAAGGACCTTGATGTCCTGGTAGATAACTGGCTTTTATCACCGCCAAACGACCCTAATGTTGACCTGTATTATGATGGCAGAATAAACTTCAGGGACTTTGCCGAATTCGGCAGGTATTGGCGCCAGCAGCGGCCTTAGCCTGAGTGATATATGTATGAAATATTAGGATAATTCGAAAGAAAGAGACAGGAGCGAAAATTCCTGTCTCTTTTTTATTTAAATCCTTTCGGCTGCTTTTTGTGGTATTTATCTAAGCACGCCTTTTCGATATCCACATCGTTTATATTGGCAAGTGTGCACAGCCATGCGAGAATGTCTGCGAATTCTTCTTCCTTTTGTTTTTTGGTGGTTTTTTCATCCGCAAGGGCTGTGGCAAGTTCACCAACCTCTTCAACGAACCACATAAAGGTCTTTGGCGTTCCGCGCTTTCTATCCCGCTTCTGATACCTTTCGGCTATCAGTTTCTGAAAATCCTTTATTCTCATTCTTGCCCTGAGTGAAATCGAAGGGTTAATAAAGGTTTTTCAGTCAGAAAGCATTTCTGAAAGTTTTGAGGCAGCAAAGATTTCGCGGACTCGTTCAGATGCCTGTCGGCAGGCTTTTTCCATCTTTAGGCTGAATGGCTCATTGTTGGTTTGTTCGGCCAGTTGCAGCTGGCTGAATATTGGGCCGTCCACAGCTTCGATGATTTCGAGCAGCGAGATATTTTCTGCCGGCTTAGCGAGGAAGAATCCGCCGCGTGGACCTCGTTTGCTGCGGAGCACATTGGCTCGTACGAGTTGCTGAAGAATCTTCAGCAGATATTCCAGTGGAATGTTATATTGCTTGGATACACGCGAGGCTAATACCGCACCTTCTCTGTAATACTGTGCTACATAGCCCACGGCTACCAATGCGTAACCTGTTGATCTGCTTATCTTCATTTTTTTATCCTCCAAAACAAATTGTTTACTATGTTCAGATTAGTCCGACGAGTTTTAGGGGTATCGGACACACATTTTTACGCTCTAACTGAAATTTACCCCGGAAACCTTAGTTAAGATAGCGGTTATATGACTTATAACAGTATATCAGGATATCTTTACTATTGTACTATATTTTATAATAATATGTTCAGAATTTTTCAGATTTTATATCTAAAATCAAATTTATCCATCTATGACGGAAAAGGCTGTTTTCGTCGTAATTTAGGGCGTAAACAGAACTCAAAATATCCACAAACTCTTGAATGGCCAGAATATTACTACCAAAACTTATCGCAGCCTTCAATAGTTTTTTTAGATGGGTCTGAAAAATTAACAAATTGCTCTTTGCTTGACTTCTTGTTATGTTTTGCCTACTATTATTACTTTGGGGACAAAATTTTGGAGTAAAACCTATGGAAGAGGTAAAACCGCGGATAAGTGTTTATTATGCTCAAAACGCTACGATAGTTACTTTAGCTGATGAGAAAATTCTTGATGACGAGGATATTAGGGCTCTCGAGGACTCTATAATGCCTTTAATTGACGGCCCTGTAAATTTTGTGATTGATTTCAGCAGCGTTAATTTTCTTTCCAGCGCCGTCCTGGGCTTGCTGATAAGGGTAAGCAAGAGAATTAACGAGAACAAGGGTCGGCTGAAGCTTTGCAGCATCGGCCCAAAAATTTACGATATTTTCAAAATCACCAGGCTTGACGAGATTTTTGATATCTATCCCGATGTCAAAAAGGCGATGCAGTCTCTCAAATAGCCTTATTTTGTTCGTCCGGCAGGTTATGCGTCAGTTTATTTAGGTCGATAATATATTATTATGACTTTAAAAGCCTGTACTCATGAAAAGATTATTTCAAAGGGCGTAGTACCGGAACTTAGACATATATGCGCTAAGATTCTATGCCATATCCAGCAGCTCAGATATTCGGATGATGACCTGTTTGCGATTCATCTTGCTATGGAAGAAGCTGTCGTAAATGCGGTCAAACACGGCAACAAACAGGACCCCGCCAGAAATGTTGTTATTGAGTATGATTTGTCTCCTGAAAAGATTGATTTGTGGGTTACCGACCAGGGCAAAGGCTTCGATTCTGATCATCTCGCTGACCCCCGTTTGGGCGATAATATCTATAAAACCTGCGGCAGAGGCGTCCTGCTAATCAGGTCCTATATGGATGCCGTCGAATACAATCAATCCGGCAACTCCGTTCATATGGTCAAGTTAAACAGTAAATCCGCCTGCGAGGCGGATAAATCCGCACGAGCTTAGGGTTGCATAAAGCCTTCCCTGTATTTTGCCGAAATTAAGAATAATCTACAGGAGTATTTTAGTGTTTAAAAAGGTATTGGCGTTAGTTGCTGCAGCTTATCTGTCGATGACAGCAGTTCTGTTTATCGGCTGCGTGGAAGAAGACAGCTATGCACCCCGGATAACAGGTATTGTGCCGGAGCTTCACCATGGCAGCAGCGATTACACGACTTATAAATCGCCGTCAACCTCATACAAAACAACAACTGAAAATTATAAAACATATAAGTCTTCTCCCTCCGCGCCTTACGGCTGGGTTCCTTCCGGCGGACTGGAAAAAAGCTGGAGAGCAATCGTAATTCATCACTCGGCCACCGATACCGGCAATGTCGCGTCCATCGATGATTATCACCGCAGAACCAATGGCTGGGACGGGATAGGCTATGATTTTCTAATCGGCAACGGTTCCGGCTGCGGCAACGGCGAAATTGACCCCACTTTCCGCTGGACAGGCCAAAAGACCGGCGCTCACTGCAAAACGGGCGTATCAAACTGGGCCAACGAGGATGCGATAGGAATCTGTCTTGTCGGCAATTTCGACAGTGCAAAGCCGACCAGCAGCCAGATGGCCTCGCTTATGAAACTTGTGCGCTTCCTTTCAGAGAGATATAATATACCCGCAAGCCGAATCTACGGCCATAATACCACGCCCGGCCACAGCACAACGACAAGCTGTCCCGGCAGATACTTCCCGATGAGCTATGTAAAAACGCATATGTAAAAAACAAAAATAAAATATAAAAAATTGTGGATTTATAGTTAACCGCCCGTTTTTCGGCGGTTTTTTTTATTTTTGTTTTTTGTTTGATTCGGCATAGATGAAAATTTATTATAAGTTATGAAAGGATGCGGGCGGAAGTCGCCGACGCTCCAAAGCCGTGGTGGAGTTTCGCTGACGTTTTATTACTTTTTTGCCCGGATTTATTGGGATTATATAGTACAGAGCTATGGCGACGGAGCGATGAAAGGGAATTTAACAGATACGGTTGTAGTAGGGATAGATGAGGCGGGGCTGGGCCCGATTTTGGGGCCGCTTGTCGTCTCGGCGGCCTGTTTCAGCGTGCCTGCCGATAAAATTGGAAGCAATACGTGGCAGCTCCTTTCGGACAGCGTCTCATCAAGCAAAAAACACCTTGCCGGCAGACTCCTTATCTGCGACAGCAAAAAGGCATACACCCCTTCAACCGGTATAGCATATCTCGAAAAAACGGTGCTTTCCTGCCTTGGAATTCTTGGCAAAACGCCGGCATCAATAACGGAACTTATAGATGCACTCTGTCCGGCCTGCAAAAATAGACTGGCTCAATACCCCTGGCATAAAGACCTTAGCCATCGTGATATAAAATTCAATCACGATGATATTGCGATTTCAGCAGGGGCTTTCGGCAGAAATCTCGAAAAGCATAATATGTCTCTTATCGCCTTAAAGAGCTTCTGTTTCGATGTGGCTTTCTACAACGATATGATTGGCAAGGTAAATAACAAGTCCACGGTACTCTTTATGGCGGTTTGCAGTCTTGTTGATGAAATTATCAAGAGCGCTCAGCACACCAATTTCCATTTTATAATAGACCGCCAGGGCGGCAGGACAAAATATACCCGCCAGTTAAGAACGATGTTTCCTGATATGGAGCTAAAAGTCCTCGATGAAAATGACAATATAAGCAGTTACGAACTTTCCACAGAGTATTTAGCCGCCGGTTTTACCGGCGGTTCAGAGTCGCGACCGTTGCAGACCTCGGCGAAACCTTTTGGCGGAGTTGGGTCAGGGAGCGGTATTAAAAATATAAAAATAGATTTTATCGTCAAGGCCGATGCGACTTTTCTGCCGGCCTGTTTAGCTTCGATGGTAAGCAAATATCTGCGCGAGCAGTTAATGGGGTGTATTAACAGTTATTTTGTGGAAAAATGTCAAAATCTCAAGCCCACCGCAGGCTACTGGACCGACGGCAAAAGATTTATTAATGATTTAAAAACAATTGCCCCGCAAATTCAGTATGACCCAAATCAGCTCATCCGTTGCCGATGATTTAATTGCTCATTTTCGCCGCAGGCGATTCCTCAACTCAGAACTAAAAACTAAGAACTTAAAACTATGATTTTTTTCTTCGTCGTCCAAGCAGAGCCAATCCGCCGAAGATTAGCAAAACAACGGATGCTGGTTCGGGAATCTGGTTAATTGTCATCCCGTGCGTAGTAATAGTATCGCCATACTCTTCACTTAACTCAGTCCAACCAGTAGTTGCTGCCGCGACAAATGCAAGGTCGATTGTTACATCTCCAGCGGCATCACAATGAAAGAATATCATCGCCAACGGGTTTGCAACACCTTGACCCAGAGCCTGACCTACTGGCGGGTCTGTAGTCAGGTCTAATGCAACACCGGCGACTTCGATATACGTAGAGCTATACAATCCAACCCAATCAAAATCGGTATCTCTGTTGGTAGCAGTAATTGCTCCACCCGTAAAACTGCCTTTGGGGGAACTCTCGAGAATGATAGCATTGACGTCGAAAGTACTGAGGTTGGTACTACTACTGTACCATACATACAGGTTGATGTCGGTCATCGGCGCTATCATGATGTTGTTACTGCCCGCGCTATTGGTGATGTAGAAATCAACTGTTTCGCTGCTTGCCAAGCCACAAAGAGCCAAAACTAACAATACACTAAATAACTTTTTCATTTTCTTCTTCCTCCAACCAAAAATCATTATTAATCGTTAAAAACTTCTTTTTTTCTCCACTGAGATTATGCGCAAACTATACCTGAATTGTCAAGAAAAATCTGTAGAGTTCTAAGCCAATATTTACTGTTAAGCTGCTTTATTTGCCATTTTATCAGCCATATCGCCGGCAATCGGCAGCTTAAACATTTCGCCCTGATAAGCCTTAACCATAAGTATAATCCAGAGAATTAAACCTGCTAAGCCGAAAATAGGATAAAGCAAACCAAGGATAGGGGTTAGAAAGTATAAGTGTATCGCAGCAAATAATCCTATAAGAATCCCTACCGCAATCTGCAATACAGTTAATGCGCCGAAAACAATAATTGACTGGGCGGCGTGAAAACGGACGAATTTATTTTCCTTCTCGATGAGAAAGAAAACAAGCCCGGTAATCCATCCTAATACATAGCACAGCAGCCCTGCGACGTTAGCCTGCATACCTGTCGAAGTCTTGCCTAAATCGTTCGGTTCCATAAATACTCCTTTTTAATTTAATATCCTGTTCTTTTTTAGTTTAACTTTACGGTGTAGTTTTTGTCACAGTCAGCGATTTTTTGGTTACTGCACCGGTGGAATCGGTTACCGAAAATTCAACTTTATAACTTCCTGTCTGTGAGTAAACGTGGTTAATACTTTTGGAGACTTTTCCCTGTCCGGACTCGGTAATTCCATCACCGAAAGAAAGCGTCCAATTTCCAATGGGGTAAGAACCTTCTTCGGCCTTTATCGTAAATTTATACCCCGTCGCACCGCCGGCGGGAGTGCCTTTAGTCAGGCTGATATCCGGCAGGTCAACAGTGACCGTAATATCGGTGCTTACCGGCAGCGGCGGCGAATATGCTCCGCTTTCTTTAATAGATGCTGCGGCGTTAATCGTGAATGTTCCGGCCTGCCGATAAGTGTGCTTAACAAGGACATCTGTGCCGGTCTGGATACTGTTTCCATCGCCCCAGTTCAAATTACAATCGGCGGCAAGTTTTTTTGCTTTGAGAGTCTGCGCTATCACTTTAATGGACATTTCCTTATTCACATAAACCTTTGACGGCTTGCCGGTGAACTTAAGCAGTGTTTTTTCCGGGGCCTGATTTGCGTCGGTTTGTGTCTGCTGACCGGTTTGGGTCTGCTGTGTTTGCGTTGTTGTGGTTGTATGTTCGCCTTGCTGGGTAGTCGCAGCAGCTTGTAGAGAAACAGCGGCTGGAAGAGCAAGAACGGTGTTATCCGAGGCACGTGCGGTAAGACTGGCCTGGCGCGCCGTAGCAGATGTATAATTGGTGAGTGTATAAGATGTTGTGTCAATATTTGTAATTTCAATGGGCGTCTGTGTGCCGATGGTAATTGTATATTTTGCAAACTTGTCGGCATAAGGATATTTCTTCCACGTAAATATTACTGTGGAGCCTGTCTGCGAGGCCTTAAAGTCCCAGAGGCTTTCGCCAAAGAGGTTAAAGTCGCTGACCGCACTTTCACCTGTGTTATTCCATTTGTCTTTTGTTTTAATCTTAATTTTATATGTACCGGCTTTCATTGCAGAGCCCTGAATAAGCACTGTGTGGTCAGATACGCCGCTTCCCTGAGAATACATCCCTATCTTCCACGGTGTAGTTGTAATCTGGCCTTGCGGATTCTGATACTCCACGCTGCTGTTTCCCTTTTCGTCATCGAGTTTAAAGCTTGCCTGCAGAGCACGCTGGCCGGTCTGCGAGATATTTATCTGAGATGGAACCGGCGCCTTTTTGTCCGCAGGACAAGTGATAGTCGCATTGCGAACGGAAGCGCTGGTGATGGACACAAAATCCTGCGTCGCCAGAATATTTCCCGTGGTTGCTGCGGGAGGTGTTACAGCAATCGTAAAGGTATGTTCATTGTCGTCATTAAAGGTTCCCGCTTTCGTTGCTTTGCCCTGGATATCTGTAGTGAGCGAGGCAATCGTTGCATCGCCTTCTTTGACGAGAACCGTCGCATTTTTGACTGCCTGATTTGACTGATTCTTAACGACAATGTTCAGCGTGTAATCACGCGGAACCATAGTTATGGGCGAACCAATAAAACGGCCGCAGGAATTTACGGTAATGTTGGCTGTTGTTGTTTTGTAGCCGTCTTTGGTGACTGTAAATGTATGAGAGCCGGGATTTAATCCTGAATCGATAAGCCAGGAGCCGTTTGCGGACGTTTGTACGCTTACAGAAGCGCCGGCAGAATTTTTGCCGGAAACGGTCGCACCGGCAATGCCGCTGCCGGTATTCTGGTTGGCGAGCACAAAAGCACGGCGGGGCGCAATTTTGTTGACGTTAATTACTACCACTGGCAAAGAACCCTGAGCGTTGGCTGCAACGTCGAGCTGCGCTGAGGCGGCTTCGCAGCAGGAATTGGCCTGGACTTCGAAGGTGTAGCTTGTTCCGCGTTCGAGAATGACATCATTACTTATACCGCTTTGACCGGTGCTGACGGATACGCCAAAATCGATATCAGTATTTTTCTTTACGATTACGGGTATATCGGGAATAACTTTATTTCCTTCGGAGGGACAGCGCACGGTAATTTTAACGGTCGGAGGCGGAAGGCCCGGCAGGGTCGTGATATTTCCCACATAACCTACTGCGTCCTGTGGATTTCCAGTCTCATCATTATTTGCAAACGTCCATGAACGAAGGTTATAATAATATTTCGTGCTCGGCTCTAATCCGGCAAGTCTTATTCCATGGCTGGTCTCAAATTGACGCGAGCCTTCGCGAGTTACCCAGCCCTGTGTAACGACATCGCCGATTTTTTTGACCGCCATAACATAATTGAGCGAAAGGTCCGGCGACGGAGAAAACATTACTTCAGTGGATGCGAGCTGGTTGGTTGTCCAGGAGAAATCTATATAATCTGGTCCTGCTGTCGCGCTCGGATTGCTCAAGGTAAGCGTATTGCAGGTGGTTGATTCAACCCGTTCAGGACAGGCGCCTGCGGCAGTAGTCGCGGTAGTTTCTCCGCCGGGAAAAGTCTGACCGCCCTGGTTGAGGCAGTCAATCACAAAGCGGTATGTCTTTCCCTGCTGAAGATTCGGCACAATTACATTATGCGCTGTTTTGAAACTGTTCTCAATCACGGTGGCTGCAAGCGTCTGGCCATCAAAAGCCTTGACCGTGCTTTTGAGCGGCACTGAAGGACTTGCCCAATTAACAGACACAGACGTGCATCCCGGATTGCTGCGCAGACTTTGCACTAATGCGTCAGATTGCTGGATTGGTATTTCAAGCTTAAACGAATCGCCGGATGTGTCTTTTACCGCGGTGGTATATGTAACTGTTTTTTCGACATTGTCCAAATTCAGCGGCACTACAGAAATCTGAACGCTTGCTGTCAGGCCTTGTATTAATCTGAATTCATAGGCTATGTCCTGAACCTCAATAGTCAGTTTATCGCCTGTGTCAATAAATGGAGTAATGTCTCGGAACGTAATCGTTTTAAATTGATTCATATTTTCAAAATACAGCGTGTATAATCCGCTGCCTTTTCCGCCGGGGATATAAACACGAACATTAGCCCGCAATCTCACCCCCTCCAGCTTAAAATATGGGTCTCCCTTTAAAGTGAGAGTCGGGGCGTCATACAAAACGGACAATGCCTTTTCTGTATAATCCTGAAGTTTCTTAAGGGCTTCAGCATCCGAGCAGTAATTGGCAATCTTAATCAAACGGACAGCGTTGGTTCTTGCGCTTTCGGGGATTTTTCCTAATATATCCGGAGCCAAATCTTCCACTTTGTATTTTGAAATTTCAACGGTGATTAAATCCCGCTGGTTATGATATGAATCAGTTTTGCCGAGCGGCAGAGCGTTTTGAGTTGAGGTATTGACGCCGATATTGCTGACGGCGCTGGAGATGGACTCACCGACCTTGGGGATTTTCGCGACTAACTCCCAGAAATCATACGGCACGTCAAACCACGGCAAATCAATCGGACAGCCGCTTACTCCTACAAAGCCAAGTTGTAATTTATTTGGAAATGAAATGCCGAACGCTGACTGAAAGGTATTGTAATTTGCGCCGGCAGGCTCGGCTTTTACGCCGATAGCAAAATCCTGTCCCGAACGCGCAGCGTCCGCATCATATCTAAAGGTAAGTTTTATCGGCGTTTTTATGGTAATCGTCCCATCGGAAATTAAAAACCCCAGCTTGCAGCGAAATCCCGTCTGAACCGGAGGCAGCCACGGCGACCACTGCGTTTCAGGAACGGGTTTCCCCTGAAAACTCCACTCAATCGGGCCATAATCGTGTGAAACTTCCACGGCGAAAGAAAAAGCAGTGAATGTGAAAATAGTAGTGAAGACGACAAAAGAAAAAATGCGGAATTTTTTTGGGTTATCCATAACCATCTCCTTTAATTACATCCGGTCATATTTCGAGCCAAGTTTATATGATTCCACAACAATCTGCTGTTTGTCAGAGTCTATATTAATGACAAATGAATATCCCCTTTTGGATGTTGATTTAAATAAAGACATTGTTGCGCCATGGCTCCATATAGTCGGCTTTCTTCCGAGTCGCGGACTTGTTTTGAAACCGGCAGCGGTAAATGCCGAATGTAACGGGGTGCCATCCTGGGGAGTTAAAAGCTGTCTTACCACATAAGTAAGACGGTTTTCCACAACTTCGCCATCCACCTTTGTTTGGGGCGCCTTCGATTCGGCAACGAATTTTGCATCGCCAAAAACTTTTTTCAGCACCGGCATTATAATACTGTCTATATCTTTTGCCGTATCATTTGCAGGAGCGTGATTAGCCGCGCTGAAAAACGCGGGGTTGTCCGAGATGTTGCCTATCACAGGCTTGTGGGTGTCAGCGGATTTTTTCGATGTTTGCTGTTGCTGCAGCTTATCTATCCTTGCCAGTTCGGACTGGTCAGCTTTTTTAGTCGGTTCATCGTCTTGTTTCTTTCCGCAACCGCTGAAGAGTATTATTACAACACATAATGGAATAAGAATTAGAATGGATTTGCGCATATTTACCTTATTATGTTTTTGTTCTTTTCATACATCATCCTGACGTTTGGTTTATTATACCATTATTTTGGGGAATCAAAAGTCTTTTTATCTTCTCATCTGAGGATGCGGTTACAGAGATTCATTACAAACTTTTTTAGCTGGGATTTTTCGCGGCTAAAGGGACTTTAAATTTTTCTCATTAATCCCACGACGACGCCTGCGATTGTGCAGTTTTGGGTGAAAATCGGCTCATAATTAGGATTTGACGGCTCAAGGCGGATTCTGTCTGATTCTTTGTATAACCTTTTTACAGTAGTGTTTTCGTTATCGGTGATAGCGACGACGATTTTACCGTTTTGTGCGGTTTGTGTTCGCTTGCAGACGACGTAATCGCCGTCAAAAATGCCGTCGCCGGTCATACTGTCGCCCTGAACTTTCAGAGCAAAAGTGTCTTCTGAACCAAATTCGGATTGTAAAGAGATATGTTCGATATTTTCTATTGCTTCTATTGGCGTTCCTGCGGCGACCCTGCCGAGCAGGACAATGCCATCCGGCTCATCTGTGCCCGGATGTTGGTCAAGCAACCTTTGAGCTTTCCGGGTGAGGCTCAAAGAGCGAGCCTTGCCGGATTGTGCCGAAAGTAATCCTTTTTCTTTTAGGCCTGCGACATGTTCGTGGGCTGTTGTTTTGCTTGTTTCTAACGATTGTGCCAGCTCCTGAAGCGTTATCGAATAGCATCGGTTCTTTCGGTAGCTTTCGATTAGCTTCAAGACCTGCAATTGCCGGGGCGTCAGGTTCAATTGATTTATCTGTGTCAATTTTATCCTCCATATTTGAAATTTGAGATTTGAAATTTGAGATTTCAGATTCGCCATTTACGGCGAGATTGATTTTTTCAATGACCGAGTCCTGCAGAAGTTCAGATGTAATTACCTTATCGAGCATTTTTGCGATTGCTTTGAGAATTTTGGTAATTGGGCCAGCCTGCCCTGAGCGAAGTCGAAGGGGCCAATCCGTAAAAAAGTCGCCGCCGGGACCGAATCTGCAAACCGGTGTGTCGTCATCATTATAAAATCTTTTGTTCTTATCCATATTCTTTCTCACTTAAATTTTCAGTCCGCCTTTGGCGAGACCTCGCCTTTTGGCGGGCAAAAGTCTTATCGACATTGAGGCCCTGGAAACCCTAACAAAAACCGAACAAATTCAAAAAATTTTTAAGATTTTCCTAAGATACTGTTCTGCCGAGACTAAGGCGGGTTATATGGGACTTAACAATTTAATATTTTGGATTTTAGATTTAAGATTTATTGTATTCGTTTTGGCATTTGTCAGTTTTGAAGGCAATTTCAGCCTTCATTCTTCATTTTTAAGTCTTTGATTTTTCTTATCTGACCAGGTGTCGAATTAATGTTAAACCCGCGTTAGTAATGCTGTAAAAGGGGGTTATGGGAACAACTTGACTTTTGGGGTATCAAAGGCCTATACTTATTGTCTTTTAGCAGCGAAGGAAGCAGGGAAATAAGGAAGTAAAGAAGTAAGAAAAAAAGGGATTGCCACGGCCTGATGGCTCCGCAATAACAACGAACCCCCACAATAGTAGAAAGAAGGATTTTTATATTCAAAGGATTAGTTTTTAAATCCGCAGGAGGCGGATAAAGTTAATGAGAATCGAGCACGGAATAATCAATCGCGTCCAGCAAGCCAACGATATTGTTGACGTTATTTCTGAGCATATCAATCTCGTGCGTAAAGGCAGGGAAATGGTGGGACTCTGTCCGTTTCACGAAGACCACAAGCCGAGTATGTATGTCAACCCGGATAAACAGATTTTCAAATGTTTTGCCTGCAGTGCCGGCGGTGATGTAATCAAGTTCGTCCAGATGCGCGAGGGCCTGAGCTTTATGCGGGCAGTCGAAAGACTCGCCGCCAGAGCCGGGATAAAAATCAACATCACAAAACAGGCATCAGACGGCCCGGACTCCGATATCGACCCTGCTGATATAGAAAAAGTCAATCGCTGGGCAGAGAAACACTGGCGAAAAAATCTTTTAGACAAATCTATAGGGGAAAAGTGCCGCGATTATATAAAAAGCCGGCAGATAACAGAAAAAACATCTGAAGAGTTTTCGTTAGGGGTTGCTCCCGACCGATGGGATGATTTTTTAAACGCCGCGAAAAAGAAAAATATTCCTGAGAAGCTGATGCTTGCCGCCGGTCTGATTGTCGCAGGCGAGCAGGGACATTTTTACGACAAGTTTCGCAATCGGCTTATGTTTCCTATTATAGACGCTTCTTCGCGTGTAATCGGATTCGGAGGCAGAACGCTCGGCGACGACCCCGCGAAATATATGAATTCGCCGACATCTATTCTTTTTGACAAAAGCAACTGCGTTTACGGACTTGACAAAGCCCGCCACCAAATCGTCTCCAGCGGGACGGTTGCGGTTGTCGAGGGTTATACGGATGTGATTATGTCTCATCAGTTCGGCTGCAAAAATGTTGTTGCTACGCTCGGCACAAGTTTTACGGCCGGGCACGCAAGGCTGCTGAGACGTTACGTGAAAAATATCGTTCTGATTTTCGACAGCGACATCGCGGGGACGGCAGCGGCGGACAGGGCGCTGGAAATTTGCCTTGCGGAGCAGATTGATATTAAAGTGGCATCCGTGCCGCAGGGAAAGGACCCGTGTGATTATGTGCTGGCGGCTGGAGGAGAGGCATTTAAGAAAACCATCGAAACGGCGACGGATGTGATGCAGTACCGCTGGGACAGGCTGACAGAAAAATTCGGCAGCAGCGATAATCTTTCCGACAGGCGGGCGGCGACCGAAGAATTCCTTCGTTCTGTAGCGACGGCCTCAAAGGGTAAAGTGATTGACGTTATAACTTACGGCCTGATAATAAACAGACTGAGCCGAATACTTCAAATATCGCCTGAAGATATAAAAAGAGAACTGTCTCGCAGGCAGTCTTCATCAAGATTAGTAGTAAATACGATTGAAAACGTAAAGGTTTCAAGCGTTGAGCTTGGCAGCGGATTCGGGGCAAAGGCGCAGGCTGAAATAATCGAAGTTCTGCTTAATGAGCCTCGTTTTTTTGAATCGGCTGCGCGGAAAGTCAAAGCCGATGATTTTGATGAGCCACTGCTAAAGGAAATATGGGAGCTTATCGGAAAGACGTTGGCGGATAATGCGGAGTTTTCTCTGACCAATTTGCTTGCGCAGACCGAATCGAAGGACGTATCTGGTCTTGTTGTAAAATTAAGCGATAACGGTCAGGATATTGAGACTCTTAAAGAAAGACTCGCGGGAGCAATAGCCGCTCTTGAGGAATATAATAGTAAAAAACTCAGTCAGAAGACAAAAACTCCGGATGACGAACATCTCAGGAAAATTTTGTCTGTTAAGACAAAGCCGGACAGGAGAAATCCGGGCTTTATGCCAATATAAAATTATATAACAAGTATTTCAGGGAAAAGAATTGTGACGAAGAAAAAAACAGAGAGTAAAACGGAAAAGGACAAAAAGATAACAGTTAAAAAGGCGGAAAAGAAGCCTGAAACGCCGGTAGTTGCTGAGGCCGCACAAAATCAAGAGCAGCAGCAACCGCAGCAGGAGCAGCCGGCGGCGGCGATGCAGCCTAAAAAGAGCGGTGATGTTATTGAAGATAAAATTAAGCTCATTATCGAAAAGGCAAAAAAGAAGGGCTATATAACTTATGAGGAAATGAATAATGAGCTGCCCGACGAGTCGATTTCTCCGGCTCGCCTTGAGAGCCTGATTATGACGCTTGATGAGATGGGAATAACGCTGCTCGACGAGGCTGAGCTTGAAAAGCAGAAGGACGAAGAAGACGACTTCGATGTTGATGACGATGTGCTTGTCGATGAGGAGGCAGCAGAGGAAGAAAGCGAAGATTTGCTGCTTGAGACCGAATTGCTGGAAGGAAGCAGCGGAAGGATAGACGACCCGGTGCGTATGTATCTTACGCAAATGGGAGAGATACCACTTCTTACCCGCGAGCAGGAAATATCGCTGGCCCGTAAGATTGAGCTTACGAGAATGGTTTTTCGGCGGAAGGTGCTGGAGAGTGATTATTCCGCGCATAACGCAATTGAGATTTTGCGGCAGGTAAGCGAAGGTTCGCTGCCGTTTGACAGGACGATGAAGATAAGCATCGCTGAAAATCTCGTTCGCTCCGTTGTCAAGGGCAGACTGCCTGAAAATATAAAGACAGCCAATAAACTGCTGGCGAATAATGTCAAACTTTTTAGTGAGTTCCTGAAAGAACAGGATGAAGCAGCGAAAAAAAAGGTGAACAGACAGATTAGGCGGAACCGCCGAAAAGTTGCTACACTGCTCGAGGAATTGAGCCTGCGAACAAGCAGGATACAGCCTATGATGAAAAAGCTTGAGGGCATTCTGTCCAAGATGCGCCAGCTTGAGCAGTATATAGCGGCAGGGCCTACCGCTGATTATATAGAGGAAGACATCGACGCTATGAAACAGGAGTTCATCGGGATGCGGGAGATGGTGTTTGAGACTCCCGAACAGCTCGAAAAGCGTTTGCGTGCGGTCAGGGCTGTTTTTGCACAGTATGAGGAGGCAAAGCGCAATCTTTCAAGCGGCAACCTGAGACTTGTTGTTTCAATCGCCAAGAAATATCGCAACAGAGGATTGAGTTTTCTCGACATAATTCAGGAAGGCAATACCGGCCTGATGCGGGCGGTTGACAAGTATGAGTACCGCAGGGGCTATAAGTTCAGCACTTATGCGACCTGGTGGATAAGACAGGCCATTACGAGAGCTATTGCCGACCATGCGCGGACTATCAGAATCCCTGTGCATATGATAGAAACGATGAGCAGACTGCGGACGGTAAGCAAAGAGCTTTTGCAGAAATTAGGCAGAGAGCCTACGATTGAAGAGATTGCGGCCGAAACGGCATTGAGTGTTTCCGAAGCCCGCAGAGTTCTGAAGATTTCAAAGCATCCGATAAGCCTTGACAGGCCGATAGGCGAAAGCGAAGACAGCTACTTCGGCGATTTCATCGAGGATGAGACGGCAGAATCGCCGGTGCAGTCCGCCACGCACGAGATGCTCAAGGAGCGAATCGACGAGATTTTAAAGACCCTGACCTACCGTGAGCGTGAGATTATCAAGCTGCGTTACGGTCTCGGCGACGGCTATACCTATACGCTTGAAGAGGTAGGCAGAATTTTCAAGGTTACCCGCGAGCGAGTAAGACAGGTCGAGGCAAAGGCAATACGAAAACTTCAGCATCCGGTAAGATGCAGACGACTGGAAGGCTTTGTGGACCACCAAAACAATTAAAATCTGCACAGCCACAGTGATTCCTCGCCGTCAGGGCCATAAATTTTGTGAATTATATGCTCGGCAAGGGGCCCGAGCGCAGAGACATCCGGCTTTTCAAGATATTCAAGTTTCTCAAACTCTGCACTTACTAAAGATTCGTCATCCTGATTTTCTAATTTTTGAAGATTCTCAACTACTGTGGACAGTATGAGTTCGTACGGTCTTAAAATAACGAGCAATTTGCCAGGTGCAAATTTCTTCTGTAAATCTGAAATGGAAAAATTCACGTCGTCATAGATGAAATTCATTTTGCCGTACCGCGTATAGAAATCCCATTCGCACGGTAATTCAACGCCGGGTGGCGGCGTTTGGGCAAATTCAATCGGTTCGCTGAACCATCTTTTGGGGTCATAGCTTAGCACTACAGTAGTAACGACATATGGCATATTAAGTTCATTTGTTGTAATGTAAACGGCGTCGAAATCGTCAAAGCGGGGCTTGAGCCATTCGCAGGCCTCCACAAGGTCGGTATGGAAATAGTGGTATACGTCCGGCTCGCGTGAGTATTTACCATAAAAACAATGAAGGTATTTTAGATTCATACCAATGACTATGATGGAAAAAATTATAGCTACAGCAATTGCCGTATTGCGGTTTTTGGCCCATAACCATCGTGCGGTATCAACGGCGCCGACGGCAGATAGAAGAATAAGAGCGCACAAACCCGGCGCACTTCGCAGTATGCTCAGGTGGCTGCCCCATACTAAACAGTCGCCGACAGGATATGCCAGAAGAAAAGCAATAAGAATCCTGGCAGAGAATGATTTAAACCGCCATAAAAGCCAAATCACCCCTGCGAGCATCAGCGGCGCCATATACCAGTAAAAATAGCCTATTGTCGGCGGTGAAAGAAACGAGTGCGGGTCGTACTTCATAAACAGAAAGGACGGGCTGAAATGCATAATATAACGAACTGCCATATTTTTAATGGCGACGAAAAACGGCACAGAGCCAACCCAGTTTTTCTGGGCCAGAGCGTGACGACCGATGCCTTCAGGATGAAAGATATGCTGCCAAATAAGCGCACCCCAGGTAACTGCAAAGCCAAGGGAAAATAATGCGACAGCCAAAGCACCTTTTCGTGTTTTTAAGATTTTCCACCAGTTCGGCAGCGTGAACAAAACCATCAGGAAAAGAAAGGTCGGCACAAACAGCCGAACCTCCCAGTGGCCATAGCAGCCAATACCTGTGAGCAAACCTGCCAGTGCGGCTATAAGAGGTTTAGGAGACGGGTTTTTATTTTTGTCGCTCGATAGCAAACCTGCCCATAACAGAAGCGCCAGCGGGAGTATGCTGCACAAGGGCGATATAGACGATTCGAGACCATTACGACTATGCTGAAGATGCCAGGGGTCGATGGCCAAAAGAGCAGCAGCAGCAAGAGCAGTAGTAGTGCCGAACAATCGTTTGCCGACAAAAAAAGTAAGCCAGACTGCAAGTACCCCGCCGACGGCAGCAGGCAAACGGGTAGTAACGATATTCATACCGCCGATAGCCTGGAA
>JAPLMW010000053.1 GCA_026386845.1 Phycisphaerae bacterium
AACCCTCGCAGAACAATTGTTATAGACCCTGCAAAATATGCTAATGTTGAATTTATTGACAAGCTCGACATTCCCAAAGAAGACCGCAATATCATTATCTCTTTTCACTATTATTCGCCGATGGAATTTACGCATCAGGGCGCTATGTGGATGCTTGGAGCAGAGACATGGTTAGGCACAACATGGACAGGAACAAAAGAACAGAAAAAGGCGATTGACAATGCCTTTGATAAAGCCGCTGCCTGGGGCAAAAAAAATAATAGGCCGATTAATCTTGGCGAATTCGGCGTTTATAAAGATGCTAACAAAGACAATAGGGTTCTTTGGACTGCATTTGCAGCGAAATCCGCTGTGAAGCGCGGCTTTAGTTTCCATTATTGGGAATTCTGCCATGAGAATTTCGGTGCTTACGACCAGCAGACAAATCAGTGGAAGACCGACCTTTTGAACGCTCTTATTGGGCAGAAGAAATAAACTGCTGCTCCTGACTTCTTGCTAAACCTGCAGGAATCTGTATAATCACCATATCTTTGGTTAAAAACAGTTGCCGACAAGAGTATTAAATAATAAAATCTCTGTGAAATCTGTGGCTAAAAACAACCCGCCGTAAAACGGCGGGCTAAATATTTAAGGAAGTTATAAATGGCAAAATCAAATAAAAAGGTAGTTCTCGCCTATAGCGGCGGGCTCGATACGAGTGTAATTCTGCCGTGGCTGAAAGAAACCTACGGCTACGATGTTATTGCATTCGCAGCAGACCTCGGTCAGGGCGAAGAACTTGACGGGATAAAGAAAAAGGCACTTAAATCCGGTGCGATAAAGTGCATCGTAAAAGACCTTCGCAAAGAATTCGTTACCGAATATCTCTGGCCTTTGCTCAAAAGCGGGGCGGTTTATGAAAACGGCTATCTTTTAGGCACAAGTATTGCCCGACCTTTAATAGCAAAACATCAGGTATTGGTAGCCGAACAGGAAGGCGCTATGGGCGTAGCTCACGGCGCTACCGGCAAAGGCAACGACCAGGTGCGTTTCGAGCTTACATATATGGCGTTAAATCCGAAACTGAAAATTATCGCACCGTGGAAAGACCCGAAATTTGAACTTACAAGCAGAGAGGCCGCGATTGAATATGCCAAAAAGCATAAAATACCAATCGAGCAGAGCGTAAAGAAAATTTATTCGCGCGACCGCAACCTCTGGCACATAAGTCACGAAGGCGCGGAACTGGAAGACCCGGCCAATGAGCCGTTGGACCGTCTGTTTGTCCTTTCAAATCCTGTTTCAAAAGCGCCGAACAAGCCGGAGTATGTCGTAATCGGTTTTGAAAAAGGTGTGCCTGTTGCGATTAACGGCAAAAAGACAGACCCTGTGAAAATTATTGAACAGCTTAACAAAATCGGCGGCAAGCACGCAGTCGGACAGGCTGACGTTGTCGAAAATCGTCTCGTAGGAATAAAATCCCGCGGCGTTTATGAAACGCCGGGCGGCACTATACTTGTTGAGGCTCATAAGGCATTGGAAAGCCTGACGCTTGACCGTGAAATGCTGCATTATAAGCAGCAGGTATCGCTGAAATACGCGGAAATGGTTTATTACGGCCAGTGGTTCTGCCAGCTTCGCCATGCTCTCGACGCATTTGTAAATGTAACGCAGCAAAATGTTACCGGCACGGTAAAGATGAAACTGTTTAAAGGACGCTGCACACCTGCGGGAATTAAAAGTCCAAAGAGTCTTTACAGCACGAAAATGGCGAGCTTTAAAATGGGTGATGAATATAACCCGACGGACGCAACAGGATTTATCCGTCTGTTCGGCCTGCAGATGAAAGTTGCCGGTGCGGTTAATAAGAATAGGAAATAATTCCTGATGGTTTGTATTACGATACCCGATGGATTGGTGATAGCGTTTCTCTTTGCGATAGGCGCATCTGTCGGCAGCTTTTTGAATGTCGTAATTTATCGTCTGCCTAAGGACTTGTCGATAGTTCATCCCGGCTCGGCCTGTCCGGCCTGCAAAACCCCGATAGCCTTCTACGATAATATTCCAATTCTGTCCTGGCTGCTGCTGTTGGGAAAATGCCGCAAATGCAAGGCGAAGATTTCGCCGCGGTATTTTATTATCGAACTGCTAACAGCTTTAATTTTTGTTTCTCTTTATGTAATTTATTTTATGATACCGATGAGAAGGGGAGTTGGCGAGTTTTTCGGCAACGGTGCTGTAATATATCTTGCACATATTATTATGCTCTCGGCTTTCATAGCAGCGTCGGCTATAGACCTTGAGTTTCAGGTTATACCGCTTTCTATTTGCTGGATTATTACTGCTGTAGGATTTATTGCTTCGGCAGCAGGGTCGTTTTTCTATGACCCTGTGATTATTCGCAGCTATGATATTTTCCCCACTGCTTCAGCGAAGGTGTCAATTTTGGCGGCAGGCGCTCTGGCAGGCCTGATTGTTTCAATTATATTGCTTCTGACAGGAATAATAAAAAGAAGTTATTACAGCATGGAATCCGACCCTAAATTATCTTCAATCAAAGAAAAACCGGAAGAAAACTATAATCATCGTCTTGAAATGTTAAAAGAGGTAATTTTTTTGTTGCCAGTTGTTATTGGGGCTTTTGCTGCTTTTAAACTCTATAAAAATGTACCGCAATTTGCCGATTGGTGGATTGATTTTTCGCAAGTGCCTGTTATTGCCGGACTTTTCGGCAGCTTATGGGGCTATTTTATAGGTTGTATGATAGTTTGGGTAACGCGAATACTCGGCACTTTTGCTTTCGGCAGGGAGGCAATGGGACTTGGCGATGTGCATCTGATGGGTGCGGCTGGTGCCGTGCTGGGATTCTGGCCTGTAATAGTCGCATTTTTCATCGCTCCATTCTTCGGGCTTGCCTGGGCAATTTTTTGTATGTTTTTTAGAAAAATGCGGCAAATTCCGTATGGTCCCTTCTTGTCAATCGGACTTTTTGTGGTTATGATTCTACACGATGCGGTGATGAACTGGCTGCAGTTTGTTTTGTACCGTTGAAAAAATAAAAAAAATTTTATTTATAAAGGAGTTAAGTCATGGATGCTTTGAGAAGGAAAATTGTGCTTTTAACTGTTGTAATGGTATCATTTAGTCTTCTAAGCGGATGTACCAGCTATAAGAAAAAATACACTGCTTTGAATGTCGAACATCAGAATCTTAAGGGTCTGTATGACAACTGCAAGGGAACGCTTGACAGCAGCACTAATGAGAAGCAGGAACTTGCCACGAAGGTTGCCGAGGGCGAGCAGACGATAGAGGAATTGAAAAAACAAGTAGCGGAACGCAACCAGACTCCGGGCGAAGCGTCGGGGTTCGGCGATTATCAGGTCGATTTGAACGCAGCGGAGGGAACTATAACGGTAACTCTGCCGGAAACGATTTTGTTTGACTCCGGTAAAGCAACTCTAAAGTCAGCTGCAAAGGGTGACCTTGGCCATATCGGTTCAGTCCTGAATGAAAAATACAGCGGCAGGACAATAGATGTCATTGGCCATACGGATACCGACCCGATAAAGAAATCAAACTGGAAAGACAACTGGCAATTGTCTGCTGAAAGATCGCTTTCCGTGGTGAGACAGCTTAATTCTGACGGCATACCTGACAGCAGACTAAGAGCTATCGGCTGCGGTTCCGGCAGACCGGTTGCCCCGAATACTAACGCAAGCGGCAAGGCAAGAAACAGAAGAGTTGAAATCGTCGTGCATATGAAATAATTGCCTATTTGGCCGTTTGACGAACGGAATTGTTGGACGGATTAGCAGCCCCGATAATTATCGGGGCTGTTTTTTTTGAAATTTTCAAACCCTTCCGAAATGTATTTCACGGCCGACCTTAAGGAATCATAATGGCTGATTTTCTCGCTCAATGCCGAAATATTCTGTTTATATTTGCTGTTATTCAAAAGTTCTTCAACCGCTGTTAAAATGTTTTCCCTGTCGAGCCGGTTTTTGCCAAGCCGCAGGGCAACGCCTTTTCTTTCAAGCTCGACCGCGTTTATCTGCTGTTCGAAGTGGTCGTAAAACACAAGCATCGGCACTTTATGTTTGATGGCTAAATAATTGCTGCCTGTCCCCGAATGGCTGATAAGCAAATCGCAGAACGGCAAAATAGAGTCTATGTCGAATTTATTACAGCCGTAAAAATCATTTATCTTTCTATCCTGGACAGAATAGAAAGCAACGGCGTATTTGGCGTTATTGAAGGTGTTTTCAAAGAGATTTGTTTGGTCGTATTCGCCGGTAGTTCCCTTTGTAATAAGAATTTTTTTCCGTTTGTCTCTTTTATATTCCTCTAACCACTGTGGAATCGGGTCTTGTCCTGTAACTATCACCGGGCCTATATGTTTGCAGAAGCGTTTGTCGGCGTCGGGCAGTTCAAAAAGTTCCTCTGCATCCGGAAAAAGCGTCAAGTCCGGCCTTACGCCATCGATTGAGATAAACTCATATAGGCCGAGTTGTTTTAATTTTTTGCGGATATAGCGGGAATTTTTCCTGCGGAAATGATTTTCTATTAACCTGGCTGCAAAGAGTAAAAACCTTTCCGGAAACAGACCTATCCATTGCGGCAATTTTTCAGGCCTGAAATCAAAATGATAATATGGGCTTAAAGTGGCTTTCTGCACAAAACAATCAAAAATCCTTGTTTCTGTTCTTTTGGCGGCAACGCCGGCCATTTCCCTGAAATGTTCGCGAAGAATAATATCAGGCCGGAATTTCTCAAGCAATGTTTTTTCGATTTCAAAATATTTTTCATAATTTTCTGCAGTGTAATAAACAGTCGCGAGATTCTGGTCTATTCTCGAAAATAGTTCCTCTCTGCTGACAAGTTCCGTTTTTATCCATTCAAAACCGGCGTCTTCGACTATTTTCATATGAGACCCATCGCCGGAAAAGGTAATATCATATATTCCCGTTGAACGGAGTGCCTTTGCTATCGCGGTAACGCGAACCGTATGCGATGTCATTCCGCCGTGAATAAGAGCGAGTATTCTAATTTTTCTCATATGGTGAGCCTGTCGAACCATCATTATGGCTGCCGAAGATTTTCTTTTTATAATTGCTGTAAACTCTTACGGCTGTTCCAGTCTGTCCTGCGATGACTTGTGCAATCGGTGCAGCAACAGCAGGCAAAACGCCGAATTTCTGTAAAAGATATTGGAAAGGAATCCTGAACAGATATGTTACCCAGATACCGTGAATGTTGGAGATAAACATAGATTTCATATCTGATTGGAAATTACGGTTCCGGCTTTTATATTCAGCGATATTTAAAATCGCATAAGTGCCCATACCGCCGGCAAGAAAACCTATGCTGCCAACGATTGTGGAAATAATGGTAATAACAAAATCGGAATTGGTGAATAAATCCGTTGTTGCTGCTGAGGCGCTTGCCGCTGCGGCAGCGGCGATATAAGAGACAATCTCAGAGGCAAAATATTTTTTATTCGCGGCTGAAAAGAATCTATTGTTTTTCATATTATTAGAAAATTTAATATTGTTTATATATGTAAATTATATTGCAATAAAGGATTAGGTCAAAACTTTTTTCTGGCTAAAACAATCAAAACCATTATAATACCCGCTCGAAATTTTCTTAAGGAGTTAAGATGCCGAATCTTTATATCGACCCGAATTACAAATCGCCTCTTTCGCTGAGGGAAACGGAGAAGGCCATAAAGGAAATAAAGGATTATTTTGAGGGGGCGCTTGCCTGGAATTTGAATCTTCAGCGGGTTTCAGCGCCGCTTTTCGTCCGCAAAGGTTCAGGCGTCAACGATGACCTTAATGGCATCGAACGCAAGGTAACCTTTCAGATAAGAGACGATAACAATTCGGATGCGGAGATTGTTTTCTCGCTTGCAAAGTGGAAAAGAATGGTTCTCGCCGACTATGGCTTTAATACCGGCGAAGGTCTTTATACCGATATGAACGCCATAAGGCCGGATGAGGAATCCCTCGATAATCTCCATTCTTTATATGTTGACCAGTGGGACTGGGAGAGGGTTATTACGGCTCAGCAGAGAAATCTTGAATTTTTGAAGAATATAGTGCGGAAAATTTATAAAGCAGTTCGTGAAGCTGAAAGCCATATTTGCAAACTTTACCCCCAGATAAAACCGGTTCTGCCGAAAGAGATTCAGTTCGTTCATACTGAAGAATTGCTCGAAATGTATCCTGACCTTAATCCGCGGCAGAGGGAAGACAAAATTTCTGAAAAATACGGCGCCGTATTTATAATCGGCATTGGGGGCGAGCTGGCCGACGGCACAATTCACGATGGCAGAGCCCCCGATTATGACGACTGGGTTACGCCGACAGGGCAGGGCAAAAAAGGCCTTAACGGCGATATATTTCTGTGGTATCCGGTTCTGAAAAGGGGTTTTGAAATAAGCTCTATGGGCATCAGGGTTGACAGGGATGCGATGTTAAAGCAGCTTGAAATACGAAACGCTCTTAACAGAACGGAATTTGCCTGGCACAAAAGACTGTTAGACGGCCAGTTGCCTCTGAGTATCGGCGGCGGCATCGGACAATCAAGATTATGTATGTTCCTGCTGCAAAAGCTGCACGTCGGCGAGGTGCATTCGAGTGTCTGGCCGCGGGATATGCTCGATAAATGCGCTCAGGCCGGAATAAAATTACTTTAATTTCCAAAATAATGAATAAAATTATTAAACAAGTTAGGAACGAGCTTAAAGCCAATGCGGACGAGCAGGTAAAAAAAAGCTCTCAGCGGTTTTGTAAAGAAAAGGTTAAATTCCATGGAGTCAAATCGGCGATTATCAGAAAAATCGCCAAAGATTGTTTTTTGGAAATTAAGAATTTAAGCAAAAAAGAGATTTTTGCCCTCTGCCAGGAGCTTTATATATCCGGATTTTGTGAAGAAGCAGGGATTGCCGGCATTTGGGCAGATAGAATTCACGACAGATTTTCACCGGGAGATTTCAAAATCTTTGAACGCTGGATTAATAAATATATCGATAACTGGGCCACGTGCGATAATCTCTGCAATCACGCCGTCGGTTCATTTATCCAGATGTATCCTGACTGCCTGGCCAGACTGAAAAGATGGACAAAATCAAAAAATCGCTGGCTGAGGCGCGCTGCCGCTGTTACGCTGATTATACCGGCCAGAAAAGGTAAATTTTTGAAAGACATCTTTGAAATCGCCGGCAATCTGCTCACAGATGAAGATGATATGGTACAGAAAGGTTACGGCTGGATGCTAAAGGAAGCAAGCCGGAAACATCAGGCACAAGTGTTTGATTTTGTGGTAAAAAATAAGGCCAATATGCCGCGAACCGCCTTGCGCTACGCCATTGAAAAAATGCCGGCGAATTTGCGCAAACAGGCAATGGCAAAATAAGACGATAAAAAAAGGCGGCCTTTAAACGCTTTTAAGGCCGCCAAAATCCATATAAGCATAGGAGGAGGCGAAGAATATTATGTCATTTTCTTTTTCTGATAAACTATACGCCGGCCGGTAAAATTTTGTTCAGACTTTTTCTATATTTTATTCTGGTTTTTTGCGCAAATAAGGGCATTTCTCTTGAGTTGCCGTAATCCTGTGCGGTTTATGGGAGAATCTGCAAACAGGTTATTAAAATCATCCTGTGAAAACTTCAAAATCTGCTCAGGCAGCAGGTTCAGTCTTTCGGCAAAGAATTTAAAATCTCTGTTTCCGCAGGCAGGAGCTTTTTTGTTATACGGACAGGCAAGGATACATCTGTCGCAGCCGAAAAGATGAGAGTTGATTTTAGATTTGAGTTCTTTAGGGATTCTGCCTTTATGCTCGATGGTCAGATAACTGATACATTTGCAGGCATCAAAAAACCTGTTTTTTGAAATGGCGCCGCCAGGGCATGCATCGATACAACGACTGCAATCTTTGCAATAATCTTTCGAAGGCAGGGGATTGTCAGGTTCTAACGGCAGATTTGTAATCAGTTCGCCTAAAAGTAAAAAAGAACCAAGTTGCGGATTGGTAAGCAGATGGTTTTTGCCGATAAAGCCCAGACCCGCACGCTCGGCAATCGCCCGTTCTGCAAGCGGAGCAGAATCAACACAGATTTTGAATTTTAAATTTTTTAATATTTGGTTCTTTAAAAAGTCGGCAAGTTCAAAAAGTCTTTGTTTGATAAAATTGTGATAATCCTGATACAAGGCATAAGAAGCGATTTTCCCCGATGGTGTTAAAGATTTGTAATTCAGGGCCGTGCATATAACGGATTGGGCATTGGGCAAAAGCAGGGCGGGATTGAAACGCTTTTCGATATTTTTCGCAAGCCAGGCCATTTTGCCGTTGCGGCCGGCGGCAAGCCATTTTTTGAAATGTTTAAGATGTGCTGAGTCTATTGGTTCTGCTGTGGTTATTCCGACAAGGTCGAAACCTGATGATTTTGCTTTCTGTTTGATTTCATCTTCGATTGTTCGCATGAAAATATTTAAAACATATTCAAATCGCTGAATCAGTACAGCCTAAAATAGACCGGCAAAATACCGACCTCATGAAATGTTTCGACAATCTCAAGAATGGCTATAAACCATATAAACCACAAGGCGCTGAAAATGCTCTTTTTGAATATTTTTGGATTTACTACATAAGTCTCCGGTTCTTCATAAAGTGAAAGTTTGGGAAAAATGGCAGGAGTTCTCCGGCAGTATTGTTTAAATTTTTCGCCGTGGATACTTAGCAGTCTTTTTTCTTCACCAAGGATAATGCTCGGGTAGCAGGATATAAATACAATCAAAACAATTAGAGGTATCAGCAGGGTTTCAGTTGTGAAAGCCACTCCTAAGGCGCCAATCAAACTGAAGAAATACAAAGGATGTCTTGACATTGAGTATGGTCCCGTGGTTATCAATACGTCGTTTTTATATCCTGAAATATATAACGAACACCACAATCGCCCCATAGCACCTATTGATGCCAGGACGCAGCCGGCTGCGAATATAAGAGTGTCAATGAGTTCGTGAAATTGCCAGTGACTATCTGAAAATAAAATAATTATTAATAAAAATATCACAAAGATACGTGACACTAATATACGTAATTTTTCGCTTGTTGAATGATATGCCATTAAAGTCACCCAGGATTTTACTTTTTATTTTCGATTTTCTATCGTTCCGACTTTGTTTCGCAAGTCAAAATCGGGGAGACAGGATTCGAACCTGCGGCCTCCTGGTCCCAAACCAGGCGCTCTAGCCAAGCTGAGCTACTCCCCGAACAAATATGCATTACAAAATGTACTACAATTAGTTCGTTTTTTACCGTCCGATACTGTGGGCATTAGGTATCCTGCGGATATTACTATACTTGCGGCAGATTTGCAAGTCCGGTTTGGTTATTTACAGGCGATTTTAAACCGATATAATGTTGGTTTTAAATACCATTTATTTTTAAGGCGGAATAAATATGTGCGGAATTGTAGCTTATTTGGGCAAAAAACCGGCTCAGCCGATACTTATTGAAGGCTTAAAGCGGCTTGAATACAGGGGATACGATTCTGCCGGCGTAGGTCTGATAAACCCCGATAAAATCGGGATTAAAATAATCAAATCCAGCGGCAGAATCAGCGTGCTTGAAGGGCTTTTGCCGGAAGCAAACCCAAAGGAAGTGCTTGGCATCGGCCATACACGGTGGGCAACACACGGCGAACCAAATACTATAAATGCCCATCCGCATCTCGACTATACAGGGAAAATCGCAGTCGTTCATAACGGCATTATTGAAAATTACAGCACACTCAAAACCTGGCTGATAAGCAAAGGCTGCAAATTTGCCAGTGAGACAGACACAGAGGTTATTGCCAACCTTATCGGTTATTTATATTCAGGTCAGGATGGTAAAAAAACGCCGAATGGGGACCAGAATAAATTCGAATGGGCGGTGCAGCGTGCTTTGAATGAGCTTGTCGGCACTTATGGCCTTGCCATAATTTGCACGGATTTTCCTGATATGCTTATCGGCGCCAAAAAGGGCAGCCCCTTGATACTCGGACTTGGCGAAAATGAGTTTATTATCGCTTCTGATGCAGCAGCTATTGTCGAGCATACCACGCAGGCGATTTACCTTGCTGACAATGAAATGGTAACCATAAGCTCGAAAGGCTTTCATACAAAGACAATTGACAACGTTGAAATACGCAAGGAGCTCAAGCAAATAGAATTTTCACTCGATGCGATTGAGCTGAACGGCTTTGCGCATTATATGCTCAAGGAAATCTGCGAACAGCCAAAGGCGCTGAATATGTGCCTTGGCGGCAGACTTGATGCCAGAGACGGCAGAGTCGTGCTGGGCGGAATAAGCAAATACTGGCGGGAAATCACAAGGGCTAAGAGAATCATTATCAACGCCTGCGGCACTGCCTGGCACGCGGGACTTGTCGGAGAATATCTGTTCGAACAACTCGCCAGAATTAACACGGAAACACAATACGCCAGTGAATTCCGTTATCGAAATCCCATTATCGAAGACGACACAATAGTTATTGCCATCAGTCAGTCTGGCGAAACAGCCGATACGCTTGCTGCCGTTGAACAGGCAAAGGAACGCGGCGCGACTACACTTGGAATTGTAAATGTCGTAGGCTCAACCATTGCCCGAACTACCGATACAGGCGTTTATCTTCGCGTAGGTCCTGAAATAGGCGTCGCAAGCACCAAGGCTTTTACCGCTCAGGTGGCTGTGCTGGCTATGCTGGCTATAGAGCTTGGAAGAAGAAGACACCTCAGCAGTGACGAAGCAAAATTCTATATTGAAGAACTTGCGAAAATCCCTGCCAAGATTGAAAAAATCCTGACAAAATCGGAGCAAATCAAAAAGATTGCTGAAGCGACCTGCGACAGGGAAAACTGGCTCTTTTTAGGCAGGGGATTTAATTATCCGGTTGCGCTGGAAGGTGCGCTCAAACTGAAGGAAATAAGCTATATTCACGCCGAAGGCCTGCCCGCTGCGGAAATGAAGCATGGACCCATTGCTCTTATTACAGAAGGTATGCCTGCGGTATTTATCGCGACGATGTGTTCACAATATTCGAAAATTATCGGCAATATCGAAGAGGTCAGGGCCCGAGGCGGAAGAACTATAGTTGTTGCAAGCGAAGGAGATGAAAATATAAAGCAATACGCGGATTTCCTTATAACTGTGCCTGATGCGCCGGAGGAATTGCAGCCGATGCTTACGGTAGTACCGCTGCAGATATTGGCCTATCACGCCGCAGTCCTCCGCGGCCACGATGTTGACAAACCCCGAAACCTGGCAAAAAGCGTTACTGTAGAATAAAATATCTGCTGGACAAAAGAGGGAAAATAGTATAGAAATAAAAAACATTAACTAACTAAAATGATTTTAAATCGCGATATTGGCATTGATCTTGGCACTGCAAATACCTTAGTTTATTTAAGGAATAAGGGTATTGTTATGAATGAACCTTCGGTTGTTGCAATTAACAAAAAAACCGGGCAGGTTTTGGCGGTGGGCGAGGAAGCAAGAAAGATGGTCGGAAAAACCCCTTCCCATATTATAGCCACAAAACCGCTAGTTGCCGGCGTTATTTCTGATTTTGAAATAACAGAGCAAATGTTAAAGTATTTTATTGACAAGTCCTTTGGCAAAAAGTTTTCACCATGGCCAAGGCCTCGTTTAGTTATTGGAATTCCAAGTGGTGTTACTGAGGTTGAAAAAAAAGCCGTTGAAGATGCCGCAAAAAGCGCAGGAGCCGGAGAGGTATATCTTATTGAAGAACCAATGGCCTCAGCCATTGGAATCCGTTTGCCAGTCCAGGA
>JAPLMW010000051.1 GCA_026386845.1 Phycisphaerae bacterium
TTCCATCGCTCCGGCAGCACCAGAAGCACTAATACTTGGCTCGTCATTGAGCGACTTATTCTCAATCCTTATGTGTGTACCTGTCTCTGGTTCGTAGTAGTCGCCAACATAATCTCCACTATCAAAATGATTCGGCTCAACCGTGCTGCTAAAGCCTATCCAATCAACATGCTCAGAGTCATAAGGGTCAGTACCCCATTGCGTTATATCGAATCTAAAATTTTTATAAGGATAAACAGGATCATAACCTTTAAGTGCATCGGGATAGTTAGCAGTTGAATATGAAGAAAACTCGGCTGGACTAAAGGTTCCGGTAGGGTGTGTATGCAAAAACTGGAAGAAGCGAAGGTCTTGGATTGTATTGTGGTCTGCTCTGATATTTTTTATTGTATAAGTCAACAAGCAAATATAACGTTCGCTTTTGACATAAGCTGAATTACCATTAGCATCTATAAAACTTAAAGGCGAATAGTTTGCTTCGCCTAAATCAATCAGATTGTAATCAATTGTTACATTGACATCGGAATTATAAACTTTCGAACGTGCTGACCGATAATTATTCCATACGGAATATTGCGAGTCCTGATTGAAGTTTGTATAGGTGTACCAGTCCGGGTAACTAAAAAAATCTGTCAACCATTGTGATGTATTGTTGTAAATTCCCGAGTAGTAAATAGCAGCGGCCCACTCTCCTGAAAGGGTCTCATGCCGCGAATATTCATGTTTGTCTTCTGAATAACCCCAATACCATCCGTCAGAATATCCAGCTTTATCAAACCAGAAAGTCACAGCACTATTGTATTCATTGCCTGATTCATCAGAACAGAGGTAAAAGTCTTCGTAAGCAGCATTTAAATTTGATACAAAAGCAAACATTGTAAAGATAATAAAACAAACAAATGTGAAACCTGAAAAACATTTTTCCGGATTAAACATGTATTCCTCCTTTGAATGTAGAAGCATTCCATTAAGTTTTAATAAATTAGAAAAATTAACCTCTGAATTTCCTTATTCCTAAAATCCCAATTAACAGAAAAGCTGTTATTGTAGGTTCGGGGACAAGAAATATATTTGTTCCAAGTACTTCTTCAAATGGTTGAGGTAATCCTCTCAAATAAATATTAAATTCTGTTTCGTTTTCATCAAGCCAATTTCCTGATAGCCAACCATCTCCACCACTTGATGACTGATATTCAAAATTTTGTCCATAGACATAGATTTTTGCTAAATTGCCGTCATATCCAACAGAAGGATTATGACTGGAGAAATCTCCACCGTAGAGCTTAAGCACGCTGTAATCCATGGCTCTGTAGCCTGCGTTACCGCCATATACTAAAGCAGTGCTTGAATCAAGCAATTGAACGCTAAACACATAGCCAGACAATACTGTAAGTTGGGCTGAACCGTGCACGCGAACAATCGCATCAAGGTCGCTGTTGATGGTGGTATCTTCGTAGATGTCAATATAACCCGCTTGTGCCAATCCTCCGAAACACAATAAAACAACTAGCACGCACAATAAAATTTTTCTTCCTGCTTTGTTCTTCTTTTTCATAACTTCCTTCCCTTCCATTTTTGGAACAAACTTTTGCTGTGAATTTGTCCGTTTATATTATATCAAATTTTTAATACCAAAAACAAGTAAAATAATCAACAATAGCCTCTTTGTCCTAAGTCCTTACACTTAAAGAGATTATCAGACACAATAAAACCGTGCAAATCAGCGTTCCGCCATCGCTAAAGCTATGTCGGACAAGTAATCGGTGTCTAAACATAAACGCCGCCGCCGGTGCAGGAATTAAAATCGCAGTGGTTACAAAAAAACAGAGAGATGAAAAATAGAGGGGTTATTCACCGATGGTTTTTTCGAGAGTTTCGTCTGCACAAGTATCGAGGTCCGCAGGATTAATCGGAAGACAAACAGTAAAAGTTGTTCCCTTATCCGGTTCGCTTTCAACCGATATCCTGCCATTATGCCGGGTGATAATCTGAGCTACGATAGAAAGGCCGAGACCTGTGCCCTGGATTTCCCTGCCCGGCCTGTTGACGCGATAGAATCTTTCAAATATCTTCGGCAGGTTCTCTTTTGGTATTCCCATACCCGTATCGGATACAGTAATTACGATTTCCTTCTGCTGACGTATGACTTCGAGGGTAACTTTGCCGCCCTGCGGAGTGAATTTTATCGCGTTGCTCAGAAGATTTGTCAAAACCTGGATTATATGATTGCGGTCGAAAATCGCTTCGCCTAAATCGTCAGCCAGTTTGACGGTCAAATCTATTTTATTCTTCTCGGCAAAAAGCTTTATTGTATCGGAAGCTTCACGAATCGCATCGGCGACTTTATGCGGCGAAAAATCAAATTTTGTTCCGCCGGTTTCCAGCCTCTGAAAGTCAAGAACATCGTTTACCAGCATATTCAGGCGGTCAACATTCCGCTTGGCAAGATTCAAAAATTCCTTTTGTTTCTTTTTTACTCTGCCTGCAATGCCTTCGAGGACAATGCCTAAACCTTCCTTAATCGCTGTAAGGGGCGTGCGAAGTTCATGTGATACAGTTGAAATAAACTGGGATTTCATTTCCATTGTTTCAGTCAGTTTTTCCTCGGCCAGTTTCTTGGTTGTAATGTCATCCAGGCAAACTACCGTGTATTTTTTGCCTTCAATGAGAATCGGCTTTATATTCATCATAAACCAGGGAAGTTCCTGTTTGTTTTGGAAGTGAATGTTGCTCTGAAATTCTAATTCGTATATCGGCTGTGAAGTTTCAAAGACCTTCTGAACGTTCTGTCTTAATTGACATTTGGTGCAATTGCGGCCGAGACCGCAGGGTTTTCCTTCTGTAACTATCGTAGGGCAGCCGAGTGCCGCGCCGATGGATTTGTTTATAATTTCAGTGTAGTTTTTGCCCACCATCTTGCGGATTGCATTGTTCACCCGTATAACGGTCAGGTTTTCATCGATGAGTAAAAGGCCGACTGGAACGGCGTCGAATATCGCTTCGAGACTTCTTCTTTTATGCTCGATAAGAGTTTCGACGGATATTTTTGCGGTTGTGTCGCTATCGGTATTGTGCTGATTCATTTTTTATCGAGTAGCTGTGTGATTTTTTGCATCAGGTCTGCAAAATCAAACGGCTTGGTTATGTAATCGGTAACGCCTAAAAAGCCTGCTGCGTCTATTTTTTTAGGTTCACATACAGCCGTAACCATAATAACGGGAATATTTTTAAGCTTCGGATTTTCTCTTATTTGTTCCAGCATCTCAAGGCCGCTCATCTCAGGCATATTGTTGTCTAAAAGTATCAGGTCAGGTTTTTGAAATGCCGCGGCATCCAGGCCTTCGCTGCCGTTAGTTGCGGTAAGAACCTTAAATTTATTCCACTCCAGGCGGGTCTGAATAGTACTCAGAAGGTCTGCGTCGTCATCGACAACCAATATTGTGGCCGTCTTCTTTTTTGTCTTAAATAAACCTAACATGGAATATCCCTCAAAAAAACTCATCCAACTCGATTATCGACAACGGCAGAGCAGAGAATTACTAAAAGCCGATTCCGATACATTTTAATTCTGCTGTATAGGCGTTCCTGTTGCGGCTCTGTGCATTATCGGTCTTTTTGTGCCGACTGAAAAGATTAATAAGCGGTTAAGAGGCAAGGGGTTTTTGCCGATTTTGGGATAGTTAGGATGAAACTATGCAGGGACAGAGACCGGATATGACTGTTACCAAAACGGAAAATACAACCATAGAAGCAATCAAAAAACTGGGCATTCTCAGCGAAGCCGAAATTGATGAAATTCGGAAGTTATCCGCCCAGAGCGGAAAGAGCATAATCAGTCTGCTTAAGGAGAATGATCTCGTCAGCGATGAGCAGATAGGCAGAATTATCGCGGCAGACCAGAAGATAGAATTTATAACGCTCAGTCCTGATATGGTTGACCCCATAGCGGCTCATCTGATTCCTTACGAATTATCCAGCGAACATAACCTGATAGGGCTTCGGACAGAGGGTGATAAGCTGTATGTGGCTATGGGTTCGCCGATGAATCTTGCTGTAAGGGACCAGATTGAAATGCGAACCGGCTGCAAGGTTATTCCGCAGGCAGCTGTGCCGAGCGCTGTCAAGGCTGCCATCAGATACCATTTCAACGTCCAGAATGTTACAAAGCAGACTATCGTCTCAATGAGATTCAAACAGCAGCAGCAGCAGGAAAAACAGCAGATTGCCGTATTGGACAAACTTCAGGACAGCGGCGACCCCATAAGCAGTCTTGTCTCTTCCATAATGACCGGAGCAATCGACTCAAGGGCAAGCGATATCCATATTGAGCCGCAGGATGGGGATTTGAGAATCAGGTACAGGGTTGACGGTATTTTGAGAAAAGAACTTGACATCCCGGCGACTGCACAGGCGGAGGTAATCAGCCATATAAAGATTCTTGCGAATATGGACATATCGGAGAAACGACTGCCGCAGGACGGACATATTACAACAATGCATCAGAACAGAGAATTTGACCTGCGTGTTTCATCTCTGCCCTCAATTGTAGGTGAAAAAATTGTTATCAGAATTCTCGACAAGAGCGGCAGCCGATGGAACCTTGACGGTATAGTCACAGATAAATCGGACAACGAAAAATTCAGGAGTCTGATTGAAAATCCTTATGGAATGATACTTTTAACGGGGCCTACCGGAAGCGGCAAGACCACGACCCTTTATTCACTCCTGCAGCTTTTAAACACAGGCAGGAACAATATCGTTACGGTCGAGGACCCCGTCGAATACAGGCTTGCAGGCATAACACAGGTTCAGGTCAATCCAAAAGCCGGTCTTGTATTTGCCTCGGCGCTTAGAAGTATATTGAGGCAGGACCCCGATATTATTCTTATCGGAGAAATCAGAGACCTCGAAACAGCGGAAATAGCCGTCAGCGCTGCTATGACAGGACATCTCGTATTATCGACGCTGCATACCAACGACGCGGCAGGAGCCATATCGCGGTTTGTTAATCTCGGAATACCGCCGTTTTTGCTCGCATCTTCAGTGCTGGGAACGGTAGCTCAGAGACTTATGAGGATTTCCTGCAGCCGGTGTAAAGAAACTTACGCTGCAGCCGAAGAACAGAAAAAAGTTCTTATGGCTGCCGGTCGGGAGCCTGATGAACTTTTACTTGCCCGAAACAGCGGCTGTGAAAACTGCGGAAAGACAGGTTATCTGGGCAGAAAAGCTATATATGAGATTCTTCCTGTATCCGGACAGATGCGGAAAATGATAATTGAGGGTAAAAGCGATACTGAGATTAAGGAACAGGCGATAAGAGAGGGAATGAAAACTTTGAAGAGAAGCGGCATCGAAGCAGTTATTTCACGGACTACCACTATTGAAGAATTGTGGCGGGTAGTCGATATGCAGGTGGATTAATGGCGGTTTACGAATATACAGCTCGAGATGAGGCAGGAACGATCTTCAGCGGCATTTACGAAGATATCGGCGGGGTGTCGGCGCTGAAACGGGAACTGGCTAAAATCGGTTATAATCTTGTAAATGCAAAGAGAAAAAGAATATTCAATCCTCGCAGTGTCAGAATAAAGCAGGCCGATGTCATTGTATTTGTATATAAATTCGCCGGTATGTGTAGTGCGGGACTTTCAATTATACAGTGTCTCGATACTCTTGAGAAACAGACTGAGAACGAGTCGTTAAAATTCATAATCAATGATATAAAAAAGAATATAGAGACCGGCTCCTCTCTGACAGGTGCATTTGAAAAGTATCGCTATGTGTTTTCAGACTTCTTCCTGGGGATGGTTGAAGCCGGCGAATCCGGCGGAAGACTGGCGGAAAGCCTCGAAATAAGCACTAAATATCTCGAAAGACGGGCGGATATACAAAATCGGCTTAAAAGCGCTTTTATCTATCCGGTTATTGTCATCATTGTATGTTTTATGATAATTACGGCCCTGGTTGCTTTTGTTGTACCGGTATTTTCGAAGATATACCGTCAGCTCGGTGTTCCTCTGCCGGGGCCGACGCAGATGCTGCTTGTCCTCAGTATCATTGTGAGAAAGTGGTGGCCTGCCCTGATTGTGCTGGCAGTTGTGTTGTCGATTGCCTGCAGGTATATACGAAAAAATAAATTCATCAAGAGCAAATGGGACCATTTTAAATTTGTTATGCCGGTATTTGGAAAACTTAACAGACTGGCAACTGTTTCGCATTATGTCAGAAGTCTTGCAATGCTGATTACAACCGGCGTGCCGATAATAAAGGCGTTTGAAGTTTCGAGTATGGTAGCGAACAACGTAGAAATCTCGCGGATAACTCTTGATATGCAAAAATCCGTGCAGGCGGGGAATAGTGTGGCCGAGTCGCTCGAAAAACACAAAATTTTTCCGCCGATTATTGTTCAGCTTGCCGACTCCGGAGAAGAGGCGGGTATGCTGGGACAGATGCTGAATAAAGGCGTCGATTTTCTCGAAAAGGATGTTGAGCGGATAACGAATTCCCTGCTGGTGAAACTTGAGCCTGCGCTCACACTGGGAATGGGTGCGGTTATCGGACTAATACTGCTTGCCGTGTACCTGCCGATGTTCGATTATATGGCTCATTTGAAGTAAAACGGTTTTTTTGCAAAAGTACCTCGGCAAAAGAGCCGAATATTCGATATGTTTTTATAGAAAAGAGTTTATTTGCCCTTGGAAAGGAGATAGCGATGAATCGCAGAAAAGGTTTTACCTTAATAGAGTTACTTATAGTGATTCTGATACTTGGTGCACTTGCTGCCATAGCTATACCGAGAATTACGTCAAGTGCGGACACTGCAAAGAAAAACGCCTGTGCCACCAATATTGACCTGTTGAATTCTCAGATTGAACTTTATGCGGCTCGAAACGACGGAAGCTATCCCGGCGACTTGGGTACCCTTACGAGCGACCCCAATTATTTTCCGGACGGCGCTCCGGCGTGTCCGTATGTGGGTGCTCCGGCATATACGCTTGGCACGAACGATAGAGTAAGTACGACCGGCCACACTCATTAATTTCACTGTGGCGGATAAACTTGAGACAAAAAACGGATCCGTTATAACAGCATAAGGGATGGCTCAGGGGGCCATCCCTTTGTTTTTCAGGGGAAAATTATGGCATCCGGCAAAAAAGGATTTACGCTTGTTGAGTTGTTAATCGTCGTTATCATTATCGGCGTGATGACATTTGTCGCTGTGCCGAGAATGGGATTTTCGATAATCACAGGCAGCAAGGCTCAGACAAACGCTCAGAAAATAGCCGCCGCCATACGGTACGCAAGGAGTCTTGCCATCGCAAATGCCGCGACAAATAACCAGGGGTTCAGTCTCAATATGACAGGTTCGCCATATACAGGGTTTCAAATCGTCAATCTTAAAACAAGCGATGTTAACGAAACTGGTTCGATAGACCCAAAGGTTTCCTGTACCGGCGCAAATGATTTCAGTTTTGGGCCGCTGGGAAACAGATTGCTGGATAGCGACAGTTTGACCGTCAGCGCAGGCGGGAAAACTTACACTATAACAGTTGTGTCCGCTACGGGAATGGTAAAATGCCAATAGCAGTAATGAAAAATAAAGGCGGGTTTACGCTGCCGGAAGTGGTTGTGGCCGCGGCGTTATTGCTGGTTGCTATGGTGCCTATCCTCAAGGCTCTTACGCGGGCCAATCTCGATTCTGTCATTATAGAAAGAAGGACACAGAGTTTGTGTCTTGCCCAGGGAAAACTTAATCAGATAAAGGCAAGGTCAATTTATGATTTCGACCATAATTTTACGGAAGACAATAATTCACTGGGAAATTCATATCTTTGCAATGTCAGTCAGACGGTCGTCAGCAGCAATCTTAAGGCAATCAGCGTTTCAGTCGGGCAGGACATTAACCGCAATGGCACACTTACCAGCGACGAAATTGAAGTAACACTGCAAACCCAAATCGCAAAAAGATGGTGATATTTGTTAAGCTGTAAAAACTAAGTTTACAGAAGTAAAAGAAATCTTTTTAGGCAAATCGTTAATCGCTTCTTTCGTGCGGATAGTTACACTTTTTGGCTCATACGTAAGCAAATCAAAAAAGTTATCGCTTAACTGTGCGTCAAAAGGCAGGTCTATATAAAGGTCTTTTATCGCTGATGATGCTTTTAATTTTAAAAGCCATTCGCAGTTATCTCGCCGCTCGCTTTTAACTTCTATTTTTGCTGCCGGCCAGTTGATGTATTTGTCAGGCAGGTAAAAGAAACTGTTCTGTGCAATTAGAGTCTTGTAATTTTCCAGCAATAGATGGAGAAAACAATCCTGGGGTTTCTGCGGCTGGACAAAAGACTGCGGCAGAGAAAATAACGTTACATTATTAGGACTGACTGAAACAGGCCGCTTGAACTCATCTATCGGTCTTAGATTCATATCGCACAGACGGCAGACAAAAAGCCCTGTCAAGGGCTGGGGTGAATGATTTATTATCGAGGCAGTCAAAGAACCAATTATTTTTTTTAATGGCATCTGACTGCTGTCGTATTTAGCGGATACCGTTGTCAAAACAGGCGCGAAAAGTCTTTTCGCGTAATAGTAAAGCGCCTTCGGCCTGCCCGCGTAATCAATGCAGGACCAGCTTACGGCAGGGCAGCTGTCGTTGAACTGCCAGAAGAGCACGCCGCTGTTGATGTTTGAATTTGAGCGGAGATGCTCGATGTTTTTGCGAATTGCTCTTGCCTGCGTCAGTTGTGAAAGATAAATAAATTCATCAATATTCTTCGGCGGACGGAAAAATTCATTTATGTAATAATGAAGACGGGCGGGGCCATTTGGCTGGTAATTGTGTTTCTCAAGCCTAATTGAAGCAGGATGTAATTTTTCGTCGGGTATAAAACTCTGCAGTGTTTTCTTTTCGGGCAATGCCTGAAAACCGAATTCAGCGACAAAGCGGGGGGTTTGCCGCAAATAATTGTCAGTAGGTTCAAGGCCTGACCATATATTCCACTGGTGAACAGTGCCGCCTGAAGGCTCATTGGGATTTTTGGCAGGGCCCAGCGGTGTTGAGTGGATGTAATCTCGGTCGGGGTCAAGCTCGTGCACGAGTTGAGGAAGAATTTTATGATAGATGTCTTTGCCGTAGAATTTTTTGCCTTTGCCCAGAAATCCCATCGAGTGTCCCCAGTCAATTTCATTGTTGCCGCACCACAATACCAGGGATGGATGATTGCGGAGTCTGGTTATATTTTGAGCGGCTTCGGTTTTTACCATTTGAGTGAACCACGTGCGGTCGGGATAATAGGAGCAGGCGAACGCGAAATCCTGCCAGACCATTATGCCGAGCCGGTCGCAGAGATTGTAAAATGTGTCGGTTTCATAGATTCCCCCGCCCCAGACGCGCAGCATATTGATATTTGCCTCTTTTGCCGCTGTCAGCAGCTTTTCGTAGTCGGCTTCTGTGGCTGAGCCGACCAGCAGCGAAATCGGTATCCAGGCAGCGCCCCTGGCATAAACAGGATGGTGGTTGATTATAAACTGAAATGAACTGCCGACCTGTGGTGAGCCTGCCTGCCCTGAGCTTGTCGAATGGGTCGAACCCACCTCGTCAGGCGACTGATTAAGCTGTACCGTTCTTATGCCGAATTTTTTCGACGATGTTTCGACAAGCTGGTTTCCGCTGAAAAGCTCAACCTTGAGAGTGTAGAGCGGCTGTGAACCGTAAGAAGTCGGCCACCAGAGAGATACTGGTTGTATTTTTAATACCGTGGAAATAATGTTTCTGTCGCCAAATTCAAGTTCCCCCTCGGCGCAGATATTGTCAAGAGGGTCAAAAACTGAAAGTTTGCAGCGGGATGAGGATTGCTTTGCGAAGTTTTCAATTTGCACAGAGACTCTTATATCGGCGCTGCCGATGTCTGCTTCAACGGTTCTTATATGAATATCCCGCAGGCAGGCGGAACTGAAACCTTCGATGCGAACCTGCTGCCAGATTCCGCAGCCGGGCAGGGGCGGCGCCCAGTCCCAGCCGAACTGGCATTGTGCTTTGCGGACATAAGACCTGCACGGCAGAGAACAGTCATTATTACTGAGAATGCCGTATCGGTTCATCAGGCGATTGCCCTGGTCAATCGGCGAATCGCATTTTACCAGCAGACGATTATTTTTCTGCTTAAGCAGCGACCTTACATCAAAGCGATATGAGCAGAACATATTGTCGGTTTTTGCGATGAGTTTGTCGTTAAGCCAGATTTGACAGAAAGTATCGAGACCGTCAAAGACAAGCTCTATTTTATCGGATTCGGCAAGGTCTCTGTTGATATCGAAAATCTTTTGGAATATCCACGATTTTTCGCTGGGCCACAGGAAGTCTTTTGGATTCGAATTTAAATCCGAAAGCTTAATTACACCTGCCTTGTCAAGGCAGGTGTAAATCGACGAAGGAACACAGCAGTCCAGCCAGTTTTGCTCTCGTGGCGAGCCTGCCGAAACCACGTTCAAATCGCGCATTCTCCGTGCCGAGGCCGGATATTCCTTGAACTGCCAGTCGCCGCTAAGGTCTAAAATCTGCTTTTCCATAAGCGAATTTTAGCAGAAAAACAGGGTATAGGGAATAGGGTACAGGGGGTAAGAGAAATAATTATGGGACTTTTTTGTTTGAGTAGATATTACACAGACGGCTAAGTCGATAAGTCCCATAAAAACAAAATTTTTTACCAAGCGACTCAAATTTTTCATGTTTTGGTTTTTTGCATATAGACCACAGGTTGGAAGTTAGCACAAGCGGATTATAAGCCGATATTTTTAAAGAACTAAGGTGTAAACAGGATACATAATGCGCGAAGCGAGAAAAAGAAACGGTTTTACTCCCACACCAATTTACATTGTGGCGGCAAAACTTAACAAAACGCCCAAAACTGCTTTGGCTGGTTGCCAAAATGCTCAACCAAAGTGTAAATTGGTGAGAGGGTTTAGTCTCGTTGAGATGATGATAGCATTTGCCATAATCGTGATTATCTTTGCGGCGATCGTGCCGCAGTTTCGGGCAATCAGGAACAGCTGGACGTGTAACGAAGCAAAAGCCGAGACACTCCAGAACGGCAGGGTCCTTGCCGAACATATCGCCAGGAGTCTTGCCGCGGCAAAGCAGATTGTCGCCGTCAGCCCCGACAGCAGCACTAATGGATTTATAACCTTTAAGGATAATAACGACGTTCAGAAACGTTATATG
>JAPLMW010000047.1 GCA_026386845.1 Phycisphaerae bacterium
TTGATTGATATGGTCAAGTTACTAAGGGTGTATGGTGGATGTCTAGGCGTCGAGAGGCGATGAAGGACGTGGCAAACTGCGATAAGCCCGGGGCAGGTGTTAAGCAACCGTTAATCCCGGGATTTCCGAATGGGGAAACCCGTCCCTGAGTAATCAGGGTCATCAGCGGCCGAATGCATAAGCCGTTTGAAGCGAACGCAGGGAACTGACACATCTCAGTACCTGTAGGAAAGGAAATCATTAGAGACTCCGTTAGTAGTGGCGAGCGAAAGCGGATCAGCCCAAACCCAGCACCTATTTTGTATTCTTGTTATATTTTAAGAAGCATTTGTCATTCAGTTTATTTAGCCCCCAGTTTTACTGGGGGTTCAGAGCCGCGACCGTAAGGGAGCGGTAAAATCAATTAGAATTGACAGAGCTTGCAAAAAATAAGAATGTGAAATAGGTGCTGGGTGTTACGGGCATCGGTAAGGAGTTACAAAGGTATCGCAAGCAGAATCCTCTGGAAAGAGGAATCGTAGAAGGTGATAGTCCTGTATGCAAAAGCGAAAGCCCTCCGTTACTGCCGATGTTCCAGAGTAGCACGGATGCCGTGAAACTCCGTGCGAAGTCGGGGAGCCCACTCTCCAAGGCTAAGTACTACTCGACGACCGATAGTGAAATAGTAGCGCGAGCGAAAGATGAAAAGCACCCCTATTAGGGGAGTTAAAAGCACCTGAAACCATATACTTACCAAGCTGTGGGAGGGCTATGTATAGTCTTCGGACTATAAATGCCTGACCGCGTGCCTTTTGCATAATGAACCGGCGAGTTACCGTTTGTGGCAAGGTTAACCCCTTAAGGGGGCCAGCCGTAGCGAAAGCGAGTCTGAATAGGGCGTTAGTCGCAGGTGGTAGACGCGAAACCACGTGATCTACGCATGGCCAGGTTGAAGGAGATGTAAAAATCTCTGGAGGACCGAACCCGTTAACGTTGAAAAGTTATGGGATGAGCTGTGCGGAGGAGTGAAAGTCTAATCAAACGTGGAGATATCTCGTTCTCTCCGAAATAGCTTTTGGGCTAGCGTCGGACGATCCCCTGCGGGGGTAGAGCTACTGAATGGGAACAAGGGTCCACCAGACTACTTATCCCAACCAAACTCCGAATACCGCAGGATTACAGTCCGGCAGTCAGTCCGTGGGTGATAACATTCATGGTCAAAAGGGCAAGAACCCAGACCGCCAGCTAAGGTCCCGAATTTGTGCTAAGTTCCTAAGGAAGTCGAATTGCAGAGACAGTCAGGATGTTGGCTTAGAAGCAGCCACCATTTAAAAAGTGCGTAATAGCTTACTGACCGAGCAGTTTGGTGCCGATAATGAACGGGAATAAGCATAAAACCGAAGCTGCGGATTTCAATATTGCCTTCGGGCAATATTGAAGTGGTAGGAGAGCGTAACAGTCAGCGTAGAAGCGATACGGTAACGAATCGTGGAGCGACTGTTAGTGATTATGCCGGTATGAGTAACGATAAAACAGGTGAGAATCCTGTTCGCCGTAAACCTAAGGTTTCCTGGGGAAGGTAAATCCGCCCAGGGTTAGTCGGCCCCTTAGTCGAGGCTGAAAGGCGTAGACGATGGATAGCAGGTTAATATTCCTGCACCAATTCGATGGACGAAGACAGCGACGCATTTCCGAAATTTATCCCGTGGTTAGTCGTGCGGGTTCCGCAAGGTCGAGGCCGATTTTCGATGCCGAAGTAAACGTAGGAAGTGTTAAGAAATAACTGTCGTAGGATGAAGTCGAATTGACCGTACTAAAACTGACACAGGTAGGTAAGGAGAATATCCTAAGGCGCTCGAGAGAACCGTTCTTAAGGAACTAGGCAATTTAACCCCGTAAGTTCGCGATAAGGGGTCCCTCCTGAAACAGCTTAACTGTTGTTTCAGAGGGCGCAGGGAAATGGCTCTGGCGACTGTTTATCAAAAACACAGTTCTGTGCTAACACTTAAAGTGGATGTATACAGAATGACGCGTGCTCAGTGCCGGAAGGTTAAGGAAGGCGGTCATTGCCCGTAAGGGTGAGAAGCTGGCGACCGAAGCCCCGGTAAACAGCGGCCGTAACTATGACGGTCCTAAGGTAGCGAAGTTCCTTGTCGGGTAAGTTCCGACGTGCATGAACCGCGTAACGACTGGAGCAGTGTCTCAAGGACGGACTCGGTGAAATTGTAGTTGTGGTGAAGATACCACGTACCCGCGGCAAGACGGAAAGACCCTATGAACCTTTACTGTAGCCTGATATTGGCGCCTGTCATATCTTGCGTAGGATAGGTGGGAGGCATTGATCCGCTGTTTCCGGACAGCGGGGAGCCAACGTTGAAATACCACCCTGGCTATGTTAGTCGTCTAACCATAATCCGTGAAACCGGATATGGAACAGTGTTAGGTGGGCAGTTTGACTGGGGCGGTCTTCTCCCAAAGCGTAACGGAGAAGTTCAAAGGTATCCTCAGCACGGTTGGCAATCGTGCATAGAGCGCAAAGGTATAAGGATGCTTAACTGTGAGACATATAAGTCGAACAGATACGAAAGTAGGACTTAGTGATCCGGTGGATCTGCGTGGAAAGGCCATCGCTCAACAGATAAAAGGTACTCTAGGGATAACAGGCTGATCGCACCCGAGCGTCCATAGCGGCGGTGCGGTTTGGCACCTCGATGTCGGCCCATCACATCCTGGGGCTGAAGGTGGTCCCAAGGGTTCGGCTGTTCGCCGATTAAAGTGGTACGCGAGCTGGGTTCAGACCGGCGTGAGCCAGGTCGGTCCCTATCTGCCGCGGGCGTAAGAATCTTGAAGGGAATGCTTCTCTAGTACGAGAGGACTGAGAAGTACTGACCTCTGGTGTACCGGTTGTTCCGCTAGGAGCACAGCCGGGTAGCTATGTCGGGAAAGGATAAATGCTGAAAGCATCTAAGCATGAAGCCCATCCCAAGATGATGATTCCATTTCGTCTTCGGACGATAAAAGAGCCCTCGGACTCTACGAGGTCGATAGGCCGGGTGTGTAAGGCGAGAAATCGCTTATGGTTTGTATAATTTAGACGTAAAGGCATCTACACTTTTTTTTGATTTGACTTTTTCAGGCAAAAGCCTGAAGAAATAAACTTCCTGGTGACAATTCCGGCGGGGCAACGCCTGTTCCCATTCCGAACACAGAAGCTAAGCTTGCCGGGCCAATGGTAGTCCAATAGGGGCGAGAGTAGGTCATCGCCAGGATTTTTTAAGGGCCAGTGTCCTAAAGACGCTGGCCCTTTCCTTTTTTATGAACACTGACTGACACGGACTTGACAAAGACACTGACTAACACTGACTTTTTTAGACACGGATTAATCCGCCGTCGCCAAGGCTATGGCGGGACAGGCACGGATTTACACTGTTATTATTAACCACGAATGAACACGAAATTTATTTAAGATTTAAAATTGAAAATTTAAAATTTGTGGAACGCCTGCGGCGGAGTGTTTTTTTCAGAAGCTAAGCCCGTCGGGTCGCGGCAAGGCCGAGAAAGTTGAGAATCGAAATTAGAAAGTTGAAAACGAACCCCGTCATCATCTCCGCCTTACGGCGGATATAAGATGACGGGGCTAAACAAAAACAAAACCCGCCGTGAATCCTTCAACTTCGTTCAGGACAGGCCGGCGGGCTAAATATTTATTCTCCCTGCGCTAACGCTTGGGCTCTGTAACGTAAAAATTCCTCGATAAAAATAGGTTATCGCCCTGCCGAAATAAAACGAACCCCCAGTATCCTTCGACTCTTTCGACTCCTTCGATTCCACTCAGGACAGGTACGCTCAAGACAGGTGCGCTCAGGACGGGCAACTGGGGGCTAAATATTTTTGTAAAATACCGCTCCATAACTGTCGCGGCTCTGACCCTGCCAAGGTGTTGGCAGGGCTAACCAACTAAATATTACCCCGCGCTAACGCTTAGGGCTCTGACCCCCCTCTGCTTCTTGCCCGCCCCCACAGCTTCTTGCGAAGCAAGAGTGGGGGGGCAGGCGAAGCAAGCGAGGGGGCTAACCCAAAATTTACCAGGTTTACTGGCGTTTGTATTTGCCCATTAATGAGCCTTCGGCGAGGATGTGTCCCTTCATAGCCTCAAGCAAATTCTGCTTTGTGGAATTGTCCGGCAAATCAAGCATTGTGCCCAGGGCGTAAATCTTGAAATAATACCGATGCGTGCCGCTGGGGGGACAAGGGCCGTGATAGCCGTGACTGCCGGCACTTGTAACGCCCTGCTTTGAGCCGTCAGGAAGCTGTGTTGTTGTCGGAACAGCTTCAGGCAATCCATTCGACTCAGCAGGAATGTTCCACAGGACCCAGTGAATCCAGATTCCTATGGGAGCGTCAGGGTCATCGCTTATAAGAGCAAAACTTTTGACGCCCTGCGGGACCTGCTGCCAATTCAACGGCGGAGAAAGGTTATCGCCATCACAAGTGTATTTTGCGGGAATTATTTGCCCTTCTTTAAAGGCTGAAGATGTAACTGTAATCGCCATTTTTTTACCTCCTTCGACTCCTTCGATTTCACTCAGGATAAATTCGCTCAGGACAAGTCCCTCAATTTCTGTTACAAAACCGTAAATCAAAAACAATAAAATGAAAAGAGCATAATATTTTTTATTCATAATTTATACCTCCAAATTAAAATCAAATCCGCCAGCCCGCCTAAGGCGGGTAAAGGGCGGACAAGTATCAAACCCGCCGTGAAACGGCGGGCTAAATATGTTTAACGCCCCCCACCGCAGGGGTGGGGGCTAAACATTTTTCTAACCAATTTTTTTAATTTCTGTTTTCAGGGCGACAAAAAGTTTAGATTGTTTAACGACGGAGATTTTTTTGCCTTTTTTATAGATGAAACCTCTGTCGGCGGCGGCGCAGACTGCGATATCGGCGTCGGCGGCCTCGCCGGGGCCATTGACTACGCAACCCATCACGGCAACTCTTATCGGTTTTTTAATATCCTTAAGAAGTTTTTTGACCTTTCGGGCAAATCCAATCAAATCCCACTGAACTCTGCCGCAGGTCGGGCAGACAATCAACTGCGGCTGGCTGCTTTTATAAAGGCCAAGAGAAACAAGTATCTGTTTCGCGATTTCGACTTCCTGAATGGGGTCGCCTGCGATGCTGATTCTAATTGTATCGCCGATGCCCTTTTGCAAAAGAGTTCCCAACGCAACAGAGGCGGGAATAATCGCATCTTCGGCGAGGCCGGTGTGGGTAAGGCCCAAATGTATCGGATAATCAAATTTTTCGGCAATGGCACAATTAGATTCAATCGTTCTTTCGACATCGGAACTTTTGACGCTTAAAACGATATTGTTAAGCCCTCTTTTTTCAAAGAGCCGAACGTAACTTTGCATTTCCTTTATCATCAGGTTTGTTCTCTGCCTGTAAGGCGTATCGCGCAGGAGGTTTCGGATGCTTGCTTCGTTAATGCCGATACGAACAGCGATTTTGTGAGTTTTTGCGCAGTCAATTATTCTGTTAATATCATTTTTGTCTTTTATGTTGCCGGGGTTGAGACGGATTTTTGCTGCGCCGGCCTCGATAGCCTCAATCGCCCTTTCAGCGGAGAAGTGAATATCGGCAATCAGGGGAGTTTTGACTTTTTGGACGATTTTCGCAAAGGCGATGCTGTCCTGCCTTGTGGGGATGGCAAGTCTGACAAGCTTTGCCCCTGCCGCGGCGAGGGCGTTTATCTGCCGGACGCAGCCGGCGATGTCGGTCGTGGCCAATTTGGTCATAGACTGAATCGCAATCGGGTATTTGGCGCCGATTTTGACCGTTCCAGCCGTTACGGCAGTTGTTTTTCGCCTTTTTATCATAGCTGTAAATTCTATCTTGTTTTATTGTTGCGGGCAAATTAAAATGTTGTGGAAAATCCCCCCACCACTCCTTCGACTTCGCTCAGGACGGGCGGGGTGGGGGCTAACCGAGTTTTTATGTTACTATCGATAATTACATTACTGCTGATTGCGTATTTGGGGCTGGGAATAACGCTGTATTTTATGCAGTCGGCGCTGACATTCAGCCCGACGGGCGAGGTTCCATATAATCCCGGCGATATCGGGCTGGAATATGAAAAGGTTCAGCTTGAAACGGCAGACCATCTGATACTCAGCGGGTGGTATATTCCGGCAAAGAACGCCCGCTTTACCCTGCTTTTCTGCCACGGCAACGGCGGAAATATCTCATACGCGCTCGATTCAATAAATATCTTCTATGAACTGGGACTTAACTGCCTAATCTTCGACTATCGCGGCTACGGGCACAGCCAGGGCAAACCTACCGAGGAAGGAACGTATATCGACGCGCAGGCTGCCTATGACTGGCTGATAAAAGAAAAAAAACTCAAGCCTTCGGAGATAATAATCTGCGGGAAATCGATAGGCGGCAGTATCGCGGCACATCTGGCAAGCAACGCAGAAGCAAAAGGATTAATTATTGAAAGCGGGTTTACTTCTTACGCCGACATCGGGCAGAAGTTTTATCCATATCTGCCGGTAAGGCCGTTCGCAAGATACGGCTTTAAGACAATCGACTATATAAAAGAGGCAAGCTGCCCGGTCCTTATTATTCACAGCCGAAATGACGAGATTGTGCCGTTTGAGTTCGGACTGCGTCTTTATGAAGAGGCGGCCAAAGAGCCGAAGGAGTTTATCGAAATTTTCGGCAATCATAACGATGGTTTCCTGTATTCGGGTCAGATTTACCGTGAAGGATTAACCAACTGGATGGAATTTCTTGAAAATTATCAGCAGCAAACGGCTGCAAAGATAAAACTTATTTCCTGAAACCGGATTTATAAAGGAGTTCAAAAATGAGTCAAAAAGCAAAATTAGTTGTCCTTGTCCTTCTGATAATCGCAATAGCAGCTTTCTGGGCACATCGCGCCAAACAACAAAAGCAGCTCGACGAAGAGGGCGTAACAATCGGAGGCAGAGACACCGGCATAACAAAGACCTATAACAGGATTATTTCCCTTGCTCCCAGCACTACCGAAATGCTTTTCGCGCTGGGGGCGGGCGATAAAGTAATAGGCGTATCAGAGTTCTGCAACTATCCCGAGGAGGCAAAAGCGAAACCAAAAATGGGCGGCCTAATGAACCCGAATTACGAAGTAATTGTCGCGGCAAAGCCGGATGTCGTTATTGTCTTCAACGAAATGCTGCAACCTACAGATAAATTCAAATCACTGAACATAGAAACTCTTGTGCTGGAACACAGCACCGTCCAAAATATTTTCCAATCAATACAAGATATCGGGGAATGCTGCGGCGCAAGTGAGCAGGCCAAGAAAATCTTCAAGGAACTTACGTCCAAAATGACGGCTATTCAGGAGAAATACGGAAACGAACCACATCCAAAGGTTCTTGTTATAGTCGGGCATGATATTTCACAAGATAGCACCAAGCCGCCGGTGAATATTAAAGCTGCCGGCGACGAATTTTACAATCAAATGATTTCATACGCCGGCGGACAAAATGTATATGCCGGCACAGCGCCTTTTCCGACGATAAACAGCGAATCCATAATATCGATGAATCCCGAAGTAATCATCGACCTTGTACCCGCGGATAAAAATCCGATAGACACCAATGTAATAATAAAACAGTGGAAAAACCTCAGCCAGATAGAGGCAGTAAAGAAAAACAGAATATACGTATTTACCGAAGATTATATGACAATACCCGGCCCGCGAGTGGCAATGGCGCTGGAAAAACTCGCTGTCGCCATAAAACCAGAGTTGACAGCTGACGCAAATGAACGACCAAAAGGCAATTGAAATTGCAGAGCTGAGTTTTGCAATTTCAGGCAAACAGATACTGGAACGGATTTGCTTTGCGGTTTTTGCGGGGCAAAGACTTTTTATCGTCGGTCCAAACGGAGCCGGCAAAACCACGCTGCTTCGCTGCGTGAGCCGGATTATCACCAATTATCAAGGCTCGATAAAAGTAAAAGACAGGAATTTAAGAACATATTCCCAGAAAAGCCTTGCTAAGATACTGACTTACGTGCCGCAGTCGCTGGGCGCTGATATTCCGTTTACGGTGCGACAGTTTGTCCTGATGTCGCGGTATCCGCATTTGAGTCCGTTTTCGGTTATAAGCCCCGAGGATGAAAAGATAGCCTGCGACGCTATGGAGATGACGCAGACAGTGTGCTTTGCGGACAGGGTGATGGCGACGTTAAGCGGCGGCGAACGACAACAGGTCAGCATTGCCGCGGCACTTGCGCAGCAGGCTGAAATTTTCCTGCTCGACGAGCCTGCCACATATCTCGACTACAAACATCAGCGGGACATACATAATCTGCTGGCAAAAATAAACAAGACCTACGGCACAACTATCGTCTGCGTAACACATGATTTGAACTCAGCCGTATTGAGCGCGGAGGCAATCATCGCAATCAAAGAAGGAAAAATCTTTTTCGAAGGAGTGCCCGAGAAAATTATGAACGAAGAAATTCTCGAAGAAATATATTCAAAGAAATTCTGTTTTGCGGAGCATCCTCTGACCGGGCAAAAAATTGTAGTTCCTGACGTGATAGAATGAAAACAAAAGTATCCTTTACATTGATAATCATATTCGCCCTGCTGGTTTTGACGGCTGCACCGTTTGCAGGTATGATAAAAGTTCCGCTGTCCGTATTAAAGAACATTGACCTTGCCACGACGGAGGCACAGGTTTTTTATCAAATCCGCCTGCCGAGGGTCTTTACGGCCTTTTTGGCAGGAGCCGCCCTTGCCTGCTGCGGCGTCGCATTGCAGGCGATGTTCAGAAATCCGCTCGCGACACCTTTTACGCTCGGCATTTCAAGCGGCGCGGCTTTCGGGGCGGCAATATGCGTTATCTTCGCAGCCTATTTGCCGATTCCCTACGGCAATATATGGTTTTCATTCGCAGGGGCTCTTGCGGCGGTGCTTTTAGTCTATGGTCTTACGAAAATCAAAAAAGGCTTTTCCGCAGACACAATGCTGCTTGCAGGCATCGCGGTGAATTTCTTTTTTTCAAGCCTGATACTTTTCCTGCAGTACATAAGCGACTTCACACAGTCATTCCGGATTATCCACTGGCTGATGGGAAGCATAGATGTTACAGGGTATCGGACGCCTGTTACAATGCTTATTTTTACAGTAATCGGTATCGCTGTCATTGTCATTCAGAGATTAAATCTTAACCTGATGAGCATCAGCGATGAAATTGCCATCGCAAGGGGCGTCGATGTAAAAAACGCAAGAAAGATTATTTTCTTTGCAACATCAATTATGGTCGCGGCGGTTGTCGCTTATTGCGGCCCAATAGGTTTTGTGGGGCTGATGGCGCCGCATATTTGCAGACTGCTTGTCGGGCCAGACCATAAGATTCTAACGCCGGCATCAATAATATTCGGCGGAGCATTTTTGACACTTTGCGATACGATAGCGAGAACGCTGATTGCACCTGCGGAGATGCCTGTCGGCGTGATAACCGCCCTTTTAGGCGGGCCGTTCTTCGTCTGGCTGCTGCTGAAAGACAGCGGCAAATCCATTCCGTGAACAGTTCAGCAACAAACCTTTTGCAAATAACAGCTTAAAGTGTTAAAATAACCAAATATGGAAATTACAGATAATCTAAATATCGTGCAGTTTAAGCCGCTGATAACGCCTGAGCAGCTTAAGGAGAAATTCCCGCTGACGGACGAAACCGCACACCTTGTGGCTGAGTCCCGCAGGGTTATTCAGGCAATTCTGACGAACAAAGATAAAAGACGTCTTGTCATCGCAGGCCCCTGCTCACTGCACGACAGCAAAGCCTCATTCGACTACGCCGGCCGGTTGAAAAAACTGCAGGACAAATTCCGGAAGAAACTTCTGATTATAATGCGGACGTATTTTGAAAAGCCGCGAACCACATTAGGCTGGAAGGGAATGCTCTACGACCCGTATCTTGACGGCACAGACAATATAGAAGAAGGCTTCAACAGGGCCCGCGATATACTGCTTGAAATAGGCAAAAACGGACTGACTTGTGCGACGGAATTTCTCGACCCGATTGTTCCGCAGTATCTTGCCGATTTAATTTCGTGGGCATCAATCGGAGCAAGAACGGCTGAATCGCAGATTCACCGCCAAATGGCAAGCGGTCTGTCGATGCCGATAGGTTTTAAAAATTCGACCGACGGCAATCTTACCTCCGCAGTCGATGCGATAAAGGCCGCGGCAAGTCCTCATTCTTTCCTGGGAATCAGCCGAAACGGTCAGGTTATCATCGCCGAGACGCGAGGTAACAAGTTCGGTCATCTTGTTATGCGTGGAGGAGCGGACTGTCCGAATTACGGCGCAGAATATGTGGCATTCGCAGGCGTTCTGCTGAAAAAGGCGGGAATTGGCAACGGCATTATCGTTGACTGCAGTCACGCAAACTCAAACAAGGATTACAGACTTCAGCGAAATGCGATTATTGATGTGGCCGGGCAAGTTAAATCAGGAACAAGTCTGATTGCCGGCGTAATGCTCGAAAGTTTTATTACCGCAGGCAATCAGAAACTTACAAAACCCGAAAAGCTCACCTACGGCCAATCGCTTACAGACGAATGTATCGGATGGGAAGAAACAGAGGAACTTATCAGCATTTTTTTATTGTCTCAAGCTCAATGGCAATTTGCCTGTCCTTTGGACGATTCATTGCCTGTTTGGCCTTAATTAAATTGTCAAGATTTAGAACTCGCAATTTAATATTTTCAAATTTTATAATATTGCTTGCCTGTTTTACTTTTTGATAATCCCCAACTCCTTCGATGAAACTTAGACAATCCAACTGTCCCATATCTGTATCCAGATATAAGTTCTTGAACTGACCTGCATTGACTTTTGTAAGCCGAAATTTTATTTTCCTTGGTGTCATTCGATGCACCGGCTGTAAATCTGCGATTGCTTTATAAAGACGAAAGAGATTATCAACTGAAAAATCGCAGCAGATATCTATATCCTGTGTTACATAAGAACTTCCGTAAACCACCCCTGCGAACCCGCCCACCAGTATAAAATCCACGTTTTCGCCGACAAGTCTCTGAAGCAAATTGTAAAAACTTTGTATCATATTCTCTTTGCTTTTCGCAGCATTAAAAATGTATCAAGAGCAACCTGATGCCTCATTATCCTCTCGTATGGAGTCCTTCTGAGATTTGCCGTTAGTGCGGAAACATCAATTCCACAGGCTTTTGCCTTCTTAATCTGGTCTTTACGAGATATTTTTTTACCGACGGTTTTCGTTTTACTTTTGGTTTTCATATTTTTATTATAGCAAAAATTTTTTCTATAACAACGCAGTACTAAAATATCTTTCGGCCCTGTCCGGCAGAACAGTCGTTATATTACCTTTATATTTTTTGGCGAGTTGGCGTGCCGCCCAGACATTCGCGCCTGAAGAAATCCCCACAAGCAGGCCGTAATTAGTGCCTAATTGTCTTGTCGTATCAATCGCATCTTCATCTGTAACTTCAACAACCTCATCAACCAGCGAAACATCGAGCACAGCGGGAATGAAACCATCGCCAATGCCCTGAATCTGGTGCAGACCCGGCTCGTGGCCCAAAAGTGCGCTTACATTCTTCGGCTCGACAGCAACGATTTTTGTATCCTTTTTATGTTCCCTGAGGAATTTGCCGACTCCCTGCAGAGTTCCGCCGCTGCCGACGCCTGCGACAAAGCAGGCAATATCGCCGCCCATCTGCCGCCATAGTTCAACGGCCGTTTGCTCATAGTGGCAACGAGGATTATCGGGGTTTTCAAACTGCTGGGGGACAAAGATTCGCTTATCAGCGGCAGCCATTTGCTTTACTTTTTCCACCGCCCCGGCAATACCTCCCTCGGCACTGGTTAAAATCAGCTCAGCACCGAGAGCTTTAATGAGTTTTTTTCTTTCCTCGCTCATACTTTCCGGCATTACGATTTTGACTTTATAACCTTTGAGTCTGCCGACGAGGGCAACGCCGATGCCAGTATTTCCGCTTGTAGGCTCCATAATTATTGAATCGGGTTTTAATCTGCCGTCGCGTTCTGCGCCTTCGAGCATAGCAAGGGCGACACGGTCTTTTATGCTTCCGCCGGGGTTGAGGAATTCGGCCTTGGCGTAAACATTTTCGCCTTTTAGCCTTATAAGAGGCGTATTGCCGATTAAATCGAGAATGTTATCTGTAAGCATATTCTGCCTTAATTAAAAGCTGACAGAATATCTGTTTTTCGCCGGCCGGTCAAATACTTTTGTTTTGCCAAACAATTCTTGCAGACAAACGTATTTAAGGTTATATTTATTCCCTTGTTTGTGAAGGACTTGTAAATGTTAGATGAACCAAATGTAAGTTCCAAAAAGGCCACGACGGCAGAGTCGATAGCCAACACCTTCGAATGGATTATAACCGCATTTATACTCGCGTTTGTTTTCAGGGCGTTTATCCTCGAAGCGTTTCGAATACCGACCGGCAGTATGGCTG
>JAPLMW010000019.1 GCA_026386845.1 Phycisphaerae bacterium
CGGAAATACTCGAAGTCGGCTTACTGACCCGCAAGGGAAGTAACCGCCCACGGTAAGTTCGGTGACTGGCGCTAAGTCGTAACAAGGTAGCCGTAGGGGAACCTGCGGCTGGATCACCTCCTTTCTAAAGGATAATCCTAACCCGCCAGTAGAATGGCGAGGTTAAATAGTCAGACGCTTTTGCTGCATACGTGCAACTGTTTAAATTTAAAACCCTGCTGATTCCTCAGCAGGGTTTTTTTATGCGCTATTTTTTAACCACGAATAAACACCAATTTTTTTTCACCACCGAGGACACGAAGGAAAATACTAAATTTTGTTAAAAACAATCATTTTTTTCCGAACCGGTAAGCATTATTATAGCTCTAATGTATAGAGACGTATATACGGAGTCTATGTGGCACAGCTCTTAATCGAAGTTCTCCAGCGCTGCAGGAAAGGCGAACAATCCGCTTTCGAAGAAATCGTAAGACGATTTCAAAATAAGGCTTTGGATTTGGCCGGTGCGCTTATCGGAGATAAACACCTTGCAGAAGACGCCGTTCAGTCTGCTTTCCTAACGGCCTTTTGCCGGCTAAGTCAGCTTCGCCAAGCTGAGGCTTTCCCCGGCTGGCTGCGACAGATTGTCCGAACTGAAGCTTTAAAAGTAATCCGAAAAAATGATAAAAGCCGAGAAGAAATTAGCGAACAGAATGATAATCAACTTTCGCCAATAGAAAAGATGCAGCGAGAAGAACTTGGGCAGATAATTCGTAGAACGCTATCTGAATTATCTGAAATAAACAGGCAAACGGCGGAATTATTTTATCTCGATGAGCAAAGCTGCGCGGAAATTGCCAATACTTTAAATATCCCAGCAGGGACAGTTAAGCGAAGACTTTATGATGCGCGTCAAAAATTGCGCGATGCGCTGGAAGGATATTTTGAAGGGCCGGGAAGAAAAAGAAGGTCAAAACGCAAAAAGAAAGAAATACCTTTGTTTGTAAAAGAAAAGAGAGGGTTAATTATGGCTATTAAACAAACAAAACAATTAGAAGGTCTAATGCAGGAAGCTTTCGATAGAAAAGCCTCTTATTTGTATATGATACCAAACGAGCCGCCTGTTTTTCGTATTAAAGACAGAATTGAAAGAGGGCAGTCAGAGGCTTTGACTGTGGAGCAGGTAAAGGATATCGCAACGGCGGCATTTGGAGAAAATGATTTGAAAGATATCGGCTGCGAAACAGGGCAATTAACAACATTGTGCACACTTAGCGGCGTTGTTGAGGGGCGAATGAGCGTTACGAGAGTGAGCGGAGATTACGTTCTGAGCGTTCGTATGCTACCTGCAAAATTGCCGGATGCTGAACAATTAAAGATACCTGAAGCAATTCTGAAAGCGGCGATGCTGCCTAAAGGTCTTGTTATATTTACCGGCCCAACAGGTTCGGGCAAGACCACCAGCTTGTTCAGCGTTCTTGATTATATTAACGCCAAAAAGGCATGTGCGATTTCTACTATTGAACATTCGACTGGTTATCATTTGGTCGGTAAACAGGCGTTAATCCAGCAACGAGAGGTCGGCGTCGATGCGCCCGATATGATGACCGGCATATCTATATCCGTGATGCAGGGTGCGGATGTTTTGATGATTGGAGAATTGAGAAATCCCGAGGAAATCGAGATGTGTATTATGATATCGCAGAATCTTCTTGTGCTGACACAATTACATGCTGATTTGCCCCAAGATGCCATACAAAGAATGATAGATAACCTGCCTGAAGATAATACGGGAGCAACGCCCCGGCGGATTCTGGCTGAAAAACTCAGAGGCGTCTGTGCCCAGAGGCTTTTGCCGAGGGCAGATGGTAAAGGATTAACGGCGGCTTACGGCGTATTGATTCCTGACGAGGAGATGAGAAAAGCGATAATTGAAAAACGCGATATTCTCAAAAGAAAGACGCCCTTGCCCAAGGATTGTCAAACGATGGCGGAGGACATTAAAAAGTTATATCAGGACGGCATTATCAGCGAAGAAACAAAAAATGAGGCGTTGGCAGAGATTTAAGGCGATGATTTATTTTCCTGCTCTTGTAATAAATCATTTTTAGTAATACCCTGATTTATTGCAATCTTGCTCACTATAAAAGTATTTGTAATTCCTTCATCCGAATTAATTATATTCGCTTTAGTCGGAAACCAGATATTTTTCCCAAGGTTTTTTAGCTGTAATACATCGTAAGACAGTTTACCGTTGCAATACAGAACGATCTTTATTATTGTATAATGATGGTCAACCGAAAAGAAAAGTTTTATTGTTGTTTGCGGGATCAGCCCGTAATAAGGGGTGCAAGTAACCTTAATGGCATTAAAATCGTTCACTTTTGATATATTAGGGTCTAAAACTATAGTGTAATAATTGGAACGATTTTTAAGAACATCCAACAAGGTTTTGGATTCACCGATTTGATGAAACATCGTAAAACCCAGCGGCGTTATGCCAGTATATTCAAGGTTTTTTTTATTCTTTATAGAGCCGTCAGTGTTCATGTAAATACTGCCATTGCAAGCCTCGGTAACCGTAGCACCTACACGGTTTCCTTTTGCATCTTCAGACACTATCACCATAGTCGATTTATACAACTGGTCAAAAGGTTTAATCGCAGAGAGGTAACATTTTTGAGGCCCCACAAATCTTCCAAAATTCTGCGGCGGGTTCTTAGGAGGCACACTGTTAATGTCAAAAGTATATTCCATATTAACATCTGTAATGGACTTTTCGTAAGATTCGCAGATTTTTATCAGTGTTTTTAAATTGATTTTAGCTGTTTGGCCAAAGGAAGATACAGGCAGAATCAAAAGAAAGATAAAAATTATATGCCTTTTCAACATAATTAACTCCTTTCATTCAATCGGTTTTTGATATGACTATTATAAGCGACAGCAGGCCAAAAAACAAGAAAAGGTTATTAATAGAATCAGAAACTTTTTAGAAAAATAACGTTGCCGTGCCGGCAACGGCTAAACAAACGCCGCCCTGAATGGCGGCGGCTAAATGAGATTGCCGCGGCCTGCGGCCTCGCAATGACGAACCCCGGCATCCGCCGTCGCCAAAGGCTTTGGCGAGACAAGAGGTATTGGCCCTTCGACAAGGCTCAGGACAGGCAGGGCTAACCACACCCCCCGGCCCCCGATTTCTCGAGGGTAAACTCCGGTTCAGGGGCTAAACCCTTCGATTTCACTCAGGGCTAAACAATCGACAACTCTATAGATTGAAAATATCCGAAAAATCAATTACAATTGCTGCGATACTGTGAAAGGAATATTAATGACTGAAAAAATACGATGGGGCATTGTCGGGACAGGCAGGATAGCACATCTGTTTGCGCAGGGACTTAGCGTGCTGCCGGATGCACAAATTACGGCTGTAGCGTCACGCACAAAAGAGGCCGCTGATAAATTCGCTGCAGAATTCAATGTGCCGAATCGGCATATCGGGTCTGAGGCGCTCGCCGGCGATAAAGATGTCGATGTCGTATATATAGCGACGCCGCACCCGATGCATAAGGACGATACTATAAATTGCCTCAAGGGCGGCAAGGCGGTGTTGTGCGAAAAACCATTTGCGATGAATAGTTCGGAAGTCAGGGCAATGATTGAATACGCAAAGAAAAATAAATTGTTCCTGATGGAAGCAATGTGGATGTATTTCTTCCCAGCGATGGCAAAGATTCGCGAGATTGTCGCGGCAGGGGATATCGGTGAAGTCCGGCTGGTGCAGGCTAACTTTTGCTTTCGGCGTGAATGGGATCCGAAAAGCAGATTGCTGAATCCTCAGCTCGGAGGCGGGGCACTGCTCGATGTCGGAGTTTATGATATAGCATTTGCTCAAATGATATACGTCAAAGAACCGATGCGAATCAGCAGTATGGCACATATTGGAAAGACAGGCGTTGATGAGCAGGGGTCAATGATTTTCGGATATGAGGACGGGGCGATGGCTGTGCTAACGTGCGCGGTTCAGACAGAGACTCTTTTCGAGTCGGCGATTTACGGAACCGACGGCTATATAAAGATACCGCATATGTTTTTTCAGCCTGATAAAATCATTGTGAAAACAGGGCAGGAGCAGGAGAAAGAAATTAAATTCAAGCGGCTCGGAAACGGATACAGTTATGAGGCAGCGGAAGTTATGCGGTGTTTGCGTGACGGCGAAGTTGAGTGTCCGATTATGCCGCTGGATGCGAGTATTGCGATTATGAAGACGATGGATAAAATCCGCCAACAGTGGAATCTTGTGTATCCGATGGAATAAGAATAAAACCGCCTGTTGACCCCGCGCTAACGCTTAGGGCTCTGTTTTTTAATGGAATAAAATGCAAGGCGAAACTATAATCATTTCAAATGGAAAACAGCTTATTCGAACAGCCAAAAAGCCGAGTTTTTACTGTCAGCCAAATTACATCGCTGATAAAAACAAGCCTTGAAAATTCGCTGCCGGGACGGGTTACAATCACCGGCGAAATCAGCGGCTTTAAGAGACATTCGAGCGGGCATTGCTATTTCGACCTTAAAGATGAAAACGCCGTCCTGCCGTGCGTTATGTGGGGCAGCGATTTTGTAAAACTGAAATTCAAGCCTGAAAACGGACTGGCAATTGTCGGCAAAGGGCATATAGATGTTTACGTGCCTGCGGGGAAATACCAGTTCTATATCGACTCGATGATGCCGCAGGGTTGCGGGGCGCTGCAGCTTGCATTCGAACAAATGAAAAAAAGGCTCGAAGCCGAAGGGCTTTTCAGAGATGAGCACAAGAAACCGCTGCCCAAGTTCCCATTCCGAATAGGCATCCTTACGAGCAAATCAGGCGCAGCACTATCTGATATCGTTGACAGTATTTATAATCGGTGGCCTGTCGCGAAACTTTTATTTTACGATGTGCCTGTGCAGGGGGAAGGTGCGGCAGAAAAAATCGCGGCGGCAATAAAAGACGTCAACAGAAAAAATGCTGTATTAAAACTTGACGTTATAATTGTCGGGCGAGGCGGGGGGTCGATGGAAGATTTATGGGCGTTTAACGAGGAGATTGTCGCGAGGGCGATTTTCGCATCGGAGATTCCGGTTATAAGCGCGGTAGGGCACGAGGTTGATTGGACGATTGCCGATTTTGTGGCCGATGCGCGAGCCTCAACGCCGACAAAAGCGGGTATGATAGCGGTGCCGGATATTAAAGAGGTGCTGCAGCAAATAGATTCCGCCGGCAAAAGGATTGGACAGGATACAGAGTCTATACTCAAATTGTCCGCTCAAAGATTAAAAACAATTCTCGCGGCGGCGGTATTCCGCAGTCCCGCGCTGATTGTTCGAAACAGGGAACAATTTCTCGACGAACTCGAAAACAATCTGCCGCAAAAAGCCGGCAGACTTTTGTCTGCCGTCAAGCTTCAAATTGAGACGCTGGCGGCAAAACTTATCGCGTGCAGTCCGAAAAGCGTGCTGAATCGCGGCTACAGCATCGCGAAAAACGCAATTACAGGAAAGGTCGTAACAAGTGCGGCAGACGTGAGTATAGGCGATTTAATGATTACCGAACTTGCGAACGAAAATGTGATTGAAAGTAAGGTTATAAAAAAGTAGAATAGCCGCAATTTACTGTCAACTTTAAAGAAAGGAACAGCAAGGTGAAAAAACGCACAACTATCGTAGTAAACTCATTGATTTTGCCGGTATCAATCTGTGTTATTCTGCTGATTGGGCCGGTTAGTCAGGCAAACGCCGGGTGGGAGCAAGCCAATAAGATTTTGAGCAGAATTAAAGCACCCCAGTTCCCGAATCGAGATTTTAATATTACCGATTACGGCGCGGTCGGGGATGGAAAAACAAATTGTACCGAAGCCATCAACAAAGCGATATCGGCCGCCAATGAAGCCGGCGGAGGAAGAGTTGTAGTGCCGGCCGGGACGTTTCTGACAGGTGCGATTTATCTGAAGAGCAATGTTAATCTTTACGTTTCAGAGGGCGCCGTTATTAAATTTTCCACTGACCCTAACGCGTATCTTCCCGCTGTGTTTACACGGTGGGAGGGTGTCGAATGTATGAATTATTCGCCGTTAATTTACGCATACAAAGAAAAGAATATCGCCATAACCGGCAAAGGAACGCTCGACGGTCAGGGCCAGAACTGGTGGAGCTGGAAAAAACTTCCCCAGCAGCGCGAAGACCGCAAACAACTGTTTGAGCAGGGACGAGACGGCGTGCCGGTCAAGCAAAGACTTTACGGCGGCAAGCTGTTAAGACCGAATATGATTGAACCTTATAAATGCAAAAATATTCTGATAGAAGGGATAAAAATCAAGAATGGTCCTTTCTGGCATATTCATCCTGTGCTGTCGCAAAATATTACCGTCAGAAATGTAAGAGTTGACGGCAGCGGCCCCAATAATGACGGCTGCGACCCCGAATCGTGCAAAGACGTTCTTATCGAGGGCTGCTATTTCAATACAGGAGATGACTGTATCGCAATAAAGTCAGGCAGGAACAACGACGCCAGACGAGTAAATGTGCCGAGCGAAAACATCATTATCCGGAACTGTGAAATGAAAGAAGGACACGCGGGTGTGGCTATCGGCAGTGAAATAACGGGAGGCGCCAGAAATATTTTTGTTGAAAACTGCATAATGGACGACCCGAATCAGGACCGGGCAATAAGACTTAAAACCAACTCTGTGCGAGGCGGCTTCATAGAAAATGTCTATGTAAGAAATGTTACCATTGGCCAGGTAAAAGAGGCTGTGCTGCTTATCGATTTCTTCTATCAGGATATCGAGAAAGGCAATTACAAGCCAAGGGTTCGGAATATCAATATGGAAAATGTTACCAGTAAAAAAAGCAAATACGCATTATTCCTCAGGGGCTTAGATAATGCACCGATAAGAGATGTCCGTCTGAAAAACTGCACGCTTGATAATGTTGAAACCGCGGATGTAATCAGCAATGTCAAGAACCTGGTTATGGAAAACGTAAAGATTAACGGCAAGCTTGTCAAAACAGACGAAGATTAAAAATTCTGGTTTAAGAATATAAAGGCAATATATGAAGAATACAGTTGTATTGTTTGGTTTCTCTATATGCCTGGCTCTGGCGGTTTTTTCCGGCTGCAGGAAACAGGAAAACAAAGCAGAGGTAACATTAAAATTAGGCCACGTCCTCGATATTGCTCATCCGGTGCACAAGGCAATGGTTTATATGGCCGAGCGGGTGAAGGAAAAATCGGGCGGGCGTATGATAGTTGAAATTTACCCCGGTGGACAGCTCGGCAATGAAAAGGACTCCATAGAAGCGCTGCAGTTAGGCTATATGGCGATGACCAAAATATCTTCTGCGCCGATGGAAGGATTTGTGCCGAAGATGAAAATTTTCGGCATTCCATATTTATTCAGAGACAGCGAACATTTCTGGAAAGTGATGAAAGGACCCATAGGCAGGGAACTGCTTTTGGCAGGCGAGTCCAAAGGATTGCGAGGCTTGTGTTATTATGACGCCGGGGCAAGAAGTTTTTACGCAAAAAAAGCAATTAACCGTCCCGAAGACCTTAAAGGATTAAAAATTCGCATACAAAGCAGCATAATGTCGAAGAAAATGGTGGACGCAATGGGCGGCTCTCCTGCATCCATTCCCTTCGGCGAACTTTATACGGCAATTGACCAGGGAGTTGTGGACGGGGCGGAAAATAATCCGCCGTCGTTTTATACGAGCCGGCATTACGAAGTATGCAAATATTACTCGCTGGACGAACATACAATGCTGCCGGATATTCTGGCAATAAGCCCAAAGGTCTGGAACAATCTTACACCCGAGTTTCAGCAGATATTGCAGGAAGCAGTGGACGAATCGGTCGAATACGAGCGCAAAATCTGGACCGAAGCCGAGCTAAATGATTTAAAATCAGTGCAGGATGCAGGGGTCAAAGTTATACATCCTGATAAACAGCCTTTTAGAGATTCTGTCAGGAGCATATGGAGTGAATTCGAAGGGACCGATATCGGCGAATTAATCAAACGAATACAGGAGGTACAATAACAATGCTGAAAACGATAAAGAAAATATTGGACCGAACGCTTGAAACACTGATTATTGTATCTATGGCGTTTCTGACTATAGATGTCTGCTGGCAGGTCTTTACTCGCCTCGTTTTGAAAAAACCCGGCATCTGGACGGAAGAACTGGCGACATTTCTGATTATCTGGGTTGCGCTTCTGGGCTCTGCAGTTGCACTGAGCCGCGGTGCACATCTGGGTATCGACTACCTTGTAGGTAAATTTCCTGTAAGAATAAGACTTTGCACAGAGATTTTTGTGTTCCTCTGTATAGTGCTTTTTTCGTTGTGCGTAATGGTTATCGGCGGGATGAGCCTTGTTCTTAAAACGTTAGCACTGGGTCAAATATCTCCGGGCTTGCTGATTAAAGTTGGATACGTATATCTTGCTCTGCCTATCAGCGGCTTTTTCCTCGTGCTTTATTCTGTTATCGGGCTGGTTGAAAGGCTGGTCGAACTGGTCAGGCACAATTACCCTACACAGCAAAAAACCTTATCGGCGGACGAACAGGTTGGCGCATATTAACACTAAATTGAAAACTTGAAAGGATACTCAGTGAGTTTTCCAACATTAGTTCTGGTTTTGAGTTTTACTATACTGGTTGTCTTAAATGTGCCGATAGCGTTTTGCATGGGCATTTCAACGGTTCTGGCACTTTTGGCTATGGGAGATTTGCCTGCGTTTGTGGCTACGGCTCATAAGATAGCAACCGGAATTAACAGTTTTACACTGCTTGCGATACCGTTTTTTATTCTGTCCGGCCTGCTGATGGGACACGGAGGCATCGCCCGGCGGCTCATAGATTTTGCCAATGTGATAGTAGGCCGATTCCGCGGAGGACTTGCCTTTGTAAACATACTGACCTGTATGCTCTTTGGCGCAATATCAGGCTCGGCAACGGCAGCGGTATCAGCAATAGGCGGCTTTATGATTCCGCTGATGAATAAAATGGGCTATAACCGGGAATTCAATACCTCGGTAACGGTAACGGCGGCAACGACCGGTTTGCTTATACCGCCCAGTAACGCTATGATTGTCTATTCACTGGCTACCGGCGGAATTGTTTCAATCGCTGCGCTCTTTATGGCGGGATATGTGCCGGGCATCCTGACAGGAATATCACTGATGATTGTCAGCGGAATTATATCTATCAGGAAAAACTACGGCAAAGGGGAAATCTATGCTTTTAAAGAAGGCCTGTTTCGATTCCTGCGGGCGATTCCGCCAATGATGCTCGTGTTCATTGTGGTAGGCGGCATTCTTATGGGATGGTTCACTCCGACGGAAGCCTCGGCAATCGGCGTTCTCTACACATTAGTCCTCGCTGTTTTTATATATCGGGAAGTCAAAATCAGCCAACTGCCGCAGATTTTACTTCAGTGCGGCGTTACCACTTCGGTTGTTTTTCTTCTTATAGGGACAAGTATGGCAATGTCGTGGGTAATGGCGGCAGAAAATGTTCCTCAGAATATAAGCGCAAGCCTGATGAATCTTACGGACAACAAAATTGTCATTTTGCTGATAATTAACGCCCTGATGCTGGTGGTGGGATGTTTTATGGATATGACGCCTGCAATTTTGATTTTTACTCCTATTTTCCTGCCTGTAATTGCGAAACTTGGTATGCACCCGCTGCATTTTGGAATTATTCTTATTATGAATTTAAATATAGGCTTGTGCACGCCGCCGGTCGGGACGGCTCTGTTCCTCGGCTGCAGCATCGGTGAAACGACGGTAACTAAAACGGTTCGTCATATACTGCCGTTTTTCATCGCTATGATAGTTACGCTTCTGGTTTGTACCTATGTACCGCAGATAACAATGTGGCTTCCGCTGAAACTCGGATTTGTTAAATAAAGGTTATAATTATGGCTGAAAAAAAAGAAAATAACGATATAAGCAAGTTGTCATTCGAGCAGGCGATAAAGAAATTGACCGACATTGTAGGCAAAATTGAGGATGGGCAGATTTCGCTCGAACAGAGCCTGACTCAATACGAGCAGGGGATGGAGCTTATAAAGCACTGCCGAGGTATTCTGCAAAAGGCCGAAAAGAAAATCGAAGAAATATCAAAGGAAAAGGAAAAGTAAAAACAATTTCGGCCGAAGGCCGAATCCTCAATTTTGATTTTTAATTTTAGTTATGCGAGCGTGGCGGAACTGGCAGACGCGCAAGGTTTAGGACCTTGTGTCCGAAAGGGCTTGTGGGTTCGACTCCCTCCGCTCGCATTTTTTTATTTATTATAAATAATTTCAGTAACCTGATTCTTATTGCCATACGCCAGAAGATGTTTTTTTATAACTGCTTCAGCACTTTTAGAGAGCACACGAACAAACATATCCTTTCTTCCCTTATCTTCGACATAATAGAATCCCTCTTTTACAATAAGTATTATCTCTTTTGTATTATATGGGATCAGCCCTAAAAGTTTTTGTTGTTTTTGTCCCTGAATTATCAGATGAGGAAAACCGGCAGGAGTATTTGTTGGGGTTTCCGGGAGAGGAAGCACTCGTTCAATAGAAAGTTTTCCGGCATACAGACGAAGGTTTTCAAGGTCGTTAATTATTTTTTCAAGGACATTTTTAAGTTCTTCTCTTTGGTTTTGATTTTGAATTGTTTTCATGGCAATTTCCCATCATTTCTTTTTTTCGTTTTCTATTTCTACAATGCAGAACAAGCTATGGCCGCAGCCTAACCCCTGTGGGAGAGAAAATTCCAGATTCCGTAGAATACAAGCCACCTGAGGCCCCATAACACTGGCCCAAAAATCAACAACTGGAAATCTGTCGGCATTCCGATATAACCATGCTAACATTTTTAATTCATCAGCAAGGATTTCGGGACTTGATTCTATAATTTTTCTGACTTCTGTATTATTGGCATTCATCAAGGCATGAAGCGTGTTTACTACTGTTTGCCACAAATTGTAATAATCGTGAATTCGTGTCCAGGCCTGATGGTTTACATCCTTTACTTCTTCCAGATAATCTATGTCAAAGCCCAAACCGCTTATTCTCCCCCTATAACCATGGTCGAACAATCGATTTACCTCTGTCCGTATCGAATGCCTTTGTTTTTTGAACAGGCTCGTGTCCATATGTCGTCCTACAAATATAGAACGGTCCCTCATATTAATTATTTTAACTTTTTTTCCTGAGGCATCAGCTACCGATTCGATAAGCCCGATAAGTTCTGAACCGCTATAGTAAGTAACATCGAACCATTTGATTTTGTTGGGGTCTTGTTCCTGTGGAGGCAATAAATAAGCCATAGTATATGGAAGCTGTAAATGACAGTCTTTACTCCAATATCCCGGCCATTCAGGAGAATACCTGCCATGAAGGTCAAATACCATATATCCTCGGCTGCTTATATGAGAAAAAATCTGCTCTGTGAGATGTTCAAGTTCCGCATAGTTTAAATGTGATAATGACGCATAAGAAGAAAAGTATATATCATAAGGAGCATTCTGCATAAATGGGAAACCTTCTGACAAATCCGCTTCAACGAAATCTGCCTGCGGCAGATTTGAGTAATTTTGTTTCCCCTGTTTAATCATAGCCGGTGATATATCTACACCCTGATAGATTTCGATATCTCCTTCGACTATTACAAATTCCTTATTTACTTTTTTAACTGCAGTGCTCGGCGGAATGTGTGTTAGCAATTCCAGTCCTTCACCGCTGCCGCAGCCGAGGTCAATAACACGGATTTTGTCTTTTTGCTCTAAAAGCTGTTCAATCGCAGGGCGGATAGACATCTTGATAAAAACATCTTCCCAGAACTTTCGCACATTATCTTTCTTGCCGCACAAGCCGGACTCGCTCACGCCATAAAATCCGCGTTTTACTACTATTTCATAAAATTTTGTTCTTGGCATAAATTACCATTGGTTATTTGGTTATGAAGCGGTAATTTGCTGCGTGCAAAATTATCCACACTGTTGTTGAACATACCAAGAGGATAACGGCATATTTTCGCCAGTGAGTCATCGAGGCAGGCAGGCCTGTAACGGTAAGACCATTCCAGAATTTTATGTCAAGGTATCTGACAATGATAAGAACTGCTACTGTAACCCAGAAAACAATATCGGCAGTATGAAACATTTCTCCTTTATGCTGAAAAATGGACAGAGCCGTAAAGAATAAAACTGCGTTACCAAGAAGTGTCCAGAAAAATTTTGCGAAAAGGCCTAATATACTGTCATATTTCTCAACTGGCTGGTCGTTTTGTTTTGTCATGTTCCGTCTCCCAAAAAATCGTAATTTCGATTAATTAGATGGCGGCCCGACCACCTTAACAGTCCTCCAGGGTATTGTGAAACCCTGAACCCTTTGCTCATGAATTATAATAAAGCTGTTCTTTGAAGTCAATCTTTTATAATTCAGTATTTTCAGGTTTGACAACATTTATCGACAAAACAATTATAAAGCCAGCCAAATATTGCACCTCCTATCGCACCATCCGCAAGTGCCCATATAAGCCCGATTATAGAACCTGCCGGACTTATGTTGAACCCGCGATATATACGGCCGAGAAATGGAATTTCATGCGTTGAACCATCAAAAAGTATTATCCACCATGCTAGGGAAAAAACTCCCAGCCCCCAGGTCAACGCACAGGCAAGTGAAAAAGCTTTTACATTAAGTTTCATTTTAAGACTCCTTTTCTCATGCAAGATAATTTGCGGTTAATATGTCTTAAAAAGTTTTTCAAAGCTAAAATATCAAAAACTTAAAACCTGTTCTATTTTATTCGTTTCTTATTTGTCAGATTGGTTCTAACCGTCATTCTGATTATTGTGGGGCATTTGTTGTTTTTCGGATATGTATTTTTCAATAGCTTTTTCTAAAAACGGGTGTTCGTTGTCGACATCTATAGATCTATCTGACTTATCTGCCAAACTTTTGTAATAATCCGCTTTATCTTCCGCCAGTTCCCGGGCGGCCGAATCTTTATCGGCCATTTTGGATACGAGAAGCTCCGAATCCGCCATACATCGAATACTTTGGCGCATATGTTCTTTGCCTTTGATCGCGGTTTTGACGCATTTCTCAATAATTTTCTCGGCCCTTATATTGAACTGTGAATCTGTGATATTTTGTTTTTTTAACTCAACCACCATATTCTCAAGCACTCCCATATATCGGTCTAAATAAATATATGTTTGTGCACTTTCTTTAAAGGAAGTTAACGGTTCATTCTCCAAAGGCTTCGGCGAGGGTTTGGCCAGAACCGACTTTATCCGGCTTATGGCTGTTTGAATTCGCGTGATAAGAACAGTTATGTGAAGTCCTTTAGGTATATCTTCTATTGCCATCCAGCCCGAGCCGTTGCAGAAATCGCAGCGTTCGATGCCAAGGCCAATACAGTGTTCGCACATTGTATCATCTGCTGTTTTGCCGCGGCCCTGGCAGTTTTTGCATTTTGTTCGTCCTTTCATGCAGAACTGACAAGGATAATGTGAAAAGGCGATTATAAGTTTCTCTGTTGCGGATTTGCCTATTTCCTTAACTAGTTTGCCTGTAAGGGTGTGGTCGCCCGGAAATATTCCTTGATTCTGTCCTTCTACAAACAGGTTTGCGGCTGCCTGAAAATTTCCGCTTTTTAGATATGTAATCATTTGTTCGGTTATTCTTGCCGTCATTTCTCCGGTTCCTTATTTTTATTCTTCAATAAGTTCCTCTGGCACAAATATTCATTATAAAGAAAATACCAAAAAAAGAAAGAAGAAATTAAAGCCAAAATTATCCACCCAATCATTACTCTTGTAGCTGCTTTACCAGTTCCGCGAACATATTTCCCCTCTGCACGAAATTTACGAACATATCACGAATATCGCAATTGGGGATTGGCAGAACGACTTTGCCGATCGTGGAAAAACTTACTGTTTTTTACCGTGTCCTGTGAAAAAATTTATCTGCCATAAAATTCATTATTTAAAAAACTTTACGAGAGCATTTTACTGTGAAAAAAATGTGAAAATTAACTTCGGGATATGGTATTATTTTGAGGTTTTTCTGGCCGCACGCCGGCGGTCCTCTTCTTTCAGGAAGCGTTTGCGGATTCGAATCGAATTGGGACAAACCTCGACAAGCTCATCGGACTGGATATATTCCATCGACAGCTCAAGGCTCATCTTTCTTGCCGGTCTGACCTGCGCCGCCTCGTCTTTGCCCGTCGACCGCATATTGGTAAGCTGCTTGGCTTTTACCGCGTTAACGGGTATATCGTTATCCTTGCAGTGTTCACCGACCACCTGACCTGCATATACCGTTTCGCTCGGCTCAACAAAAAATATACCGCGGTCGTATAAAGCGTCAAGTGCGTAAGCCGTAACCTGGCCGGTAGTGGTCGCAATCATAACGCCTGATTTTCGCTGAGGAATCGAGCCTCGCATCGGCTCATATTTTTCAAACGAATGATGCATAATCGCCTTGCCCTGCGTTGCGTTCATCATCCTGGCGTTCAGACCG
>JAPLMW010000082.1 GCA_026386845.1 Phycisphaerae bacterium
TAAAGGGGCTTATGTTGGCTAAAAACCAGAGACTATCGACTAACTGCTCATTGAGATTTTGGAATGAATAAGACAAGTAAATTTGGATTTTCTTCGGCGGCCTTGACTGTCTTTGTGATTGTGTCGAGTTTTTCCGCTATCATAGCGCTTTGGCTTTATACGGAGCCTCAATACCTCGCGGTGCGTCTTACCGCCTTTGTCCTGTCGCTGGTTATTGTTGTTTCGGTAGTGATTTTCATAAACGAGGTGCAGAAAAAAAATCAGCTTCGTCATCTCCGGCTTCAGCAGCTCCTCGGCCGGCAGGCGGATGAGTTGGAAGCCGCCAAGACTGAGGCTCAAACCGCAAAAGTGCAGGCCGAGCAGATTAATCGCCGCAAAGAGGCATGTGCTGCTCACGCTAATTTAGTAGCGCAGCAGGCATTGGAATCCAGCCGGAGCAAAAACGAGTTTCTGGCCAATATGAGCCACGAGATTCGCACGCCGATGAATGCCATTATCGGCTTCAGCGAGATGCTCGCGGAGGAGAATCTGACAGAGGAGCAGAAAAAACAGGTCGATTTTATTCGCGACAGTTCCAGACAGCTTCTCGATTTGATGAACGACATCCTTGACTTTTCAAAAATCGAAGTAGGTAAACTCGATATCAATATTGCGGACCGCAGCGTTGAAAATATCCTTACCTCCATTGAATTGCTTATGCGTCCTGCCGCGGCGGAAAAAAAACTTCAGTTTAAAATTATCCGCAATGACCCTCTGCCGCAGTTTATTCGTACCGATTCGGCAAAGCTCAAGCAGTGCCTGATAAATCTTGTAGGAAATGCGATAAAATTTACCGACAGCGGTTATGTTAATGTCAGGCTGTCCGGCGAGAACAATAACGACAAACCTTGTATCCGGTTTGATATTGAGGATAGCGGACCAGGAATTTCATCCGAACAGTTGAGTTGCATTTTTGAGCCTTTTTCCCATAGCAATGGCAGCATTGTTCGCAGGAGCGGGACCGGATTAGGGCTTGTGATTACAAAGCATCTTATCGAGGTTCTCGGCGGCAGTGTGTCGGTCAGCAGCACTGTCGGAAAAGGTTCTGTCTTTACGCTCGTTATGCCGACAGGCGAGCTTTCGGCGCAGACAAAGCAGGACACAGGCCGGGCTAAAGCTGCAGACAAAAGTCAGCAGCCTTCTACTCCAGTGGACAATGTACGGCTTTGCGGCAGGGTGCTGATTGCCGAGGACTGTCCCACAAATCAGATGCTTATTGAGCTTTTGTTGAAGAAAATAGGTCTTGATATAGTGATTGTTGAAAACGGCCGGCAGGCCGTCCAGAAAGCGCTTGCCGAAAAGTTTGATCTTATTTTGATGGATATTCAGATGCCCGTGATGAATGGCTACGAAGCGACGAAACAACTGAGAAAAGATGGCGTCACGATACCGATAATTGCCCAGACAGCCTGTGTGATGAATGGCGATGAAGAAAAGTGTTTTGCCGCCGGCTGTAATGATTATATTCCCAAGCCGATAGACAGGAGAAAACTCATCGAAGTTCTTTTGAAATATCTTTCTGCGGATAGTCGCCAGCTCGTCGAGGCACAGCCCGCCGCCGCGCAGACTGAAAAAACAGTTCAAATTAAACCTCAGGAAAAAAAGGAGGATAGTATGCAGACTAGTGTTTCAACATCGCCACAAACCGGAGAAATTGAGCTTGACTGGAATCTTCTTATGGAAAGGGTTGGTTCTGAGGAGCTGGTTGACGAAATAATACCTATTTTTATCAAGGACAACAGCGAGAGGATGAAGATGCTGACGCAGGCAATGGCCAACAGCGATGACAAGGAGATAAAGTTTTATGCACATTCTCTCAAGGGCGCCTCGGCGACGATAGGCGCAGCCGCGATTGCAGAGCTTGCAAAGCAGCTCGAAACCGCTGCAAGGGACCTGAACAAATCCGTGTACGGTCCGTTATATGAGGAAATTAAGGTTCGTTTCACCCGCCTGATGGATTTGCTCGCCAAAAGCAACTGGAAGCAGATAGCTCAGCAGGCTTCGGGGCAGCATACCGAAAAAAACTAATTCCGTTATTAACCCGTCCCTGGCGGGTTAATATAGCATGTTGAAATTCAGCATCCCGGGAGGATTAATCTCATAGCTTGACAATCCATTTTGCGTGTCCTGCTTTTAGCAATCTGCCCCTATACGACATATCCCAACTGGATTAATCTCACAGGTTGACAATCATTCCACCCTCGGCTACGATAACTGCATATCTGCTGTGCCGGATGCGCAGCACGGTAAGTTTGGCCGAGTGGCGGAATGGCAGACGCACGAGATTTAAAATCTCGGGTCCGAATAGGGCGTGCGGGTTCGACTCCCGCCTCGGCCAAATATATTTTTGACGGGAGCGAATTTTTGGCTGATAAGAAAATCCAGGCGATACTGTTCGATATCGGCGAAACACTGCTGAATTTCGGGAAAGTCGAGACAAT
>JAPLMW010000041.1 GCA_026386845.1 Phycisphaerae bacterium
TGGTGGGCGGAATTTGGCGATTTTCCCGACGAACGATTAAGGCTATGTTTGAGAAGATGTTGATTTCAAGAGTAGGCTACTTCAAGAACAATCAAGTCCAGATAATGTTGCGAATGAGTATGCTCATTTACTTTAGATTTGGAGAATCGACCGTTTCGATTGAAGCCTGCGGTTCTGATATCAGATACTTACTGATTTTTTCCAGCAGGGCCTTTTTACTAAATGGTTTTGCTAAATAATCATCACAGCCTGCATCGATGCATTCTTTTTCATCTCCAGCCATTGTTTTAGCTGTCAGTGCAACTATTGGCGTCATTATTCCTTTTTTTCTCATTTCCTTTGCGGCTTCATACCCGTTCATGTTAGGCATCATTATATCCATGAGTATCAGGTCAAATTCCCCAGTCAGGACTTTCCACAATGCTTCATTTCCGTCCTCTGCAATAGTTACATCAATGCCCATTTTCTCAAGCAGCGACCTCATTAACATCTGATTGGTTTTTACATCTTCAGCAACAAGTACATGACCTGAAAATTTTGGCTCTTCGATTATATCATGCCGGGAATCTGACTGGCCGGTATTATTATCGGCGTTCAATACCGGCTGCCCTGCCGGTATGACCAGCGAGAAAACAGAGCCTTTTCCTTCCTGACTTGTTAAAGTAAGCTGTCCGCCGAGAAGTTCTGTAAGTTGTTTTGTGATAGTCAATCCCAGCCCTGTCCCGCCGTATTTGCGGGTTGTGCTCCCGTCAGCCTGCTCGAATGGCTCAAATATCTTTCCCTGTTTATCGGGTGCGATACCAATACCAGTATCTTCAATATCAAAACGGATATATGATTTATTCTCTATTTCATTCAGGCAAACATTTACATACACATGACCTTTTTCGGTGAATTTAATAGCATTACCTATAAGATTGATTAAACACTGACGCAGACGGGTCTGGTCGGTGTGTATTTGTGCAGGCAGGTCATTACTTTTCACGACTTCAAATTCAAGTCCTTTTTCTACAACCTTGGGTCTCATCAGCGACCTGATAGAATTAAGCATCTCGGCTAATGAGCAGTCGGTAATCTCGATATCAAGATGACTGGCCTCGATTTTGGAGAAATCCAGAATATCGTTGATAAGTCTCAGCAGGTTATTGCCGGACTCTTTGATGATATTAACATCTTTTTTTTGCTTATCGGTTAGATTTTCTTCTTCTGCCAGCAGGTCGCTAAAACCAATAATCGCATTCATCGGCGTGCGTATTTCATGGCTCATATTGGCAAGAAACTGACTCTTTGCCATGTCAGCCATCTCAGCCCGTGCGGTCATGTCGTTGGCACGTGCGGTGGCTTCTTCCAGATAACGATTCGTCTCCAGCAGTTTATTCTCTCTTTGCTTGCGTTCGGTGATGTCGCGGAAATACCATATCCTGCCGCGATACATACCATTGGAATCTGTCATAGGAGAAGAATATCTGTCAAAAACCCTTCCATCTTTAAGCGGGATTTCATCCCTGCTCTTTTCATCCTTGTTAAGATAAAGATATTTTACCTTTTTAATAAACTCATCAGAATCTTTTAACTGCTCCAATACATATTGGAGTAATTTCTCATCATCTTTCGTATCTAAAAGCGGCTGCGGTATATTCCACATATTACCGAAATGCTTGTTGGATAAAATTATTGTTCCACAGTCATCTACACCCATAATCCCATCAATTGATTCTTCAGATTGCGCCTCAAGCAAAGTAGTTTTAAACAGGAGATCCTCTTCCGCCTGCTTGCGTTCGGTGATGTCCCGCAGCAGGCCATCGTAAGACAAAAGTTTTCCCTGAAGGTCAAAGTGGCGCACCAGCGTGCTTTTTACCCACCGCATAGTGCCGTCCTTGCGTATTATTCGATGTTCAAGAGGCGCCACGTCTCGTCCCGATATGCACTGAGAAGCCTGCTCGCATACCATATCGCAGTCCGCAGGGTACACCATCTTTATCCATAAATACTGATCGGCGATAAGCTCTTCCGGCGTGTACCCGCTAACCGCAACACTCGCGGCGCTGTGAATCGTTTCCACGGGGCAGCCGTTGGCGAAACGAACTGTGTAAATATAATCGGT
>JAPLMW010000095.1 GCA_026386845.1 Phycisphaerae bacterium
ATTTAACTGCACCGCATCTGTCAGGGCCTGGCTCATATCGCCCTGGTAAGAGCCTTTCCATCTGAAAGTTTTACTGCCGGGGCGAACCTCAAGGCCTGAAAGGTCAACATCCCTGCCCGCAAAAACCTTTGTTAAATCAAAGGGACAGTCATCGCCGACAACGCCGACAAACCGCACCGGTGAAAAGAAACTGGCCGCCATACTGAAATAAACAGCGGAACCGCCGAGACAGCTTTCGCTTTTGCCGAACGGCGTCGTTACCGTGTCAATTCCTATCGAACCTGTTACTAATAGAGACATTTTTTACTCCTTTTTACACATCGGACTAAATTTCGATACCGTCCTGTCAATCCGTTTTATTGTTTCCTCAATACCCAGCATATCGACCGAATCAAAAATCGGCAGCGACACCGTTGTGCCGCAGATTGCCAATCGCAGCGGCTGAGCGACTTTGCCAAGCCCTGCCTTTTTCTCTTCGGCTAATCCTCTTAGCATATCTTCAATCGCTTTTTCGCTCACTTCGTTTATTTTTAATAAACGATTTTTCAATTCGGCAAGCACGGCCAGGCCGTCGCCATTGTTTTTGAGCAGGACTTTTTCGACATCTTTTTCGTTATATTCTATTTTACCACAATCAATAAATAAAAACCTGCTTTTTTGCTCAATCTCCGCGAGCGTTCGTGCGCCGGCGCCTGCCTTTATTATCCGCAAAAGCAGTTTATCGTCGGCATCGGCGGCAGGAGAATTTGTGCCTTTAAGGAAATCTTTATATCTTTTCAAAAGTTCCTGTTCGCCCAGCAGTTTTATATGCTCCATATTGAACGACAATAATTTTTTGCGGTCGAACAGGCTGTTTGTCTTATTAAACCGCGATGGGTCGAAGGTGTCGATTAGCTCGGCCATAGTGAGTATTTCTTTTTCGACAGGCGGGTTATAACCCAAAAGAGCTAAAAAGTTGACAATCGCCTGGGGCAGATAGCCGCTTTTAAAAAAATCAACAATGTTTACTTCCGGCAGCTCGATATTAAGAAGCTCGGCCATCGCATCAATGGCAGGCTGGTCCGGGATTGCATCTCCGGTGAGAAATTCTTCAAGTTCGCTGGTGGAAATTCCGCCGATGACGGCAAGGGCTTCCATATCCAGATTTTGCGACTTCTTTATCGCTTCTTTCAGGACTTTTGCCCTGTCCCGTTTGGACATTTTTCCGCCGCCTTCGCTGACGGTAACGGACATATGGGCATAGACCGGCGTCTTAAAGCCAAATGCCTTCTGCAATGCGATATGCCCGGGCGTATTCATCAGATGTTCCTGCCCCCTAAGAACATGCGTAACACCCATAAGCTCATCGTCAACAACGCAGGCGAAATGATAGGTCGGAAAGCCATCGCTTTTTAGAATGATAAAATCGCTGAGTCCGGAACCTGAAAATTTAACCTGGCCGCGAATACAATCATCCACAATGATTTCCTCATCGGTCATACAGAAACGCACCGCGACAGGTTTGCCCTGCGAGCGGGCTTGTTCTATCTGGCTGCTGTCTGGAAACTCAGCGGGCCGGGGATAGAGAAAATTTTTCTTTTGCGCCGCGGCCTTTTGACGCATTTGCTCCAATTCATCCGGCGTATCGAAACAATAATAAGCCTTTCCTTGCTCGATAAGCTGATTGACATATTTTTCGTATATTGCTTTTCGCTGGGATTGAAAATACGGCTCGGCCGGTCCGCCGACTTCGGGACCGTAGTCCCAGTTGATTCCAAGCCAGTGTAAATCGTCCATCACCTGCTTTGCGGCGGTTGGAGTGTTTCTGCTCTGATCGGTGTCCTCAATACGCAAGATGAATTTGCCATCGGTTTTACGAGCCCAAAGCAAACTAAATAACGCGGTTCTGGCGCCGCCAATGTGAAGATAGCCGGTCGGCGAAGGCGCAAATCTCGTTACAGCCATTACTTGCCTTTCCAAACCGCGGATTACGCGGATTAAACGGATTAAAAAGTGATTTATTGTTTCTAAATTTAAGCCCATAAATGAGTAAAGTCAAGCTCGATTAAAATCACGTGCTCCGCAGCTCAATAATTTGCTGAATTTATCTGCCTTAACAAATCTAACAGCTTGACTTCTAACGTTTGAGAACTTATTCTATTTATAATCTGGCTTTGACGAACGGACTTAACTTATGGCAGGCAAAGGATTTATACATCTTCATTTGCACACGCAGTTTTCGCTGCTGGATGGGGCGATTGTGCCGGAGAAATTATTCGCCAGATGCAATGAAATGGGGATGGATTGTGCAGCAATAACCGACCACGGCAATATGTTCGGCGTCGTGGATTTTTACACCGCTGCTCTTGCCGCGAATATCAAACCAATCATCGGCTATGAAGCTTATGTCGCGCCGGACAGTCGCTTCAATAGACAAAAATCCTCAATCTCAGACGCGGCGTATCATCTTATACTACTTGCGGAAAATAATACCGGCTATCGAAACCTGCTCAAGCTTGCAAGTATCGGATATACGGAGGGATTTTACTACCGGCCTCGAATCGACAAAGAAATTTTAGCCCAGTTTAATGAAGGTCTTGTCTGCTCGACGGCCTGTATGAAAGGCGAAGTCAACGTGATGCTCGCCAGGCAGGATTTTGACGCTGCGAAAAGAGTGGTTGAAGATTACCTGAAAATTTTCGGGCCCGAAAGATTCTTTTTGGAGATTCAGCAGCACGAGCCGACAGATGCTCCGCACGTTCGCCAGGCGATAATAGATTTAGCGCAAAAGATGTCACTGCCGCTGCTGGCGACAAACGACGCTCACTTTCTCGACGCGGATGATTATGAAGCGCACGATGCGCTGACCTGCATAAGCACAGGCAAGCGAGTTACCGACTCTGACAGGATGCATTACCCGCCTGATGTATTTTTCAAGACGCCTGCGCAGATGCGCGAAATGTTCAGCGATGTGCCGCAGGCCTGCGATAATACTTTAATCGTGGCCAAGAGATGCAACGTCGAAATCGACACAAAGAGCAAACACGCTCCGACCTTTAAGCCGCCGGACGGCACAACGCCAGAGCAGTTTCTTACGAAATTGTGCCATGAGGGCGCAAAAAAACGATACGGCAAAATTACCGATGAAATAAAACAGCGTTTAGACCACGAACTTGAGGTTATCGAGAGCAAGGGTTTTTCGAGTTATTTTCTGATTGTTTGGGATTTTTGCCGATACGCGGCGGAGAATAATATTCCCACCGGCGCACGCGGCAGCGGCGTCGGGACTGTGGTTGGCTATTGCTTAGGTTTGTGCAATGTTGACCCGATTCGATACGATTTGCTTTTCGAGCGGTTTATGGACCCGCAACGGAATGAAATGCCGGATATTGACATCGATATCTGTCAGGATGGCCGGGCAAAAACGCTCGAATATGTCCGCGGCAAATACGGCCATATCGCGCAGATAATCACCTTCGGAACGATGAAGGCCCGCGCGGTTATCCGCGATGTATGCAGGGTTTTAGATGTGCCGCTGGCGGAGGCGGATAAGCTGGCAAAAATGGTGCCGGCAACTTTAGGAATTACACTTGAAGACGCTCTTAAGCAGGAGCCTGACTTCAAGAAAGCTTATGACAGTAATCCGACAACTAAAAAAGTAATTGAAATAGGCAAACGGCTCGAAGGTCTTACGCGGCACGCATCGGTGCACGCCTGCGGCGTTGTGATTTCCGATGAGCCTTTGACGAATTTTCTGCCGCTGTATCGCGACCCGAAGTCAGAGGATATCATCACGCAGTTTGAAGGGCCTGTGATAGACAAAATCGGCCTTTTGAAAATGGATTTTCTGGGACTGCGGACATTAAGCGTAATTCAGCGGACTATTGATCTTGTTAAGTCGATTCATAACGAAAAAATCGACATTGAAAAAATCGACCTTGCCGACCCGAAGGTTTTTGAGATTTTCGCTTCCGGCAAAACCAAAGGAATATTCCAGTTTGAATCCGGCGGGATGCAGGATTTGCTTATGCGATTGCGGCCCGACCGCATCGAAGACCTTATCGCGGCAAATGCTCTTTACCGGCCCGGGCCGATGGCGCTCATCGGCGATTTCGTTGACCGCAAGCACGGAGCAAAATGGTCTGTGCCGCATCCTATTATGAAGGACGTCCTCGAAGAGACTTTCGGTATTATGGTCTATCAGGAACAGGTGATGCGAATCTGTAACCTCTTAGGCGATATACCTTTACGGCAGGCTTATACGCTTATCAAGGCCATCAGTAAAAAACAGGCTTCTGTTATCTCAAAGCAGAAGCATAAATTCATCGAAGGCTGCGCCGGTAAGGGCCTGAATGAAGAAAAGGCGAATGAAATATTCGAGCTTATACACCGCTTCGCGGGTTATGGCTTCAACAAAAGCCACGCGACACGCTATTCAATCATCGCATTTCAGACGGCGTACCTGAAGGCATACTGGCCGATAGAGTTTATGGCTTCGCTGCTCACTTATGAAAAAGGCGATGCTGATAAGATTGCTGATTACATTGGCGAATGCAGAGCGATGGGTATTGAAGTCGCGCCGCCGGATATAAATGAAAGCTTTATCGACTTTACCGTAATTTATCAGCAGCAGCACAGACAAGACAGCGGCCTGATACGGTTCGGTTTAGCGGCGGTAAAAGGTGTCGGCGAAAAAGCGGTTGAGCAAATTATCATCTCAAGAGAAAAGGTCGGACAATTCCACAGTTTGTTCCACTTCTGCGAAAATGCCGATTTGCGTCTCGTCAATAAACAGGTAATTGAATCTCTGATAAAAGCGGGAGCATTCGACAAACTCGGCGGGAGCAGGGCGCAAATGATGGCGGGGCTCGAAACGATAATGAAGGCAGGGGCAAATATGCAGACCGACCGCGCCAGCGGTCAGCTGGGCCTGTTCGAATCGCCTGAAACAAAAAAAGAATACGAAAAAGACCATCAGAAACTGCCGGATGTGCCGGCGTGGCCTGAGGCGCAGATGCTGGCGTACGAAAAAGAGGTGCTGGGTCTTTATGTTACGAAAAATCCGCTGAGCAAATACGCCGATACTATCAGCGTTTACGGCACGGCAAATACTTCACAGCTTACCGAAGACAGGGAAGGACAGATAATCGTCATCGGCGGAATGGTTCAGAAAATTCGTAATATCGTAACCCGCAACGGCAGAAACGCAGGGGCGAAAATGGCGGTCGTTACAATCGAGGATTTGCAGGGAAGCTGCGAAGTTGTGATGTGGTCGGAGTGCTACGCAAGATTCGGCGATATCCTTAAAGTTGATGCGGTTTTATTTGTAAAAGGCAGGCTTGATTTTACGCGTGAGACGCCGCAGATAATCTGCGATGAGTTAATCGAGCTCGACCGCGCCAGTTTGAAACTCGCAGCGAATATAAATATCCTTTTATCGGAAGAGGCGGTAACGAAAGAGAAGATTGCGCAGATAAAAAGCATCTGCTCGGCTCACCGCGGCAGAAGTCCTGTTTATGTAACAGTCAAAACAAATAAAGGTCTTACGGTAAAAACAGCAGTGGGCAAAACACTGGCGGTCAACCCTTCAACTGATTTCTGCCGGCAGATGGAAAACCTCGTCGGCGTGCAGAACTTTCAGTTATCGCGATAATAAAATTAGCCCCCGGTTATACGGGACGGTCGAGTTGCATTACGCAAGCCAACAGGGCTAGCACCGAAATTATACGTAATACTTATGTATGCCCCTTTTCTTTGATATGAATCCATACCGTGATCCGGCCATGTAGTAAAGTAATCGCCGGAGAGCGAAAGCAGCCAATTATCCGCAAGGCGATAGTTAAGACTTGCCGCCACATAACAAGTAGGATGGTTCGATAGTGCATGCTGGTTGTCGGGCTTATTTTGAAATTCATAACCGCCAGAAGCTTTAGCCTCAATAAACAATTTTTTGGTAAAGTCTATGCCGGTATATAGACCTATCGCATGCGAAGAAAGCGAACGGGGGTCAAAGTAGCCATGATAAAGTCCATATTGCGCCCAGTCAGAATAATAGAAGTTATAATACATCTTAACGTAAGGCTTATGCGAAAGGCGGTATTCGACTGTGCCAAAAAACTGATTCTGCCTATTATCATCGCTATAATAGCTTCGTTTGTATCTTGCATTAAAAAACCAAAAACGATTCAGCCTGAAATCAGCAGAAAATGATACGCTATCCGTAATAATTTTACGGAGAATCGCGTCATTATCTTCAAATGTTTCCCGCTCATAGGCAACATCAAAACGCCAATAGTCGTCCGGTTTATAAGTAAACCATGTATTGGTAGTAAACGGTTCAAAATCAGCCTTATAAAAATGTGTCTGGTATAAAAACGTATTTAATTCGTAGGTGTGTCCGAAACTCTTGCTAAAACCTAACCCCACACGGTCTGCAAATAAAGTCGGCACAGATGAGTCTCTTTTACGCAAAACCTGACGTTCGTATATTCCATCAATAGAAGTAGAATAATCCAGATGTAATCCCGCACGCACACCTCCTGTAGCAACGGTTTGAGGTGTGCTGTCACTGGTGAAACGGCCATACGGCCTGACAAAGGGGTTCTGAAAATTCTTAATCTGAAAGTACAAATCCTGCGCTTCTGGGCGGTTAGGCTCAAGTTCCAGAAGCTTTTTGGTCCTCTCGGCGGCTTGCACATCATCTCCAACCCAATGAAGGGCAAAAGCGAGGCCCTCTATCGCATCCGGATTATTCGGATAACGCCTCAGTATTTCCTGATACCGACTAATGCCTTTACGATGATATCCCTGCCATACCAAAACCCTGGCCTGAGAATTAAGTGCATTAAGATTCTCCGGGTCTCTATCAAGGACTTTCTGATACAGCGCATATGACTCCTCAAGTTTATCCCGATAACTTAAGACATTAGCCTTGCCAAGTAACGCATCCGTATTATCCGGCCAACGTTCAAGAGCTGCGTCATATATTTGCAGGGCTTCGCTTTTTTTATCATCCAAAAATAGTGCATCTGCCAACCCTAAGTATATCTGCGGGTCTTCAACTTTTAACGCAAGGGCTTCTTTATATACCTGCACCGCCTTAGGTCTTTGACCGTTCCACCTGTACTGATCCGCCAGTTCTCTTAGTATCTCAGCGGAGCGTTCCGGATGAGTCGAACGCACCTCCTCAAAAAGCTTTATTGCCTCTTCGTGATTATCCGCATACGTATAAACACGCGCCCACTCTATTATCAGGCCGGGGTCCTTACGCAATTCCTGGCTGATACTCATATATATCTTAATCGCCTCGCTATACGACTTTTGCTCCACAAGATGCCGTGCTTTGCTCAATTCATCATTAAAAGCGTTTTCGCAAAAGGCGATCGCCGCAAAGCATGCGACGATAAACAATACAAACAGAATACGCATATTTCTATTTATCATTTTTTCCTCTGTGAAAATACCCACTCCCGCTTACCCAAAAGCTCATCCCTGATAGCAACAACCTGGATCATATTCTTGAACATTGTAAAGGGAAACGTCAAAAAAGCATAGAAGAGATACCGCATGACAGATGCCCGAGGCAGAGAGGCATTCTTATACGCCACGGCCGCCTCAAAGGGACCGCTAAGTAACGTAAAGAATAACGCAAACCAGATAAAACTATTCATCGGTAATATTATTCTGCTTTTTGCCATCCAGAAAGCAAATACAATCGGGAAAAGTAGATGACTTAAGATATCGTAGGTAACCCTCCACATAAGCAGCGTTGTCCACATAAACTTCTGGAAAATATTAAGATATTTACATCCTAAAATAGGAAATTGATATCGCACCGAGCACTGAAACCACCCTTGCGCCCAGCGCTTGCGCTGAAACCAAAATTCTCCCAGAGTCCGCGGGGCAAGCTCTGTAGAAATAATCGTGCGGTCGTGCACGATGTGGTTTCCGGCAAGTATTGCCCGTAAGGTCGCATCGATATCTTCAGTTAATCTGTCTTTCCTAAATTTTATTTTTTTTATCAACGAATTGCGCCAATAGCCATTTGACCCTCCAAAGAGCGTTGAGTCGAAGATTCTTGACTTGGCATAATGACTGATGCCATAAATAGCTTCAAACTCAACCTCAACCAGCGACGAGATGATACTTCTTCCGCCGTTACGGATTTTGCATCTGCCCTGAACAATATTATAACCCTCATCCAGCCAGCGCCAAGCCAAAGCAAGACAATCAGGGGAAACCAGATGATCGGTATCTAAAAGCACAATCATTTCGCCCGAAGCAATTTCCAGAGCATAATTCAGATTCTCACTCTTACTCTTTGAGCCATAAGCATTGGCCAGGATAAGTTCGGGCCATTCATACGCAAGCTCCCGCAACCGCGGCTCGATTCCCTCCATACGCGGGGTATTATAGGCTAAAATCAATTCAATCCCGTCAGCGGGACGTTTAACATTTTTTAGAACATTCATCAAAGTATCTTCAACGACCTCGATTTCGTTCGGCAGATAAGCGCTTACGATAAAAGTAGTTTTGGGGACTGAGAGGTGTTTTGCTGAAGGCAACTCTCTGAACTTTTTCTTTCTGAATGCACTGAGCGAATATATATAGGAAAGTCCCGACTGGAATATAAAAAGTGATACGATAAAATAATACGAGAAATTTAATAAAGCCGGTCGATAAAAGCCGACGAAATAAAAAACAAAGGTAGGAATAACATATAGAACAATGAATACTTCAAAAAGCTTACTCCATTCCGTTGTCAGCTTTTTATCAGGCAATTTGATTTCTCCAGAAGTGATAACATTTCTTCGCCCCAAATAGTATGACGCTTCTCATCTTTGGCTATACCGGAGAATATGGCGCTCAGGCTATCGTCTTTCGTTAATTCTGATAATTCCGAATATAAGGCAAAGGCGTTTTTATCTGCCGCCAAAAGCTGCCGCAACCTTGCTATCAGCGTTTTTCGGTCTATTGTCAAGGCAGGTTCCCTCTTATTTCTGATACTATTTTCTTATGCCGAAGCGTGTCGGTCTTAATTTTAGAGAGAATACTTTCTACGTGCTTACGTGTCTTTTCAGGCAAATCATCAGGCAAAGACGCCGGCTGGCAAAGATCAATGAGCATGCCAGCCATTTCTTCCTCCATTATATACGCCCGATTAAGCTTGTCTAATAACTCTCCCTTGTTCATAAACCACTTCCCCATTTGAGAGAACTTACTTATACCCCTTGTACCTTATATCGTCCAAGACGGTGTGTCAACTTTAACAAAAAAGGCAGCGAAAAAATCGCTGCCTTTTGGACGGGTGAGTGACGGGGCTTGAACCCGCGACCCCTAGAACCACAATCTAGTGCTCTAGCCAACTGAGCTACACCCACCGTTAACGAATCTCAAATTTGAGATTTGAAATTTCAAATTAATTTTTAACTGCTGCCTGGGCGGCTGCGAGTCTTGCAATCGGCACCCTGAAAGGCGAGCAGGATACATAATCCATACCAACTTTATGGCAAAATTCAATACTCGCCGGTTCGCCGCCGTGTTCGCCGCAAATGCCTACTTCAAGATTTTTGCGGGTTTTTCTGCCGCGCTCGATGCCGATTTTAATCAGTTCGCCGATGCCTATCTGGTCGATACTCTGGAACGGGTCGCCGGGCAGAATACCCTTGCTGATATAGTCCGGCACAAATCCGCCGATATCGTCACGCGAAAAACCAAAGCCCATCTGCGTAAGGTCGTTTGTGCCGTAAGAGAAAAATTCAGCGACTTTTGCGATTTCACCGGCAACAAGAGCGGCTCTTGGAATCTCAATCATCGTGCCGAACATATGACGAATCTTTTTAACGCCTGTCTTTTTACAGACCTCGGCGTAAACTTCCTTTGCAATCTGCAGTTGGAATTCAATTTCTTTCACATCGCAGACAACCGGAATCATAATTTCAGGATACGGCTTTTTGCCGGCCTTAATCAATTCGGCAGCAGATTCGAAAACGGCCTTTATCTGCATTGCGCTTACTTCCGGATAGGTAATACCGAGCCGGACGCCGCGGTGACCCATCATCGGGTTTGACTCGTGCAGCGAATCGGCACGTTTATTGAACTCATCGGCATTAATGTTAAGCTCTTTCGCGAGAGCTGCCCGTTTTTGGGCATCCTGAGGCACAAACTCATGCAGCGGCGGGTCAAGCAGCCGAATTACTACCGGCATATTGTCCATCGCTTCGAGCGTCGCCTTTATGTCCTTTTTGACAAACGGATAAAGCTGGTCAAGAGCCTTTTGTCTTTCTTCCTTGGTATTGCTCATAATCATCTTGCGAAGCAGGAACAGCGGCTCATCAGAGCCTTTGCCGTAAAACATATGCTCAGTTCTGAACAGGCCTATGCCTTCAGCGCCGAATTGTTTTGCATTTATGGCATCGGCGGGCGTTTCAGCGTTAGTGCGAATGCCAAGTTTCCTAATCTTATCGCAGACTTTCAGGAAGTCATTGAGAATTTTGTTTTCCGTTGAAGCATCCATCATCGGTAACTGGCCTTCATAAACAAGACCTTTTGTGCCGTTGAGAGTAATCCAGTCGCCCTCATTGAGAATTTTGCCGGTAACGTGAAGCTGCTTTTTCGCATAATCAACTTCTATCGCGCTGCAGCCGACGATACAGCACCTGCCCCAGCCTCTTGCAACAAGAGCGGCGTGACTCGTCATTCCTCCGCGAGCAGTAAGAATCGCCTGGGCGGCACGCATACCCTCAACATCTTCCGGGTTTGTTTCTTCACGAACGAGGATAACTTTCTTGCCCTGCTTTGCCCATTCGACCGCATCGGCAGCAGAAAAGACAATTTGTCCTTTTGCGCCGCCGGGGCCTGCGGGCAGACCTTTTGCAACGGCCTTGTGCAGTTTTTCCGCAACAGGGTCGATAATCGGATGCAAAAGCTCATCAAGCTGCGATGGCGTAACGCGCATAACGGCCATTTCGGGCGTAATCAGTTTTTCCCTGAGCATATCCACTGCCATTTGCACCGCGGCAGGACCATTGCGTTTGCCGACGCGGCACTGCAGCATAAATAATCTGTTGTTTTCGATTGTAAATTCAATATCGAGCATATCGCGGTAGTGCTTTTCGAGCTTTTTTTGTATCGCGTCCAATTCCCTGTAAGCAGCGGGCATTTTCTTTTCGAGCGAAATTTCCGTCTTATTATGTTCGCTCTTTGAAGATTCGTTCACCGGCCCCGGCGTTCTGGTACCGGCGACAACGTCTTCGCCCTGTGCGTTGACAAGATACTCGCCGTAAAATTTGTTTTCGCCGTTGCCGGGGTTTCGTGTAAATGCAACACCTGTTGCGCTTTTTTCGCCCATATTACCGAACACCATCGACTGAACGTTGACCGCTGTGCCCCACTCGTCAGGAATATTTTCAATTTTTCTGTATGAAATGGCTCTTTTGCCATTCCACGATGAGAACACCGCATCAATACCGCCCCAGAGCTGTTTATTGGCATCGTCGGGAAATTCTTTGCCGAGCACCTCTTTTATCTTCGCCTTGAACTGCGAGCAAAGACTTTTCAAATCGCCGGCGGTCATATCAGTGTCGGTTTTGTAACCTTTCTGTTTTTTGAGCTGGTCCATAATTCTTTCGAGCTGCTTACGGATACCCATATCATCGGCAGGCTCAATTCCTGCGGCTTTTTCCATAACGACATCGCTATACATCATCATCAATCTGCGATACGCGTCATAGACGAACCGTTCATCGCCGCTTAGGGCAACGAGGCCGGGGATAGTTTTTTCGGTAAGGCCGACGTTGAGAACCGTCTCCATCATTCCGGGCATACTGCTGCGAGCGCCGCTGCGGACGGAAACCAGTAAGGGGTTATTGGCGTCGCCGAATTTTTTGCCCATTATCCGCTCGATGCCGGCAAGGGCTTTTTCGACATCGGCTTTCAATTGAGCCGGATATTTCTTTTTATTTTTATAGAAATAAGTGCATACCTCTGTCGTGATAGTAAAGCCGGGAGGCACCGGCACGCCGAGGCTTGCCATTTCGGCAAGATTCGCTCCCTTGCCGCCGAGGAGTTCCTTCATTTTCGCGTTACCTTCGGCCTTTCCGCCGCCGAATAAAAAGTTTCATCCGCCAATGGCGGAGCCGTTACGGGCTGTTAAACAAAAATTGTACTGAACGATTCCGCCTGAGGCGGATAAAATTGAGGCGCACAAGTATAAGGATTGCCTCAAAAACTGTCAACGATTAAAACGCCAAATATGAACAAACTAACTCAACAATATGCCTTTAAATCTGAGATGGTTTTATCTTTCTTATGCTCAAAAAACCGCTGACAACGGTAATCAAAACCGTGATGATATAAGTAATAGCCGTGAACCACTGTCCCCATAAGGGAGTTCCAACGTGCGCCATCTTTATAACTACCGTGCCGACAGCAAATGCCTGGACAAGCATTTTCAGCTTGCCGCTGATTGTCGCGGGAAATTTTATACCTTTAGCCTCGCTCCAATGCCGCAGGATAGTAACAAACGCTTCTCTTGCGATAATTATCACGGCAAAGCTCCACTGAATCACGGCAAGCCGGGCCTTTGTAAAATCAAAAAGTTCAGGCTGGCCAATGAGAGCAAAAACTACAAATGAGCCGCAGATGAGAATTTTATCCGCAAGCGGGTCAACCATTCTGCCGAACTTACTTGCGACATTCAATTTCCTTGCGGCAAGACCATCAAAAAAATCAGTCAGACCAGCGATGACAAAAATTACAAAGGCAACATCAAGATAAAAGGATGTATCGCCGGTCAGGTGCGGTTCAAAAAAAACCATCACAAGAAAAACCACCGACAGAACCAATCTGCCGCCTGTCAGGATGTTCGGTATATGCCTTAACATAGGATATAAAATATAGAGTATAGAAGGAAAAATCAAATCCTTTTAACAAGCAGGTCATAATTCTCGAAGCCCGCGACTTGAGCCCTTAC
>JAPLMW010000027.1 GCA_026386845.1 Phycisphaerae bacterium
GGGTTTCCCCATTCGGAAATCCCGGGATTAACGGTTGCTTAACACCTGCCCCGGGCTTATCGCAGTTTGCCACGTCCTTCATCGCCTCTCGACGCCTAGACATCCACCATACACCCTTAGTAACTTGACCATATCAATCAAAGATTGATGTGGTACCGGTTTGGATTATATTTTTAGACGCTATAAAATGTATTGTTGTGTATCATCCTACTTCGCCCAAAGGGCTTCGAAGGATTCAATACAACGTACACCTTCTTTAAGACATCTACACTATTTACTTTTAAAAGAACAGTCACTGGCCGTTAGATTTTAACTTCCAGCTACTGAATTATGCCCTTCGATTCGTTCGCTACGCGAACTCACTCAGGACATTAAATTTGCCCTTGGCAAATTCAATGGAGATGACAGGGATCGAACCTGCAACCTCCGGCTTGCAAAGCCGGCGCTCTCCCAGTTGAGCTACATCCCCGAGCCGATGCTAAATCTCAAATCTCAAATTTGAAATCTCAAATTACTTTAGTGGGCCCGGGAAGAGTCGAACTTCCGACCTTGCGCTTATCAGGCGCACGCTCTAACCAACTGAGCTACGAGCCCAAAACCGAAATAATGGTTTTGTAAAAGCCGTTGTTCGGACTCAATTGAACCATATAAAAAACTTTTCAAAGAACAAAAAAGAGCCCGTCTTCGTTACTACTTCGACGAGGCAGGCAAAAAAATATCGCTGCCTTCAACTGACAGCGACATTTATTACAGACGCGAAATAATAGTCAGTTACTGATAAGCAGTCAAGGACAAAAATTAACGATATTTACAATTTCTCGCAATTCTTCTCCAAATATCATCTTCCAACCCCATTCCGCCATCGCTTAAGCTCTGGCAGATAAATGTAATGAGATTTCCAACCACATTACAGCCTAATCAATATATATACGAGGGAAATTATAGTCAAGAGGATAATTTAAAAAAGAATACAGAACTCAGAACCCAGAAAACAGAATTGAGGATATAGAATGTATGGTTTTAAAACAGGGGATAAAAGGATGTAAGGAAGCAAGGAAGTAAGGAAAAAGAACGTTGAACATTCAACATCGAATTACTTATAGTTTACAGTTAACGGCTTACAGTTTACAGAAGAAGTGAACAGTGGACAGGGGAAATGGAGGGAATTGCCCCCACACCAATTTGCATTGCGGAAGCAAAATTCTCGATAGAGTCAAAAACTGCTTAGGCTGGTTTTTAAAATGTTCAACAATAGTGCAAATTGGTAAGGGGGTATAGTTGAGTTCTTAATTGAAAATTTAAGATTGAAGATTGAATCCTTCGACTTGGTTCGACAAGCTCACCACAAGCCGCTCAGGACAAGGAATGAAAATTTGAGGAATCCGTCAAAGGCGGAGAGAAGAGAACAGTGAGCATGGGAACAAAAGAAGTTAATTTGGCTACTAAATATCAGATTGAAAAGCCTTAAAATTTGGTTAAAGACAGCGGAAATGAATATTTTTTGAGATTTTGTTTGATTTTTATTAAAAATATGGTAAAATACGCATAAAATTAAGTGAAAAGTGAACAGTAGATAGAAAAAGTAAAAAGGTAAAACGCCGCCGTGCCCCTCGACTTCGCTCGGGCTAAACCGGCGGCGGCTAAACAAATTTTTACGGGAAATAAAAAATGTATCACAATGTTAATGTCAAAATCTATGTTCCAAACCTTATAGAAAAATTAGGGGTTGCAATTTTACTTTGGTTTAGAAAAATAAAATTCGGGTTTCCATTCAGAAAAATAAAACTTACACAGGGGAAATTCGCAATAATTGACCCGGAAGACTTCGAGAAACTTAATCAATTCAAATGGTGCGCGGCAAAAGATTACGATACCTTCTACGCTATCAGATTTGCACGAACAGCAAATAACAAAAAAACCACAGTGAAAATGCATAGACAAATTATGAACGCAAAAAGAACAGATATCGTTGACCATAAAAACCGTGATGGATTAGATAACAGAAAACGCAACCTTAGTATCGTTACAACATCACAAAATAACGCAAACAGCAAAAGAGGTATGAATTACGGCAGCAGCAAATACAAAGGAGTCTGCCGAGATAAAAAGTGCGGCAAATGGAGGGCAGGAATAAGCTATCAGGGAAAACATATACACTTAGGAATGTTCGATGATGAAATAGAGGCGGCAAAGGCTTACGATGAAGCGGCGAAAAGATATCATGGGGAATATGCGGTGGTGAATTTTGAAGAGGATAGAATCGCCGCCCCGAGTGGCGGCGGCTAAATAAAAGACGAACCCCCAACATAAAGTTGGGGGCTTTAGGATTTTAACGAACTCCCGAATAAATTCGGGGGCTAAATAATACGGGGCAGGCGGCCAGCGGGATGTAAATTAATGGTTGAGATTTTGAATTGATGAGGTTAAAATATGAGACCTGTATTTTTAATCCAAATAAAATGACAGAGAATAAAAAGGCACAAAATTATGATATGGAATGAGAAATTTGAGTGTATGCCGGCAGGGGAATTGAAACAACTACAGGGCGAAAGGCTTAAAAAACTCCTGCCATATATCTATAACAACTGCAAAGCCTATAAAGATAAACTCGATAAGGCTGGGATTAAGCCGGATGCAATCCGTTCAATCGATGACATAAAGAAACTGCCTTTCACGACTAAAGTCGATATGCGGGATAACTATCCTTATGGTCTTTTCTGCACGGACCAGAAAAATGTTGTCGAAATTCACGTATCGAGCGGGACAACGGGCAATCCAACGCTTGTGGGATATACGCGCGACGATATAAAATTATGGTCTGAAGTAATGGCCCGCTCGATAGCCTGCGCGGGAGCCGAGCCGAGCGATACCATTCAAATCGCTTACGGATACGGATTGTTTACCGGAGGATTAGGCTTTCATTACGGCGCACTTGAAATGGGACTGAGAATTATTCCGGTGTCAGCAGGGCAGACAAGCCGACAGCTTAAAATTATGCAGGATTTTGCGCCGAAGATTCTGGGCTGCACACCGAGCTACGCGCTGTATATGGCAGAAGAGGCGCGTGAAATGGGCATCGACCCGAAAAAAGGCAACTGGAAAATCGGGATATTCGGAGCTGAGCCGTGGAGCGAACAGATGAGAACGGAAATCGAACAGACGTGGAATATGCTTGCGACGGATGTTTACGGGCTCTCGGAAATAATCGGGCCGGGAGTTGCGCAGGAATGTCCGAATAAAATCGGACTGCATATCTACAGCGATGTTTTTTATCCTGAGATAATCAATCCGAATACGGGCGAGCCTGTTAAAGAGGGCGAAGACGGCGAACTGGTTATAACCACGCTGACGAAACAGGCGATACCGTTTATCAGATACCGGACGCGCGATATTGTGAGTATAAACCACGAGAAATGCAAATGCGGGAGGACAAGCCCGCGAATCAGCAAAATAAGAGGCAGGACGGACGATATGATTATCGTTCGAGGCATAAACGTGTTTCCATCGCAAATCGAGCACGTCCTGCTGGGTATCGAGGGAACCGAGCCGTATTACCAGATTGTCGTTGACAGGCAAAAACATCAGCTCGACGAGGTTGAGGTTCTTGTCGAGGTCAACAGCAAGATGTTTTCCGACGAGGTTAAACAGTTGGAACACCTGCGGGCGAAAATCAAAAAAGAAATTGAATCGGTGCTATCCATCGGCGTAAAAGTTACGCTTGTCGAGCCCAAGACAATCGAAAGAAGTATGGGCAAAGCAAAAAGAGTTATAGATAAACGACAAATGTAAGGGATTGAAAAATGAAGATAAAACAGATTTCCATATTTCTGCAAAATAAGAAAGGCAGACTCTACGATGTGTGCGCAGTATTGGGGAAAAACAATATCAACATCCGTGCGCTTAACGTCGCGGAAACCGAAGCCTTCGGCGTGCTGCGAATTGTCGTAAACAAGCCGGACGAGGCGGTCAAGGCGCTGGGCGAGGCGAACTTCGTCGCAAATATCACGGATGTCGTCGCTGTTGAAGTGCCGGACAGGCCGGGGGGACTTGCGGAAATACTGAAAGTTCTGGCCGACGAGGATGTGAACGTCGAGTATATGTACGGATTCGTTGAAAAAGCAACCGACGAGGCGCTGATGGTGTTCCGATTCGATAATCCCGACAAGGCGACGGAGATACTTAAAAAACATAATATCAAAATCGCAAGCGAAAAAGAAATTAAAGAACTGTAAAATAGGGTATAGGGTTTAGGGTATAGATAAAAAAATGCCGCATCTGAAGTTTTTCAGGTGCGGCATTTTTGTTTTTACAATATTTTACGCAAGGAGTTTTTGAGCTTCTTTAATCAGGGAGCCGATAGGCATTCTGTTTGGGCAGAGTTTTTCGGCAAGGCGATAATCAAAACTGCCGATGGGGGCACTGACGCGAGAAGCGACATCAGAGAAAACCTGCTTTGCAAGAGGCGTATCGCCATATTTGCGATGATACATTAAAGACCTCATCACATCATTGACATACGGCATCTGCGGAACCGCGGCGGAGCAGATATTAGCGCAGCCGGCACAATAACCGCTGCAAGTCTGCTTTGCGTAACTGTTCATAAAATCCAAATCGCTTCGGCTTAATTCGGTTTTGTCGAGGACGGCGGCGACGTTCGATGTGAGAGTCGCAACATTTTTCATACCGACACAGGCTGAACATATACGCTCATCCTGAAGGACAACTTTTATTTTGGCCTGGCCTTCCGAAAAGCCTTTCTGGATGAAATAATTGCCAAGAGAATTGCTGTCCCCGGTGTCCGATTTGAGGGCCTGAGTTTTCATCGCAATTAAAGCGATGCCGGCTTTGCTGCAGGCGTCAACGGCGGCAACGAGATTGGCGTCCTTCATCAACTGATAATTATAGCTGGTCATTATGGCGTCAATCCAGTCGAGCTTGGCAGCGGCTGCCAGACAATCGGCCATATTTGAATGCGTGCTAAAGCCAAAATACTTTATGAGGCCTTTGGCCTTTGCGTCGGCGGCCCATTGCTTAAGCTCGTCTGTCAGACCCGCGGGGCTGCTTAAGGCGTGAACGCCGTAATACAAATCAACGTAGCTTGTGTTCATTCTTTTAAGAGAAGCCTGGAGGCAGGCGGTGCGTGAGGCGGCGTCTTTTGCGCCAGATGCCTTTGTAACTATGAAAATGTCCTTGCGGCGCTGGGGATTTTGGGCGAGAAACTGACCGATGCCTATTTCACTGTTTCCGCCGGCATAACCGTAGGCGGTGTCCCAGTAATTAACGCCCCATTGCAGGGTTTTGTGCAGCATTATCTGGTTGGCAACGATGTCAAACATCGCGCCGAAAGACAAAATAGGGACAGGGATTTTAGCGCGGCCGAGAAGACGGGTGGGAACCTGCGAATAGGTTTCCTTTTTCTCAACAGGTTTATTCGGTTCGGCGGGTTTGTTGGCGTCTATCACGGCAGCTAAAACGGAGCCTGACGCGATTGCAGAAGCAATGCCGGTGCCGGCGGCGGTTTTCAAAAATTCACGTCTGTTTATCGGTTTACTTTCCATTGTCTGACCTCCTAAAATAACATTGCCATAATTTTAACAAATATAAATTACAAATAAAGACCTTATTTTTCTCTTGTTTGGCCATAGGCTGTTACAAATATAGCACCTCTGCCGCTGACGGGACATTCGTGCTGGCAGATACCACAGCCGATGCAAAGAGCCTGGTTGATATACGGCTGCTGAAGCCTAATCTGAATTTGAATTTCCGCTGCGGATTGCGGAAGAACTGTCAATGGGGAATCCGGGGATATTCTAATCGTATCGGCAGAGTTTGAAATAATCTTAGCCTGAATGGTTTTGCCGTTGGAATTGAACTGACAATAATAATCGCCGGTTGAAAATCTTTCAGGAGAAAGAACGCCTTGCTCGAGCAGTATATTGTTATTCTCTGCGGTTTTGACTTTGAGCCGGTCAGAGACATTGGCAAAAACCGTGCGAGTGTAAATAGCCTTTGGGCTTACGGGACAGTTCTCCTGACAAACAATACAGGGCGTATTAAAAGCCCACGGCAGACACCTTGTCTTGTCGAAGAAGGCTGTGCCGAGCTTAACGGGGCCGTTGCTCTCAAAATTGCCTTTGCCTAACTTTTCAGCAAGCGTTAACGGCCTTATCGCAGCGGAAGGACACATATAGCCGCAGGCGACGCAGTCAAGCTGGCAGCCGCTTGAGCCGATACGGTTGTTCATTACCGGTGTCCAGAGATTCAACAGGCCGGATTCGATACCTGCCGGCTGGATTACGTTTGTCGGACAAATCCGCATACACTGGCCGCACTTCAAGCAACGCTTAATAAATTCGTTCTCTGATAATGCGCCGGGCGGACGAACGATACCCTCAGAATCCTTCGAATAAGCGAGGAGTTTGAAAGCGGGCATCGCAAGCAGACCTGTGAAAGCTACCGCTAAAAAGCCGCGGCGCGATAAATCGGGGGAAACCTGAACAGTATCAGAAGAAGCGGTGCTGAAATCAATCGCGTTAAATTGACAATCGTCAAGGCAATTAAGGCATAAGATACATTCGCTCTGCTTTAGCGTTTCAGAAGGCTGACAGGAGCCTTGGCAATGTTTATTACATAACTTGCAGTCGGTGCAATTGGAATTGCGGTTGATACGCCAGAGTGAAAATCTGTTTAATAATCCAAAAAGAGCGCCGAGAGGACATATAAAAAGGCAGAAAAATCGCGGGATAAAGAAATTCAAAAGCGCAAAGGCAAGAAAGACCGACAAAATCAGCGGGGCGGTGCGGAAGAATCTATCTGCTGCTGAAAGAAGATTGATTGAATTATCGACGAGCGGCAAAAGCAAAAGATTGACAGTTCGAGTGAAAAGCGGGATGGGGTCGAGCAAACCGGTCTGGAGATTTTGCAAAGACGGCAGGGCGGCAATAATTAAAAATATAATCAATATATAATATTTTATATTCTGGGCTTTTCGATATTTATGCAGCGAGACGAGGTCTAAAGGTTTTTTGCCCCTGTGCGAAAGATACGAAATGAACTGATGCAATGAGCCGAAAGGACAAATAAAACCGCAGAAGAATCTGCCTATTAAAATCGTTAAAACAATCGTCAAAACAGACCACAGCAGTGGAGCATAAAGCCTGTGCGTTGAAAGAGTTGTGGAAATTGCGGCAAGCGGGTCGAGGTGCAGGAAGATATTGACAGGCCAAGCGCGGAGCTGGAAGAATTTTTCGCCGACGGTCGTTACAACGCAGAGCCAAATGAAAAGCACGAAAAAGAAAAGCTGACTAATTTTTCTGGCGGTAGTTATTTTCATAATATTTTAAAAATTAATTCCTATTTGGTTCTTCAATAACAATCGGGTTTGTCCATGCGTGCCTGCCGCCGGCATCGACAATTTCAGCCCTGACCCATTTTATTTTTTCCGAAAGTTTATAGCTGGCGGAAGTTATCAGATGGTTCGGGTCGGCTGTGACGTTATGGCTGAATGTATTTTGTCCCATAAAGCATATCTCGACCACCGGTGAACATTTTACTACGGCTTGACCAGCTTCGATGCGAAAATCATCAAACGCCGGGCCGCAGGAGGCATAAAAACAACCTGTTCGCAAGGCATCCATTATCGCCTTGGGTGTAAGCTCCTTTGCCTTTATCATTGTCCAGCTCTGGGCAATTCGCGCACTTTTGTGCAAATCATCGGCCGCAACAGCCGGTATGATACGGCCGGTATTAAGCAACTGGTCCCACTGGACGGAATTGTATCCTTTGCCGGTATAGGAGAAGTCGCCGTTATATACTTCCATTGCTATATAACCGTTAACGGTCAGCATATCATTAGTAGTATGCCCCGACCAATACGGATGAGCGAAGATAATTTCTCCGCCAGCGGCTTTGACCTGGCGAATGCGTTCCATTGCATTTACATCCGCTGCGAATTTCAAGCCCTCCGGAATATTCAGACATACAAAATGATATGGGACCTCTGCATTGCTTTTTGGGTGAGTTTCCATTCCGTTTAGTAATAAAAAGTTTGAGTCCGAGTATCCGGCGATATTGTTGGTTTTCTCGTGGTCTGTAACCGCAAGAACCTGATAGCCTTTGTCACGATACTGTTTGACGCGAACCGGCAGATTTACATCACCATCGGAAAGAGTCGTATGTGTATGCAGGTTTGCCTTATACCAATTGCCGGATGTTGTAAACGGGTTAACCAAAATATTGGCATTGGCGGACGAAATCAGAGAAAAGAAACAGATGATTGTTAATATACAGCAAAGTTTTTTCATTTTTCAGCCTTCAATCTTTGCGTAAACCGGTTTTAAAGATTCATAATCAGTTGTGCCAAGTTTCAGTTCCTGAGCTTTTAAAAGATAAGGTAAGTCGGCAGGTTTCATATTTAATAGAGTAGCTCCGAAACTGTCAACAGCAACCTGGTCGCAGCCTGCTATCATTATATCAGTCTGTTTCAAATCGGAAGAAGAGCCGCCGGTCGGGCCGTTTGAAATCATAACCTGGGTGCCATCGAGAATGACGAGCGTGGGTTTAACGAGCATCGCAAGCTCAACAATGATAGTATTAATGTCGGTGTGGAAGATACTTCTGCCGCCGCCGAGGAGGCCATACCAGTTTTTCATTACCATAGACGCACCGCTGCGACTATGGTCCTTAACGACCGCTATTCCGATAACCTTGTCAACATTTTTGAGCGGTTCATAAAGGAAAGGCCAATTTTTTATAAGTTTTCCGCCAGGCAAAGTCAGCGGCCTGAAATAATTTGCCTTTGGCGAAATTATTTCCGCACCGCATTTTGCGGCGGCAGCGGATATTCCGCTTAATTCAAAGCAGCTTTTTGAATCATTAATGGGATTATCGGTAATATAAACTTTTTTTGCTTTTGCCTGCTCGTAACAAAGCGTTGCGATTTCAGAAATGATGTCCGGATGACTGGTAGCACAAATTCTCGGCGGAGAGGCAAAGCCGATATTAGGCTTGAGCAGGACGGTTTCGCCGGGCCGGACAAAACGGGTTATGCCGCCGAGAAGTTCGACGGCCCTGCGGACTGTCTGACTGCGAGCCGAGCCGGATACAATGCTCATTGTCTGACCGGCAACAGGAGAAACGGAGTAATCCTTCAAACCTGAAACAGCAGAGAGCTTTGGGAGCATATTTAGGACATCAGATTCGTAAAGCCATTTTGCGGCGGCAGCGGCGGCGGCAACAGAAATGCCGGCCTTTGCGGAACGAGCCAGAAATTGTCTTCTTGAGATTTTATCGTTATGCGTCATTTTATTTTTTAGGAAGATTTTGTATGAGTTTTTCCGCGAGTTTTTGCAAATCATCAATCGGCGCCGAAGCGCGGACGCCGGCAAAGAAGCCGCCGGTTACAAAAAATATCTCATTTGTGCCGAATAATTCGACCGTCTTAGAGTCAGGCAGTTTGATAGTATGCTGCAAATCCTTTGCCCCGTTGTCAATCAGGAAACGATAATATTTCGCGTAAGTATCAGCAGGATTATTTTTGCTTAAATAGGCTGTTATATCGTTTCCGCTGATTTTATAGTTTGCGGTGAAGATGTTTTTGAGGTCGCTGCAGCTGAAGGCATCGGCGTTGATGAATTTAAAGGAGTCAGCGATGAGATTATCGGTTGGGAAAAGGTCAAAAACAGGCATTTGGGTTTTGCCGGCGGATATTGCAGATGAAAGCTTCTTTGCGGCGTTTAGTGCCGATGTCAAAAGAGAATTGTCCTGAGAAGATAAAATTATCTCCATATAATATTTGCCGAAAGCGGCGTAAACAGAATCCGAAGCCGAATAACCAAACTGAGTCCAATCCAGAGGAGTGCTATCGTTTCTTTTCTGGAGGCTGTAAACGGCAAATGCGTTTTCGCCATCGGCCATATCGTAAAGATAAACTTCTGCCTCGCGGTCCTTTACCGAGTTATCCGTAAAACGTCTGCATTGAAGGGAAATAAAACCATTGCTGAGATATAAATCGTCTTTGCCGTCGATTTTTTCGTAAAGACTTTTTGAATTATAATTCTCAATATCTTCGGCGGCGGTGAAATTGCCTGCGAAAAGGTCAGCGGAAAGAATAGCCGAGTCAGAGCCGGATTTCTGGTAAGATTTCTGCTTAAAGCCTATGGCGACGGCAATGAAAACAAGAAGAATCAGCAAAAACCAGCTTATAACTGTCTGCCGGAGACTGTTTCTGGTTGATTGAGGCATAAATTTACCCGCTTGCAACATTAATAGGCTGCAATTATACTATTATATAACTTCAACGTCAATGTATATTGGGAAATAACCCGCCGTGAAACGGCGGGCTAAATATATACGAACCCTGCCATAGTGATGGCAGGGCTAACCGGGTATAAAAATGGAGTTTAGAATATGATGCAGTTAACGCAAAATATAATGGCGTGGGGCTCAATCGGCTGGGCAGAATTGCTTGTGGTATTGGTTATCGCTCTTCTTATCTTCGGCAAGCGTCTGCCGGATGTGGCTCGTTCATTAGGCAAAAGCCTTACAGAATTCAAAAAGGGAATGAATGAGACCAAAGACGAGATAGAAGACAAGACCAAGCCAGATGAAGACAAGGAAGTAAAGAAGTAAGGAAAGGGCAAACGGCTTGTCTGCGGTCAACTATACAAGTCCCCGTAGCTCAATTGGATAGAGCGTTGGCCTCCGAAGCCAAAGGTTGCAGGTTCGAGTCCCGCCGGGGACGTTTTAAATCCCGATGATATCGGGATTTAAAACAGAGCAATCGACCCCGATGAGATAGCCAAAAACATCTCACAGGGCAAGGAAATCGGAAATTGAAATTTGAAGCGTATCATCTTAGTCTATCATATCTTTAGGGAATTTCTTGACTTTTAAATCCAGGATTGCTAATCTTATGTCTTTACCCCCACACCAATTTGTATTGTGGGAGTAAGGTTCGTAAAATAGTCAAAAACTGTTTAGGCAGGTTTTAAAAATGTTCAACCGTAGTGCAAATTGGTGTGGGGGTAAAATTAAATGAGAGTATTATCAGGGATTCAGCCGTCCGGCAGATTGCATATCGGCAATTACTTCGGCGCTATGCGCCAGCACCTTCAGCTCCAGGCTGAAAACGATGGGTTCTATTTTATCGCAGATTACCACGCCCTGACCAGCGGGCCAAAGCCGGAAGATTTAAGGCAAAATAAATTGGCGGTCGCAATGGATTATCTTGCGCTCGGTCTGGATACGAATAAAACGGTTTTCTGGTGCCAGTCCGATTTGCCGCAGGTTACGGAACTGTGCTGGATTTTGTCGTGTGTAACGCCGATGGGACTTTTGCAGAGGTGCGTAAGCTATAAAGAGAAAATCGAACAGGGCATCAGCCCCAATCACGGCCTGTTTGCGTATCCGGTTCTACAGGCGGCGGATATTTTGATTTTCGACAGTAATCTTGTTCCTGTCGGAGCCGACCAGAAGCAGCATATAGAAGTTACAAGAGATATCGCAGGCTATTTCAATAATACTTACGGCGAAACGTTCGTTATTCCCAAAGAACATATTCTCGAATCTGTTGCGGTTGTGCCGGGGCTTGACGGGCGAAAAATGAGCAAAAGCTATAACAACACCATTGAGATTTTTGAGCCTGAGCAGTCTGTAAAGAAAAAAGTAATGAGCATTGTTACGGACTCCACTCCTGTCGAAGCTCCGAAGAATCCAGACAAGTGCAACGTGTTTGCATTGTTAAAATTGGTGTCGTCGAAAGAAGAACTTGCGGAATGGGAAAAGAAATACCGGCAGGGCGGTATGGGTTACGGGCAGGCCAAGAAAAGACTTGCCGAACTTCTGATTGAATACTTCAAACCATATAGAAAGAAACGTGCCGAACTTGAGCAGAATGCCGATTACGTGCGGAAAGTCCTGCAGGAAGGCGCTCAAAAAGCCAAAGCAGCGGCCCAAAAGACCCTCGAGAGGGCGAGAAAGGCCGTGGGAATAGATTAAACGTTAAACGGTTGCGGTTGCGTTGTGAATAAAAAGGAAGTAAAGAAGTAAAGAGGTAAGGAAGTAAGGAAAAAAACAAATTTAACCTCCGCCACTTGTGGCGGGGTAGGCCGCCGCGAGCGGCGGCCGCTAAATAAGTTCCTTACATCTTTATATCCTTATTTTCTTACCTCTATTAAAAAACGAGCATCGCAACTGTATGCCGATAAACGAAAGGTAAAAGGTGTCAGAATATAGAATAAATCTCGATATATTTTCAGGGCCGCTTGATTTGCTGCTTTACCTTGTTCGCAAGGAAGAGGTCGATATTTACGATATCTCCATATCGCGAATTACCGAAGAGTATATCCGCTATGTAGAAATGATAAAAATGCTTGATGTAGAGCTGGCGGGGGAGTTTCTCGTTATGGCGGCGACACTGATGGAGATAAAATCGGCGATGCTGCTTCCCGCCGACGAGCTGAACGCCCTGGCAGAAGAACAGGATGACCCGCGGGCCGAGCTTATCAGGCAACTGCTTGAATATAAGAAATTCAAAGATGCCGCGAACATGCTCAAGATTTCCGCAGAGAGTCAGGAACAGAAATTTCCACGAAGCGATAACATCATTGCCGGCTTAAAGTCAGATACCGAGCCTGAACTTGATATCGACCAGCTAAGCATCTGGGACATTTTGAATGCCTTTGATTCGATAATAAAGGCAACCGGCGGTATGATGGATATCAGCCATATTGCCGATGATACTCCAATCGACCTTTATCAGATAGAAATACTTCATCGTCTGCAGACAGAGGGCGCGATGAGTTTTGCGAGGATTTTTCAGGGCAGGAAAAACAAATTAGTGATGGTAGGTTTGTTTCTGGCGGTGCTTGAGCTTGTAAGAGAAAAACTCATAACCGCAGAGCAGGCGAAAGCCGGAATGCCTATTTATCTGCGTTCGCTGACGGATGAGCCCGCTGAGCAGGCTGTTCATAATGCCATACTCACGCAAACCGAACAAAAGACCGCTGAGGAGAATAATCAGCAAAAAGCCGCGATTCCGATAGAGACAATCGAAGATAAACAACCCGAGGCCGAGCCGCCGGTGCCGATTAAGGAAATCAGGGCTGAACCATCTGTCGATATTCCTTTGCAAGTCGAGCAGCGGCAGGATGTTAACGATGAAAATTCCGGCCTGGCTGCCGATAACGGCAGAGGTTAAATAGTTTGACATTTATCGCGGATGTAAATAGAATCCTGGTTTTATTACGTTGCCGTTCCCCTCGACTCTGCTCAGGACAGGCCGGCAACGGCTAAACCAAACGGCCGGAAAATTAGAGAAAGGAATAAAAATGGCAGCGAATTTAGTCGAACTGACCGATGCAGAATTTGATAATGTTGTGCATAACAGTTCAGAGCCGGTGCTGGTGGATTTCTGGGCGCCGTGGTGCGGCCCGTGCAAGATGATGGCGCCTGTCATAGTGGAGATTGCCAAAGAATATTCAGGTAAGGCAAAAATATGCAAACTGAATACCGATGACCATCATGAGGCGGCGATAGAATTCGGTATAAGCGCTATTCCCACCATGATTCTGTTTGACGGAGGCCAGATGAAAAAGAAATGGGTGGGTCTGGTGAAAAAAGAAGATATCGCCAACGCGATTGATGAATTGCTCGGGTAAACTCCGTTTATCCGAAGAAAAGCGTAACAGATTATTTTTTTAGTTTTTCAGAGAAATTCCATGCTCAAAAGAACTCATAGTTGCGGTCAATTGCGTGCCAGTGATACAGGCAAGAAGGTAAATCTCTGCGGGTGGGTCGATTCATACCGCGACCACGGCAACCTTGTTTTTATAGACCTTCGCGACAGATACGGTATAACGCAGCTCGTATTTAATCCGCAGTCGCAGCCGGAAATGCACAAACTTTCGCGGCAGCTTCGCTGTGAATGGGTAATAGGCTCCAGCGGGACGGTGCGAATGAGAGGCGAGGGACTGACAAACCCCAAACTGCCGAGTGGCGAAATTGAAATTATGATTGATAAACTTGAAATCCTCAACACCGCTGAGACGCCGCCATTCGAGATTTCCGAGGCGGAAAATGTGGACGAAGAACTGAGACTTAAATACCGCTATATCGATCTCAGGCGGCCCGAAGTGCAGGAACGGTTCAGGATTCGTCACAGGGTTACCAAGATAGCCCGTGACTTTTATGACAGCGAAGGCTTCTGGGAGATTGAAACGCCGTTCTTAGGCAAAAGCACCCCTGAAGGGGCGAGGGATTTTCTCGTGCCGAGCAGATTATGCAGCGGGTCTTTTTATGCGCTGCCGCAGTCGCCGCAGCTTTTCAAGCAGGTGCTGATGGTAAGCGGTATGGATAAATATTTTCAGATAGTCCGCTGCTTCAGGGATGAAGACCCAAGAGCGGACAGGCAGGCGGAGTTTACCCAGATAGATGTTGAGATGAGCTTTGTTCAAAGCGATGATGTGATTGACGTTAATGAACGGCTGGTCGCAAAGGTATTCAAAGAAATACTCGGCATTGAGGTGAAGACGCCGATAAGAAGAATGGATTATAAGCAGGCGATTGATGAATACGGTGTTGACAGGCCTGATATGCGATTTGAGATGAAGCTGAAAAATATTTCCGATATCGCGGCACAATGCCAATTCAAGGTTTTTAGCGATACTATAGCCAAAGGCGGCGTTGTAAAGGGCATTTGCGCGGTCGGCGGCGGGGTAAAGTTTTCGCGCAGCGATATAGAAAAGACTTTTACCGGTATAGTTACCGATTTCGGAGCGAAAGGTCTTGCGTGGTTCAAGGTAATTGTCGATGAACAGACTAAAAAAGCGGATTTATCGAGTAACCTCGCAAAATTTTTCACGCCGCAGCAGAGACAGCAGATAATTGAAAAGTTCGGCGCAAAACCCGATGATTTACTGCTGTTTATCGCTGATACACCTGCAGCGGCGAATAAGGCTCTTGCTCCGCTTAGAATAAAACTGGGCAGGGCGCTTGGATTGATAGACGATAATCGTTATGAATTTGTCTGGGTTATGGACTTTCCGCTTTTTGAATGGAACGAAAAAGAGAACAGGTTTGATTCACTGCATCATCCGTTTACGGCGCCTGTGCCGGAAGATATAGGGAAGCTCGATACCGACCCCGCTTCAATCAGGTCTCAGGCTTACGATATTGTCGTCAACGGCTCGGAAATCGGCGGCGGAAGTATTCGTATTCATCAGCCGCAGATTCAGGCAAAGGTTTTTGACCTGCTCAAGATTACACGAAAGCAGGCGGAAGACAGGTTCGGGTTTTTCCTGCAGGCACTCAAATACGGCGCTCCGCCGCACGGCGGCATCGCCTTCGGACTTGACCGGCTGATAATGCTGCTGACGAAAACGGATAATATCCGTGATGTTATCGCATTTCCAAAAACGCAGAAGGGCCAGTGCCTTCTTACCGATGCGCCAAGCGGAGTTGAGCAGGCACAGCTTGATGAACTGAATCTCAGGGTCCAGACTCATCATTAGTATTTGGTTTAACCCTGCCGTTTATGGCAGGGGGTTCATTATGAGAGAAATAATAAACAAATTCTGGCAGCTTTTGACAACTCTGCACCTGCGTCCCGTTTCTCTTGCCGGTAAATGCAGACTGCTGTTCGGTATAGCGATTCTGCTCGTTTTGACTCTTGCCCTGCTGATGCCGTATTTCTGGATGGGCAAACTGACAGAAAAAGCTGTTTTGGATTCCGGCAGGGCGGTAGTAAATACGGTCTATGAGAGGCATTTCAAAATTGGCGCCAAAGACGCAAACAGCACTATTATGCTCGAAGAAAGCGGGGCGAGAAAAGAAGCTCAGCAGTCCAGCAGAGTAAAATGGCTCAGGTTTGACAAATCACAGCAGGAGTGGCAAAAACAGCTCTCAAAGAGGCAGAGAGAAACAATTGAGCAGATGGTCAAGCAGAACAAAAACAACGAGCTTGCCTGGGCGGGAAAAGTCGGGGGTTCCTCCGAGACTACGTATATAAATCTTGTTCGCGCAAATAAAAAATGCCTTTCCTGCCACAGTGCCGAAGGTTCTGGGCCGGTTTTCAGCGTGGATGAGCCGGTTGGCGCGATTCTCGTGCAAATGCCCGGCAGAGAAACCAGCAGGACGGCGCTTTTAAACAGGATTTGTATTTTAGCTGCCGGTATTTTTGCCGGCGCCGGCGCAATCGTCGCATTTTATATAATCGCTCAACGGATAATTCTAAGCCCCATCAGACAATTGCGCGGAATCGTTGATAACGTTTCGCAGGGCAATCTCGATGTCCGCAGCGGCGTTAAAACAAAAGATGAATTTGAAAAACTCGGCGACGCACTCAATACAATGCTCAATAATCTGGTCGAAGGCCAGGAAAAGCTTCGTCAGGCAAACAAACAACTCGACGCCAAAATCACGGAGCTTTCGGAAAGCAACATAGAGCTTTTCAAAGCGAACAAACTCAAAGGCGAATTTCTCGCGAATATGTCGCACGAGTTCCGAACGCCTTTAAACGCTATTCTGGGGTTTGCAGAGATTTTGCGTGAAAAGGGCACCGAGGACGCGGCAAAAAGCAAACGTTATGCCGAGAACATTATGACCAGCGGCAAAAGTCTTCTTAATATGATTAACGACCTGCTTGAGCTTGCAAAAGCCGAGGCTGGAAAAATAGAACTGCATATCGAAAAAACCAACATACAGGAATTGTGCCGGGGTCTTATGGCGTTTTTTTCGCCTTTGACGGAAAAACAGCAGCTAAAAGTGCGCCTGACTATCGATGAAAATATACCCCTGATAAAAACCGACGCGGGTAAGGTTCAGCAAATTCTGTATAATCTGCTCAGCAACGCCGTCAAGTTTACGCCGGAGAACGGCAAAATCGAAATAAAGGCGTTTCTGCCCGACGAGAAGACCGTAAGAATTTCCGTTTCAGATACCGGACCGGGAATCGCCGAGACCGACAAGGAGAAGATTTTTGAAAAGTTCCGGCAGCTCGACGGCTCTTTGACGAGAAACCAGAGCGGCACAGGTCTGGGTCTTGCCATAAGTATGGAGCTTGCCAAACTGCTTTCCGGCACAATCGGACTCGAAAGCACGCTCGGCGAAGGCGCTGCCTTCTGGCTCGATTTGCCGATTATCAGAGCCGATGAATCACAATGATGTTGTCCTCCACGGATAATCTGTTCGACATTTCAGAAAACAAAGATATTTCCTGCGGCAAAATCGTAACCGTTGCTCCCGATACCGGCGTTGATAATGTTTTTGATTATCTTCTGCCGGACAAATTAGGCGATGTTCAGCCGGGCCGGCGGGTCGAAGTGCCTTTCGGCAGAGCAGATAAACTTACAACGGCGTTCTGTGTAGAGGTAAAAAACGCCGAAACCTGCAAAATACCAAAAAGAAAACTGAAATTTGTAAAAAAGATACTCGATACAGAGCCTCTGCTCGACGCCAGATTGCTTGAATTCGGCAAATGGATAAGCGATTTCTACGTCTGTCCATTAGGGCAGGTCTTGAGCGCAATGATTCCTGCCGCCGTCAAGAAAAGTGCAGGCGTAAAAAAACTTAAGCACGCATATCTGGCAATCGATGAAGAAAAAACCGATAAACTCCGCGGCAAAAAACAAAAACAGATTGTCCAGGCCTTAAAAGAGGCAAACGCCTTTAATGCCGAATCTGCAGTTGAATTGAAAAATTTTCTGGAGCAGTTAAACATCGGCATTTCGCCTTTGAACAAACTTGTTCAGGCAGGCATTATCAAACTAACAAGCCGAACATTTACAAAAGAACTGCCGGTTGTTCCGGAAGGATTATTATTAAAAACAGCCGAAGTGATATTAAATGACGACCAGCAGAAAGTCATGGCCGAGATTGAGAGCAGAATAAATTCCAATAATTTTTCCGTTGTGCTTCTGCACGGCGTAACTGACAGCGGCAAAACCGAGGTATATATCAGGGCGATTGAGAAGGCTGTCGAAAAAGGCAAGAGCGCGATAGTGCTTTTGCCTGAAATCGCGCTGACCGCCCAGACTGTTCAGCGTTTCAGCAGCAGGTTTAAAAATATCGCCGTGATGCATTCGCAGCTTACCGCTTCGCAGCGAAATGCGCAATGGCAGAAGATTAAAACCACATCGCCGATAGTCGTCATAGGCGCAAGAAGCGCAATCTTCGCGCCGGTTGAAAATCCCGGAATAATCGTAGTCGATGAAGAGCACGAGCCGAGCTACAAACAGGATATGGTGCCGAGATATAACGGCAGGGACGCTGCTATTAAACTGTCGCAAATGGCAAATGCCGTCTGTGTGCTGGGAAGCGCAACTCCTTCGCTTGAAACACTTTATAACTGCAAGGCAAAAAAACATTTTACGCGGCTGACTTTGCCGAATCGCGTGATGAGCCTGGCGAAGCCCGAAATGAAAATCATTGATATGGCACAGCAGCATTTCCGCTCCGGCGGACAAGGTGAAAGTCACGGCGTAAATCTCATCAGTTCCGAACTGCTGGCTGCACTGATGCAAACTTTGCGAAACAAAGAGCAGGCAATTCTGCTGCTGAATCGCAGAGGCTACAGCAATTTTATATACTGCCCGAGCTGCAAATATACGCTCAAGTGCAAAAACTGCGATGTAACTTTGACTTTTCACAGGCCTGAAAAACCTCAGCAGCCGACGGAATTGAAAAATAAACTTAAAGGCGGCTTTGCGATGTGCCATTACTGCCTTTCGCAAACGCTTGTGCCGAGGAATTGTCCGCTCTGCGGCAAAGGGGTTACGATGTTCGGCCTCGGTTCGCAGCGGCTCGAAGACGAGCTTAAAACGAAACTCCCTGATGCCTGTGTTGTCAGGGTTGACAGTGATTCGATGCAGCATCACGATTATTACCGGCTGCTGACGGATTTCGATGCGGGCAGAATCGACATTCTGGCAGGCACACAGATACTTGCCAAGGGACTGCATTTCCCGAATGTTACACTTGTTGGGATAATAAGCGCAGATACATCGCTGCAGCTTCCGGATTTCCGGGCGAATGAGCGCACATATCAGCTTATCTGTCAGGTCGCAGGCAGGGCGGGCAGAAGCAGCAAAGGCGGCACAGTTTATATTCAGACATTTTTGCCGAACCAGCCGGCGATTAAATTTGCGGTTAACGATGATTTTGAAGGCTTCATAAAAGAAGAACTAAAACACAGGCAGGCCTGTCTGCTGCCGCCGTTCGGCAGGGTGGCTCTGGTGCGAATGAGAGATGTAAAATACGACCGATTGACAAAAGCCGCCGATGATATCGCTCAGCAGCTAAACAATATTATTTCTTCGCATCGGCTGGATATAAAACTTACCGGGCCGATGCCGGCGGTTATCGGGCGTATTCAGCGTTTTCACAGGATGCAGATTATTCTGCGGACTGGCAATCCCAATAATTTTGCGGAGCTTTTCAGGATATTTCGCCGGCTCAAACCGCCGATATCTACCGTCCAGGTGCAGGTTGACGTTGACCCGGTGAATTTATTGTAGGTTGCAAAAGGAAATAAAATTTTGTAGAATAGTAGTTTTCGCGGGGCGTAGCTCAGCTTGGCTAGAGCGCTTGGTTCGGGACCAAGAGGCCGGAGGTTCAAATCCTCTCGCCCCGATTTGCCGAGGAACAAAATCCCGATTATTTTTCTCCGAGAGCCTTAAATGTTGCCTGATGCAGGATTTCCATCGGACAGTCTTTATGTGTGAAAAGTTTAAACTGCTCGGCGGCCTGATTGATAAACATCTCGGCGCCGCTGACGGTTTTCGCGCCGGCCTGTTTGGCCTGCTTTAAGAGCAAAGTTTGGAGCGGATTATAGACCGTATCAAACACAATCATATCTTTCCTAAGGCACTTTACCGGCAGAGGACTTGCATCGGCGTTGGGAGACATTCCGATACTTGTGCAGTTAATCACAATCTGAGCATCCATTTTCTCGATGTCTTCCAGGCCGGCCGAATGGCAGCCAAATTCAGAAGCGAGACTGTGTGCTTTCGAGACGGTGCGATTATATATCGTAACCTTCGCGCCTACATCGACAAGGCCTGCGATAATCGCCCTTGCCGCTCCGCCTGCTCCGATAACAGCAACGATTTTGCTGTGAAGTTGTTTTCTTTTTATTCCCATCACTTGTGTCAATGCGTCCATCGCACCGGCATAATCCGAGTTGTAGCCGGTTATTCTCTCGTTGAGTCCGATGGTCAACGTATTGACCGCGCCGATTTTTACAGCCAAAGGCTCGATATATTCGCCCTTTGCCCTTGCGTATTCGAGGGCGCTGGTTTTGTGCGGGATTGTTACGCTAAAGCCCCTGAAATCAAGCCACGGTCTTGTGGTAATATTGTCGAGAAATTCGTTAAATTCCATCTGGCCGCCCGCGACCCAAAGAGGCAGATAAACCCTATTCATTTTTTCCGCCTCGAAACAGGCGTTTAAAACATCGGGACTTATCGAATGTCCCACAGGGTCGGCGATTACGCCGAAAAGTTCGGTTTTGCTGTTTATAATATCGAACCGATACAGTTTTTTCATTTTTTCTATTGTCAACTGACCCTGTGCGGTAGTCTGGTTTTCTTCTACGCTTGCGAAGGTCAGAAACGCATCGAGTTTTTTCGCGATAATTCTGCTGATAATACCCGCAGGCCCCATACAGATTGCGATTGCCTTATTACCATATTTTTTAAGGATGTCGAACGCTGTGAAGCAATCGTTTATATGATTGGCCTGGTATGCGGTTTTGGCAATAGCCGCCGGGAAAGCAGCAAACATCTTTTCATAAATACTGTCTAAATCTTCAAATGCCCCGTTAAAATTGTGTGCCGAAAGTATCAATTTTGTTTTAGAGGCGGCTGATAGTGCTTTTTGGATTGCTTCGCCAAAATCTTTTTTTGTGAAATTCGCATATTCACAGTCGATGAAATCCGCGCCGAGTTTTATCGCTTCAGTCAGAATCTGGCCGCGAACAGCAGGAGATAAATTATTCTGTCCGCCCTGTGCGGTATCTCTGCAGGTAACAATTAACGGCAGGGCAGTCTTTTTAGCAAATGCGATTAATTCTCTCAGTTTGTCGGTATTAAGTGCTTCGATGTAGTCTGTCCGCAGTTCGAGCATTTCAGCGCCGGTTTTAACGGCTGCTGTTATCTGCTCTTTGCAGCTTGTTAAATCCTTTCCCGATATTGGAATCGTAAGATATGTCATAGTATTAACCCAAAACTCAAAACTTCCTATTCCATCTGCTGTAAGATTCTGTCTATTACGATATTTATCGCTATAAGATATGCCTTTGCCGTTGCTTCGAGCATATCAATCGAGCAGGCCTTAACCCTGACCTGCCTGTTATGATATTCGACTGTCATACTTGCCTGTCCGAGGGAATTTGCGCCGCTGCCGATGGTATCAAAGCTGAAGTCCTTCAGGAAGACCCTTATACCTGTTGCCTGGTTGATTGCCGAGCATATCGCATCGGTAGAACTGTAGCCGGCCGCTTCGGAGGTTATTTTTTCGCCGTCCGGAGTTTTGAGCGCTACTGTTACCGCAGGCAGGACGGTCGGTCCGATAGTGATTTTAAGCGAGACGAGGTCCCATCCTTTTTGAGGCTGAATATGGACTTCCTCGGCAATAGCCGCGATTTCCTCGGTAAAGATTATTGCTTTCAGCTCATAGAGGTCATTAATCCGCTGATAAACCTGTTCGAACTGTTTATCCGTAAGCTCTTTGCCCGTCGCCGCAATCTGAGCGTGCACAATTTCACGAACCGGCGGATTATTGCCGTCAAATACCGGATTGTCTGGATTCTGCAAAATCATCCTTGAAATCTCGAATTATCATACAATCTATCAGAAAAAATCTACAATTGCGACTAAAAAACTCCATCTTTTTGGTGTTCTTAAATTTCTTGCACGGATTGCCTTTCAGCCGTAAAATGGACTTATAATGCAGGTTATAAACACAATTGAGAAAATCGATAATAAACTTAAAGGCTGCTGTCTGACGATAGGCAACTTTGACGGCGTTCATCTTGGCCATAAGAGGATTATCGATACCGCCCGGCAAACCGCCGAGCAATTTGGCAATTGTCCCGTCGCGGCTATTGTCTTTGACCCTCATCCGGCAGCTATCCTGCACCCGGAAAAACAAACGCAGGTTCTAACGCCATTACCGTTAAAAAAGGCTCTGCTTGAGGCAGCAGGTATTGATTATCTGATTGTCCTGACGGACAGTTACGAACTTTTGACGCTTTCGCCTGCGGATTTTATCGTTGATTTCCTGAAGGACACTATCGCTCCAAAGGTTGTAGTCGAAGGTGATGATTTTCATTTCGGCTATGGCCGCAGCGGCAATGCTCAGCTTCTTCAACAGCTTGGAAAACAGCTTGGCTTTGATGTTATCATTGTCGAGCCTCAGGAAATAAAACTTAAAGACGGCTTATCCAGGATTTCAAGCACGCTTATTCGTCATCTGTTGCAGGCCGGCAATGTCGCAGATGCGGCGAAGTCGCTCGGCAGGTCTTACCGCCTTATGGGAATAGTTTCCAAGGGCAGAGGCAAAGGCGCCGAACTTGGTTTTCCGACGGCCAATATCGAGCCGCACGAGCAGATTATTCCCGCCGAAGGTGTTTATGCAGGTTTTGTTTCCGTTGCCGACAGTATTGAAAAATTATGTGTATTGAACCAGAAAATTCCCGCCGTTTTCAGTCTCGGCAGGGCTAAAACATTTATTTCCGACCATCCTTTGCTGATAGAGGCGCACATACTCGAAGGCAAAGTTGAAGATTTGTATAACAAATACCTTGCTATGGATTTTGTTGATTTTATTCGTCATCAGCAGCGTTTTGAAATGGAAGAAAAACTCAAGGAGCAAATAAAGAAGGATTGTGAAATTGCAAAACAGAGCCTGGAGCGATAGCGACAGGAGAAATTCTCAATGAATTATCCATTGGCATATTTTATAACTTTTACGACTTACGGCACATGGCTACACGGCGATATACGAGGCAGTGTTGACAGAAGTCATAATAAATATGGAGATGGATTTTTGCCGGAGAAGGAGAGTTTCGAGCAACAGGATTGTAAACTCTTAAAAAGTACCGCAGTTTTTCTTGATGAAAAAGATAGAGATATTGTGTTGAATGCTGTACTTAGCCAATGTGATTTTAGAGGTTGGTTCGCGTATGCAGTGCACATCAGAAGCAACCATGTTCATATTGTTCTTTCGGCTTTGGAAAAACCTGAAAAGATAATGACTACCCTTAAGGCCTATTCAACAAGGGCGTTGCGTGCTTCAGGTGTTAAAAAAGCAAGATTTTGGACAACGCATGGAAGTACAAAATATTTGTGGACGAAAGAAAAGCTTGAAGCGGCAATAAAATATGTTAGAGATGGACAAGGCATAATGATGGCTTATGGCCATTCAAAAAACAAAACAGAGCCTGGAGCGAAAGCGACAGGAGGAATTCTCCTTGCGCTGTCGCTTGGGCTCTGATAGCTAATGAAAAAGGAATTTTATGACAACAACGGATAACTTTAAAAAAGCGATTGAACTGATTAAAATCGCCAAAAGCTGGCTTGTAACCTCGCATACACGCCCAGACGGCGATGCTGTCGGCTGTATAAAAAGTTTTTGCGAGATTGCGGCACAGCTTGGCAAAGAGGCAAAGCCGCTGCTGCTTTCGCCGCCGGCGGAATGGTATAAATTCATCTTCGATTCGCCGGTGCCCGTCCTCGGAAATGATGTAAAACTCGACCAATTGCAGTCCGAAAAATTCGGCAAATTCGACCTTGTTGTAATTGTCGATACCAATAGCTATGTTCAGCTTGCCGAATTTGACAAATGGCTCAAGGTTTCAAAAATACCCGTGCTGGTTATCGACCATCATCTGACAGGAGACGGCCTGGGGACTGTCGAGGTTGTAGATTCGACGGCGGCGGCAACAGGCGAAATAATCCTCGACCTGCTCAAATACAGCGGCTGGAAAATCACGCCGTCAATCGCGGAAGCTCTTTATATCGCCATTTCAACCGATACAGGCTGGTTCAGATTCGACAACACCGATGCCAGAGTAATGCGCAACGCATCGATACTTGTCGAACACGGGGCGAAGCCGGCTGAAATCTATCATAAAATGTATCAGAATTACTCGCCCGCAAGACTCAAACTTTTAGGCAAAATGCTCGAAAAACTCGAACTTCATCACAATAACAAAATTGCCCTGATGTTTATTATGCGGAGCGATTTCGATTCGACCGGCGCTACAGGGACAGATACCGAAGATTTCGTCAATGAATCGCAGCGTATCGGTTCTGTTGAGACGTGTGCCTTGTTTGTGGAATTGAAAGACGGCGGCTTCCGCTGCTCGCTGCGGAGCAATGGCAGCGTCGATGTTCGCCAAATCGCTGCCAAATTCGGCGGCGGAGGCCATAAAGTAGCCGCAGGTGTCAACCTCAAAGGTCCGCTGGTTTTAGCCGATGCGAAAAAGATGATTCTCGATGAGCTCGAAAATGCGTTATCGGCCTCTGGCAAATAACACCTTGGTTAAAATTAAGGCAACCTCTAAAAATACGTTTTGTCATTGCGAACGCAGCCCGCTTCGGACGGACAGGCGTCGGGGGGCTGAATATGTAAGAAATTGGCGCGGTTTGGTGTTTTATATAAATAGTAAAGGTGAATAAAATGAAGAAAATACCTCTTATCATGTCGTTGATTGTCAATATTTTGCTCGTCGTAGCAGTGTGTGGTATTCGTCTTCATTACCACAGGGCGATATTTCAAACACTTTATAACATCACCATATCTGACGTCCGTTTTCAGGAGGGCGTCCTGGCTGAACTTCAGTCAGAAGATGAATACAAAATCATGGCAGTTAAGACCATGCTCAAGCAGAATATTCAAAAGGGAAAGGAGTCTGCGGAAATTTGGAAAGCTGCATCAGAGAGGGTTAGGCTGAAGTAAAAAAGAGGTTTTGATGAATGGTTTAGATGAAGTGCTGTTTGCAGAGAGCCGGAAACTGTCGAGATGGCTAAGACGAATATCTTTTCCGCTAATATAAGAACAAAACCTGCCGTGAAACGGCAGGCTAAATGTTTGCCTTTGCGCTCTCGACGGTATTGTATAATAACATAGTGATAGTCATCGGCCCGACGCCGCCGGGGACTGGTGTAATTAAACTTGCCTTTTTGCTGACATTTTCAAAATCCACATCGCCGACAAGCCGAAAACCCGCCTTCTTTGTCGAATCTTCAACTCTGTTTATGCCGACATCAATAACAACGGCGCCATCTTTTATCATATCAGCCGTTATAGCGTTCACTTTGCCTGCCGCAGCAATGACTATATCAGCTCTTCTCGTATGAGCGGCTACATCTTTCGTCCTCGTATGGCATACAGTAACCGTAGCGTTGCCGGCAGGGGATTTCTGAATCAGCATATTCGCAAGCGGTTTGCCGACGATATTGCTTCTGCCGACAATTACGACTTCTGCGCCGTCAAGTTTTACGCCGCTCCTTAGGAGCAATTGCACAACGCCATTGGGCGTGCAGGGCAGAAACGCTTTTTGGCCGACGACCATTTTGCCGACACTTATCGGATGAAAGCCGTCAACGTCCTTTGCGGGGTCAATTGCCAATAAAACTTTTTGCTCATCTATGTGTTTTGGAAGGGGCAACTGAACGAGGATTCCGTTAATTTTCGGGTCTTTGTTCATTTTATTGACGAGGGCAAGCAAATCTTTTTCGCTCGTCTCTGCGGGCAGACGGTTATCATCGGAATAAATGCCTATTTCGCCGCAGGCCTTTTCCTTGGCGGTTACATAGGAGACAGAAGCGGGGTCTGCACCAACGAGGATTACGCCAAGGCCGGGGATGATGCCTTTAGCCTTGAGCTTTTCAATTTCAGCTTTTAGTTCAGCCCGGATATTTGCCGCGATTTGTTTACCGTCAATGATTTTGGCTGGCATCTTTTCTCCGAAAAAAATCCTAAACTCTAAATCCTGAACAAATTATAAATTAAAAATTTAAATTTTCCAAACAATTTTGAACATTTGAATCCCCGTTTTCACGAGGATAAATTTTGAAGAATGGCCTTGATGTTGACGTTATCACGCAGAAGGTCGTAAGTTCTGGCGATTTTGTCGGTGTCCTTAGAGCGGATTTTAAAGTGCAAATCCTTCATTTTAGCCGTTACGGTAAATGTATCCTCATCTGTAAGAAGCACCGGAATAGTGCTCCTTAAAAGAAGCGAAAGAATAGTCGAGTCCGGCTTTAAGCCGCCGGTAAGGACAAGGCCGCCGCTGCATAATTTGTCGTGAAAATCGACTGACTCGGATAATGCCAAAGTAAGTAATATATTGTCGATGCGGTCGCCGGGCGTAATTATCAGCGTGTTTTTATCGATGTAGCGAATTACGTTCTGCGGCTCCATCGCAGCAACGACAGTATGCCCGATTTTGTTGGAAAGCAATTCATGGCCGCAAAGCACGTCATATTCAAGCTCCTCGGCTACCTGCCCGACACTGAAAAAGGAAAGCGATGAATCGTAAGGAACATGGCCGATGAGCTTTGTGCCGATAAGCTGCAATCCTTTCGGGGCAATCGTAAGAATTTTTTCATATTTGTTCGGATAGATTTTATTCAAAATCACGCCGATGATGTTTACGTTATATTCCTTGAACAAAGCAAGAGACATAGATACTTCATCTATCGGTCTGCCGATTCCGCCGGCTGAGACTATAATGACATTGGCGCCGAGCATCTGCGCGACACGGGCATTCGACAGGCCGAAACAGCTTCCAACGCCGGCGTGGCCTGTGCCTTCGACTATAATCATAGGATGTTTTTGCGTCAGCTTATTGAAGCTGCTCATTATTCGCTGCTCGAGCGGGGAGACATCAGGATTTTGAATGAATTTTGTAGTAAAGCCTTCTTCGACGGCGATGGGACTCATATCGGAAGGGAGGTCTTCAAAGCCAAAGGCCTGGTGAGCAAGCACAGCATCCTCGTCAATGTTATGACCCTCATACTGGACATATCGCTGGCCGACAGGCTTAAAGTAGCCGGGATTATAGCCTTGTTTTCGTAAATGCTGAATCAGGCCGCATATAACGGCTGTTTTGCCGCTGTCCTGACCGGTTGCGCTTATATAAAGTGGTTTCATACAGGTATTTATAGTGGACAAACGTAAATTTTACAAGTATAAGTTCAAATTCGGCAGGTAAAGTTTAAGGTTGCATAACTTATTAGGAGTGAACAACTTACATCAATTTAGGCAAAATAATGCCAAAATTTATTCCTTAATGTATAATTAACCGAAATTCATATATGGTAAAAAGAATAGCGATACTCGGTTCGACAGGCTCGATAGGCAGAAATGCCCTGCGGGTTATAGAGGCGCTCGGCGATGAGTACGAAGTCGCTGTGCTTACCGCGCACAGCAATGTCAAACTGCTCGCCGAACAGGTGAAAAAATTCAAGCCGAAAATAGCGGTAGTTACCAATCCCGAAAAGTTTGATGAATTCAAGACTTTGGCAGGCGGCGGCAAAACCGAGATACTTTGCGGCGAAAAAGGATTAGTAACTGCCGCTGCCGCAGCAGATGTCGATATTGTCATAGCGGCGATTGTCGGCGCTGCGGGACTCGAAGCAATTCTATCAGCGGCAAAGGCCGGCAAGACCCTTGCCATAGCGAATAAAGAGCCATTAGTTATCGCAGGCGAACTTCTGACAAAAATCGCGAGGGAAAATAACGTTAAATTGCTGCCGGTTGACAGCGAACATTCCGCCATTTTCCAGGCAATACAGTCAGGAAATCCAAAAGAAGTAAACAGAATAATCCTGACGGCAAGCGGAGGGCCTTTCAGGGGTGCCACCGCTGAGCAGATTCAAAATGTAACGATTGAGCAGGCACTGGCGCATCCGACGTGGAATATGGGCAAAAAAATCACGATAGACTCAGCGACGATGATGAACAAGGCGCTGGAAGTAATCGAGGCGAGATGGCTGTTCGATGTGCCGGTCGAGAAAATCGAGGTTCTTGTTCACCCGGAATCCATTGTTCATTCGATGGTCGAATTTGTCGATGGTTCAATAATCGCCCAGATGTCTGAGCCGGATATGTGCCTGCCGATACAATACGCCCTGACATTCCCAAAGAGGGTAAAGGGCATAACAAAACATCTAAGGTTGGAGCGAATAGGGAAATTAACCTTTGAAAAGCCGGATATGGAGGTCTTTAGGGCACTAAAGATAGGTTACCAGGTAGCACAAACCGGCGGCACAGCGACGGCGGTTTTTAACGCGGCAAATGAGGCGGCAGTCAAAGAATTTCTGGAAGGAAAGATAAAATTTGTTAATATAGCCGAACTTATCGAACGTTGTCTTGATAAACATAAGGTCAAAACGAATGCGACGCTGGAGGATTTGCTTTCAGCCGACAAATGGGCAAGAAATGAGGTCAAAGAATGTCTGAAAAGAAAGATATAGCATCGCGTAATCTTAAAAACGCGCTGGTTCTGGCGGCAATGATAGGACTGTTTATCTGGTGGGTTTATACAGATATCGGAAGGGCCGCGAATGTAATGCTCGCACTAATCGGACTTGGCGCGGTGATATTTGTGCATGAGTTCGGCCATTTTATTGCGGGAAAGCTGACCGACATAAATGTTGAGGCCTTTGCGCTGGGTTTTGGACCTGTTGTTCTCGGGGTCAAAAAATTTGAGAATTTTTTGCAGGTTCGTATTCTGCCGACCATTCTTGTCAAAAGCGACGACGACGATAAAGGACTTTTGTGTTTCAAACTGCCGGTTCGCTGCAAGGCCGGCGAGACAGAATATCAGTTGAGAATTTTTCCGGTAGGAGGATTTGTAAAACTTCTCGGGCAGGAGGATATCGGCGCAGACAAACCGAGCGATGACCCGCGGTCGTTTTTAAATAAAGCTACCTGGAAAAGAGTATTGGTCGCGGCTAACGGCGTGGTCTTTAATGTTATTCTGGCGATAGCGTTTTTCATTGTAGTTTTTACGATAGGTATCAAAATGTCGCCGGCGATTATCGGCGATTGTTTACCGGGGTTTCCCGCCGACAAGGCCGGTCTAAAGGCGGGCGATGAGATAATCGAGATTAATGGAAAGGCAAATCCCGACTTTCGGGGCGTAGCGCTTATCGCGGCTTTTTCAGGTAAAAATGAGCCGGTCAGTTTGAAGGTGAAACGGACAGACGGCAGCGTTGAGAATCTCGCTGTCATCGCGAAAGATATGCCGGGTATGGGATTCAAAGGGTTCGGCATAACACCGGCAGGGGCTCTCGAAATCGCAAAGGTTGAAAATCCTAAGGATTTATTTGAGCGAACCGGCCTTAAAACCGACGATGTGCTGACTGCTGTCGGAGAGGATAAAGTCGAACAGTCTTGGCAATACAGGGCTGCGATGCAGAATCTCTTTGAGCCGAGCGTTGCGCTGACTTTTCAAAGAGCCGGCCAAGCCGAGCCGGTAGTAAAGAATTTTGAACTTATTTTCGCGCCTGCCCTGAAATATGAGGAAGAAGGCAATTTTGTGCCTGCGAATATATACGGCCTGATGCCAAGACTTAAAATTATTTCTATTGAGCTGCCGGAGGCAAATGAAGTTCTGCAGAAGGGCGATATTATAGTTCGAGCGGCAGAAGCGGCTAATCCTACCTATAAAGAGCTGCGCCAGATAACAACGGCTTATGTGGAAAAAGAACTCAGCATAACGGTTTTGCGAAATAATGAGCTTGTAGAAACAACAGTGATTCCCAAAAAGGAGCCCAACGGCAGGGCGGTTATAGGCATCGGTGTCGGACTCGATGTGGAAAATCCTGTTGTCGCGGCAACGGCAGATGCTAATACGTTTCTGTGGCCGAGTGATTTGCCAAAAGGAGCAGAAATAGTCGCAATCGCCGGCAAAAAGGTTGAAAATTATTTTGATATTGCCGCAGTATTAGGAAAGAACAAAGGCAAAACGGTAAAGGTAGAATACAGCGTCGCACTGAACAGCAAAAAGTTTGATTTTGCCGTTCCTGCCGAGGGGAATTTTATTCAAGCCAGGGCCGAACTTTTACAGGAGCTTCCGTTTAAGCCTTTGTCGCGACTCTACAGGGCGGCAGGACCGGCGGACGCTTTAAAAATGGGTTTCAGAAAGACCGTAGAATTCATTGCTCAGACCTATATGACACTCAAGGGTTTAATCATCGGCAGCGTAAGCCCAAAAAGTCTTATGGGGCCGGTCGGGATGATTGCGGCAAGTTCGAGAATTATAGCAGAAAAGGAATTTATGCAGTATCTGCACTTTATGGGTATAATCAGTGCCTGCCTTGCTGTTATGAATTTTCTGCCGCTGCCGATACTCGACGGCGGACTGGTTGTGATGCTCATAATTGAAAAAATTAAAGGCTCACCGGTACATATAAAGGTGCAGGAATGGCTGACTTATGCCGGTCTTGCTATTATCGGAGCCTTATTTGTGCTTATTACGTATAACGATATTATAAGGGTCTTTTTCAACAGGTAGTTATCGAATGTTCGAAGACAAAGCTGATACAAACAGTATTTTGAAATGGAGGAAAAGAAATTCCTATTATTACGGCTGGATAGAAAAGATTCACAAATTTATAGTAAGACCCAACAACAGAATTCTGCATATTGGCTGTGAGACGGGAGATTTGCTGGCCGGTCTAAATCCTTCCTATGGGCTGGGAATAAGTGCCAGCAGCGAAAATATCGAACTGGCGAAAAAAAGATTTCCTGCTATTGATTTTCAGGTTGCCGACCCTCATAAATTTAAGACGAACGAAAAATTTGATTATATAATTATATGCAATTCTCTCGGTCGGTGGCACGATATACAAAAGGTTTTTGAAAATGTGCGTTCCGCGGCAACGGCTGAGACGAGAATTATAGTAACATATTACAATTATCTGTGGGAGTTTGCGCTTCGGCTGGGTTCTTTTTTAAGATTGAGAAGGCCTTATAAGTATCAGAACTGGCTTGCCCAGGGCGATATAATCAATCTGCTGAATCTTGCCGATTTCGACGTAATCAGACAGGATTCGTATGTTTTACTTCCCAAGCGGATTTGGCCGATAACTTCCATTTGTAATTATTTGCTTTCCCTGCTGCCGGGGTTGAAACATCTGAACCTGGTCAATCTGATAATCGCAAGGCCGGCGGCTGTCCAAATACCTGAAAAAGAGCTTTCCGTGTCCGTGATAGTGCCGTGCAGAAATGAAAAAGGCAATATAGAAGACGCTATTAAGCAAATACCCCGGATGGGTCGCCAAACCGAGATTGTTTTCGTTGACGGCAACAGCACCGACGGCACTGTGGAAGAAATAGAAAAACAAATAAAGCTTCATCCGGACAGAAACATTAAGCTGCTTCATCAGGGCCAGGCAAAAGGTAAAGGAGATGCAGTGAGAAAGGGCTTTGCCATTGCCGACGGCGATGTGCTGACGATACAGGATGCCGATTTGACGGCGCCGCCTGAAGACCAGTTAAAGTTTTTCAGGGCGTTATGTCAGGGCAAAGGAGAATTTATCAGCGGCTCAAGATTAGTTTACCCTATGGAAAAAGAGGCAATGAGATTTCTGAATCTGCTCGGAAATAAATTTTTCAGCGCCCTGTTTACCTGGATTTTAGGCCAGAGGTTCAAGGATACTCTATGCGGGACTAAAATGATAAGCAGGAAAAATTATGAGCTTATTGCCGCCAACCGCGATTATTTCGGCGATTTTGACCCGTTCGGAGATTTCGACCTGATTTTCGGCGCGGTAAAACAAAATCTAAAAGTTATCGAAATACCAGTTAACTATAAAGCCAGGACTTATGGAACGACAAATATCAGCAGATTCTGGCACGGCTGGCTTCTGCTGAGGATGAGCTGGATAGCGTTTAAAAAAATAAAATGGCTGGGCAGAGGTTAACATAATGAATTTGCTGGAACATTTAAAACAGCCCCAGTCAAGAGGAATTAAAAATCTTGACGACCCGCAGACGGCGGTTTTGCATTCGCAGATTATAAAAGGGAAAGTTTTTCTCAGAAATTTATATACTGATTTTTATGAAGCTTTCAAAAAATCAGTCAGCTCAAATGCCGATAAGATGGTTGAATTAGGCAGCGGAGGCGGATTTATAAAGGAAATCATACCGGGTGTAATTACTTCTGATATTATTAAGCTTCCAAATGCGGATATGGCGTTTTCAGCGGAGCAAATACCTTTTGAAAACAACAGTGTTGACGCGTTTTTTATGATAGATGTGCTGCATCATATCAAGAAGCCGAGGGTTTTTTTTGCTGAGGCGCGAAGATGCCTCAAAAGCGGCGGCAAAATAGTAATGATTGAACCTGCCAATACATTATGGGGCAGACTTATCTATAAAAATTTTCATCATGAATTATTTGATATATCGGCAGGGTGGGAAATGGAGAAAACCGGGCCCTTGTCCGATGCAAACGGGGCAATGGCCTGGATAATATTTCAAAGGGACAGGAAACTTTTTGAATCAGAGTTCAAAAACCTGAAAGTCTCCAGTATCAGTTTTCATACTCCCTTGCGGTATCTATTAAGCGGGGGATTGACCTATAGGCAATTAGCTCCTTCGTTTATGTACGGCTTTGTGAATTTTCTGGAAATTTGTCTTCGTCCCTTTAGCAAATGGCTTGGGATGTTTGAAACAATTGTATTGGAAAAACAATGATGGATATTAAAACCGAAGAAAATCGATCTGTTGAAAAAAAGAGAGTTTTGATTTTTATTGTGTGCTATAATGCGGAAGGCACCATTGAAACGGTGCTTGACCGTATTCCACAGGCAGTATGGGAGAATGAAAATTATCAGAGCGAATCGCTGATTATAGACGACCAGTCTTTCGACAAGACTTTTTACAAGGCACATAATTATTCCGAGCTTCATCCTGACCGTCATATTACAGTGTTGTATAATCCCAGGAATCAGGGTTATGGCGGCAATCAGAAAGTCGGCTATTGCTATGCTCTCCGGCAGGGCTTCGATGCCGTTGTTTTATTGCACGGCGACGGGCAATACGCTCCTGAGTATCTCGACCAGATGATAAGGCCGATTATAAATAACGAGGCTGACGCGGTTTTCGGTTCCCGGATGATTAACCGCGTCGATGCTCTTAAAGGGCGAATGCCCCTGTATAAATGGGTCGGCAACCAGATTTTAACTTCTGTCCAGAACAGGATTATAAAATCGCAGTTGTCGGAGTTTCACAGCGGCTATCGGGCATACAGCATAAAGACTCTTTCCGAAATACCTTTTGAGTGCAATTCAAATTATTTCGATTTTGATACCGATATAATAATTCAGCTTGTGGACACAAAAAAGAGAATAAAGGAAATTCCTATTCCTACTTTTTATGGAAATGAAATCTGCAGGGTTAACGGAATCAGGTATGCGATTCGGATTATCAAATCCTGCGTGGAGTCGCGTCTGAACAAACTTGGATTGTATTATCAGCCTAAATTCGATTATCATCAGGATTCGAACGCTCATTATCAGGGCAAATTCGGATACCTCAGTTCGCAGCAGTTTGCGCTGGATAGTGTCAAGGCGAATTCAACGGTAATTGATATCGGGTGTGGGCCGGGGTTTATGGCAGAAAAGCTTAAAGATAAAAACGTAAAGACCGTCTCGATTGATTTACAGATTCAGCCGCAGGCAAGAGAAAATTCCTTCAAATGCATCGAGACCGATGTTGAAAAGTACGATTTTAAGGATGATTTCGGCAAGGTGGATTATCTGCTGGTTCTTGATATTGTCGAACATCTCAAATCTCTGGAGCAGTTTTTGAAAGTGATACGTCGAAGATTTTCGAAAGACAGCCCGACGATAATCATAACAACCGGTAATATTGCCTTTTTACCTGTAAGATTAGGTCTGTTTTTAGGAAGTTTTAATTACGGCAAGAGGGGTATTCTTGATATGGACCACGCTCGCCTGTTCACTTTTTATTCGTTAGTGAAAACACTGGAGATTAACGGGTATGAAGTCATAAAAAAGCAGGGTATTCCGGCGCCGTTTCCACTGGCTGTCGGCAGGGGCAAGTTTGCCGGTTTTCTGCTTTGGATTAATAAAATTTTGATTTTGATTTCAAAGACTTTATTTTCCTATCAGATTGCGGTTGTAGCAAAACCTTTGCCGACGCTGGAACACCTGCTTGATGACGCCCACAAGGCTAAAGACGAAAAAATACAGGAAATCGCGAAATTGGGTGATAAGACCTGATGAAAAAGAAAAATGTAGAAAAAGAAACGCCTTTAAACTGTAACCGAAAAAGCGGTTTTAAATGTCTTATAGGCGTTTTTATTTTTTTCTGGCCGCTGATATATTTATTTCATCACATTCTTCCCATAAACGGCCAGCACACCGCCATGGGCAATGATTTTATTCTGCTGTATTATAAATATAAGGTTTATTTGCTTGCCTGCCTTGCCGAATTCAAATTTCCTCTCTGGTCTCCTTCGGAAGGCTGCGGTTTTCCATTTTATATAAATCCGTTTGCACAGGTTTTTTATCCTTTAAATCTGCCGTTGGTTCTGTGGTATAAAATATCGGGCGGATATAATCCAATAGACCATCAGTTTTTTGCCATAATCGGCATTTCAATATTTGCTCTTGGCCTTTATAAATGGCTTCGATTAATTAACAAAAACATGAGGGCTGTTGTTCTGAGTACTATTATTATTTCCGTGAGCTTTAAAATAACGGAGATATTAAGATTTCCCAATGCAGTGCACACGGCCGCGTGGTATCCATGGATACTTTATGCAATTACGAAAATATTTAAAAGTCAATCTGTCAAAGACAGCTTATTAGGCGGTGCAACGCTTGTTTTCTCTATTATTTGTCTTTGCACAGGAGGATATCCATATTATGTTTATTATTCCCAGTTTTTATTCGTGCCATACTTTCTTATTTTTCTCATCAGGCCGTTTCGCCGGTATTTATTCAATATAGATTCAATTAAATGGAAAAATGCTGTTTTAACTTTTGCAGTTTGCGCGATAATTACGGCTCTTATCTGTGGTCCATACCTGCTGAGCATTAAAAACCTAATGTCTCAAACAATAGACCGGGCAGGCAAGGACTTTGGTTATTCTACAGAGCATGTATTTGATTTTACCGATACAATCGGCTCGTTAGTCTGGCCACCCACTGCACAAGTGGAAGGCTGGTATTTTTTCAGCATTACGGCTTTATTGATTATTCTTTTGTATCTGTTTACGAAATCGACAGGCAGATTTTCCTCTGATACGCATTTTTCCGGCGGAATTGCCGCAAAGGTGTTTTTTGTTCTTTGGATTGGAGTCATAAGCTACATCACTTATAATAAACATTCATATCTTTTTATATTCCTATGGAAATACATGCCGGGCTTTTCCAGTCTTCGCGTCTGGGGCAGGTTAAATATTATTCTTTTGCCGATACTGGCCTGGCTGCTGTCATTGGCTTTTAATCATTTTGAAAATTTAATCTTTGACTCTATTCGGATAGAAAGCAAAAGTTTCTGGAAAAAAAATCAGGCGATTCTAACGCTGATTTTGATTTATGTTGTAATCCTGGCTGTTCAGCTTTATTTGATTTTGAATAAAATGTACGATTATTACTGGCAGGAATACTTACAAAATGTTTCCGGGTACAATGTATGGTTCTTGTATACAGGGATTGCGGCATTTGCTGTTATCCTGTCAATATTGGCAGTCAGTAAAAAGCGTGCTTTAGTATCGAATAAAGCTTCAGCTTTAGTTGCTTTCTTGTTAATAACTGCTGCTGTGTTTGAGATGTGGCCTGTCGGGACACATACGTGGACATATACGGCAAAATCCCTTAGAGGGAGAATAAATCCTGATGTTGATATGATAAATCGCGCATCATTCGAATATCCAAGAAAGAATTACATGAATTCAATTTCTCTGGATCCTGTTTTTAATGTAAGCATTCTGCCAAACTGGTATTTTGGCCGTTATGTAAAATTTTTAAAGGAATCTTTCGACGATATAGAGGCTCTGAACGTTTTGCTTGGCGTAACCGGCAAACAAAAAGTATTCTTCTCAGAATCTATTGATTATAAAACAGTGAGAGATTTTTTGACGGATGCACTGCGGTATAAAAATCACGGCTTTCTATTGTCATATACCGGCGATGAATTGGAATGGAAAATTGATGCTCCCGCGGCAGGATACCTTAGTTTTATTGATAACTGGGACAGCAACTGGAAGGTTTTTGTCGATGGTGAAGAAAACAAGATAGAACTGCTTTTCGGCACATTTAAATCGGTTGCCGTCAAGAGGGGAGGACATCTCATAAAATTTACTTATGAACCAGGTTTGTTGTATAGATGAATCGATATGCAAATCCCAAGTAAAATCAGATGTGAACTGGCTGATAGCAGAACTCCTCTGCTGCGCATACTTTTTATTGCGCTGGCGTGTTTGTTCCATTATTGTTATAATAGAGGCATATTTCTGGGCGAAGAATAGGCCATTTTAAAATACTGACTGTTACAGTTAATTGTAACTCACAGGGACGGAGTTTGAGAAAAACGGTGAAAACTAACACGTTAAACAAGTCTCTTTAAATTTCCAATGAAGCTTATAAAGAAGAACATAGCTGCCAATTTTGCCGGGAATATATGGCAGGCCCTGATAGGACTGATTTTTATCCCGCTTTATATGAAATTCCTGGGGATGGAATGCTGGGGGCTGATTGGTATTTTTACAGCGATGCAGACCATGTCCGGTATTTTAGACCTGGGTATGAGTAATACCTTGAATCGTGAAATGGCTCGCCTGTCCGCATTGCAGGACAGGGAACAGGAAATGCGTAATCTTGTCCGCACGCTGGAAGTTATTTACTGGAGCGTCGCTGTGTTTGCCGGGATTGTCGTAGCGGCATTGTCACCGTTTATCGCGCATCACTGGGTCAAAGCGGAGCAGTTATCTCCTAAATCCATAGAGCATGCGTTTTTACTTATGGGATTTGCAATAACTCTCCAGATGCCGGTCGGATTTTACTCCGGAGGATTGATGGGATTGCAGAGACAGGTTCTGCTTAACGCAATTATTATTAGCACAAGCACATTACGCGGCGTCGGAGCCGGTCTGATTTTGTGGCTGGTTTCCCCGACAATCCAGGCCTATTTTTTATGGCAAATAGTTGTCAGCATAATAAATACCTTTTTTTTAGTGATGTTTCTTTGGCGCAGACTCTCGCCCGGCGATAACAAAGCAGTTTTTCAAAAGCAACTGCTCAAGGGTATTTGGAGATTTAGCGCCGGAATGAGTGGAATCACTATCCTTGCATTAATTCTTACTCAATCGGATAAAATCATATTAAGCAAGATGCTCCCGCTTAAAATGTTTGGTTATTACACTCTTGCCTGGATAGTAGCGACGAGTATTGGTGGCCTCTTCACGGCGGTATTTAGCAGTATTTATCCGAGATTGACGCAATTAGTTTCTATTAACGACCAAGATGAACTGAAACGACTCTATCATGAAAGCTGCCAGTTTATGTCGGTTCTGATTCTACCTGCCGCCATCGTTATAGCTTTATTTCCCAATGAAATCCTGCTTCTGTGGACACAGAACCCAACAACGGCCCAAGAATCTCATCTTTTGGTAAGCATTCTGATTTGCGGTACGGCGCTTAATGGATTAATGTATTTGCCCTATGCACTGCAATTAGCATTTGGCTGGACAAGTTTATCCTTTTTTAAAAATGTTATTGCTGTGATTCTATTTGTGCCGCTAATTATTTATATGGCTGCGTACTATGGCGCTGTGGGTGTGGCCAGCGTATGGCTTGTTTTAAACATGGGGTATGTCCTCTTTGAAATTCCAATAATGCACCGTCGATTATTGCATAAAGAAAAATGGCGATGGTATTTGCAGGACGTATTCATTCCTCTTGTGGTATGTATATTTGTCGCCGGTATCGGCCGGATATTGATAAGAGGGCTGATGCCGCAATATATGACGCTGCTGTATTTAATTATCATTTCGGCATTAACAGTCGGGACAACGGCAATTACAACCCCCGTAACGAGGGCATGGTTGTTTATGCAGTTATCAAAAATCAAATTAGTATATGGAGGTAAATGAACACAAAAGCGACGGTTACGTATAAGAAACTTTTACGGAAAGCAGTCGCTCACATATATGCTGCAAAGAAAGGACGACAACATGTTTTATTCACAGTTTGGTGAAGACAAGATTCTTTTTGAAATTTTCCAGAGGAAGACCAGCGGGGTCTGCGTCGAAGTTGGGGCAAACAATGGGGTCGACGACAGTATCTCATTGTTTTTCGAGAAAATTGGCTGGAAGTGCATTCTCGTAGAACCAAACCCTTCCCTATGTCGAGGAATTCGTGCGGTACGCAATGCCTTGATTTATGAATGTGCTGCATCTAATCGGAGCGGCGTAGGAACTCTCTATGTGGCCGAAGGGGCGGTAAGGTCTGATGGGTTATCGACGATAAGTACTAACAAAGAAGATCATGACAGAATCAAAAATTATGGATTTGTAAGTCGCCCTGTACAGGTGCGCACGATGACCCTGGACGAAATTTTAACGGATGCACAAATTAACGGCGACGTTGATTTTATCTCTATTGATGTTGAAGGTCATGAGTATGAAGTACTCGAGGGGCTCTCTTTAGAAAGATGGAAGCCAATGATAATGCTGGTTGAAGACAACTCTAACCTTGAAAATAACACTGTATGTACTTATTTAAAAAAATTTGATTACGTTAGATTCTTGCGAACTGGCGTAAATGATTGGTATTCGCATCGAACAAATAAACGACTCGTGAATATGAGAAGCAAAATGCGGATAATGTGGATTACATTTAAAAGAAGGGTAAAAAACATGCTCCTGAGAATCCCGCTAATTTTGAAAATTAAAGGTTACTTTAGGGCATAAGGAGTTAGAAGCTATGCCTCTCACCTCGCTTTCTATATGCATCCCTACATATAATTTTGGCAAATTTATCGGGGAGACTCTTGAAAGTATAGTTTGCCAATTAACGGATAAAGTGGAAATTGTTGTACTCGATGGAGCATCTACGGATAATACGTCGGATATTGTGCGCCAATTTCAAGCAGACTGTCCCAACCTGACATATCATCGACTCGATAAAAGGGGTGGAATTGATCGCGATATTGCAAAGTCGGTTGAATTGGCTAACGGCGAGTATTGTTGGCTGTTTAGCAGCGATGATATAATGAGACAAGGCGCAATCGCAAAAATGCTCGGTCAGATTAAACACGGACACGACCTGTACTTGTGTAAGCATACGAATTGCACTTTTAATATGAAGTTTTATAGTGAGCATCCTGTGTTGAGAACCAATAAAGAGGTTGAGTTTAACCTTACAAACCAGTTGGACCGGCAGCGTTATTTCAATCTTGCAATTACTACTGAGGCGTTTTTCAGTTTCATGGGCGGGGTTATCGTAAAGAAATCAAGATGGGACTCCGTTCCGATGAATGAGATGTTTGTGGGAAGCTGCTGGACACATGTTGTAAGGATATTTGAATTGATGCCGAAGGGGCTTACGGTAAAATACATTGCCGAACCGCTCCTCGACCGTCGTGAAGGTAACGATTCTTTCTCTGACAAGGGCGTTGTAAATCGTTACAGAATTGCAATAGACGGTTATCATAAGATAGGAGATGTTTTCTTCGGGCATAAGAGTTTTGAGGCGTATCATATAAGGAGGGTGATTCGATACGAGTTTAATCTGCGAAACTTTCTGAGGGCGAAAGTATCATGCTGGAAGAATCCATCTCGTGAAGATAAGAGTGCTCTTGATGCGCTCTTTCATAAAGCATACAGCGACAGTCCTTTGCTTTCTAATTTAAAATATTTTATCTACAAGTTTTCTCCCAATTGGCTGCTTTATCCGGCGGACAAGGTTTACTCCAGGATAAAGAAATATTGGATAGGCTCATAATGCTTGAGTTTGTGAAGCCATGACCCGACCTCGTTTGTCCATCTGCATTGCTACCTATAATCGTGCCGGATACATCGGGGAAACGCTTGAAAGTATCATCCCGCAAATAACTGATGAAGTTGAAATTGTTATAGTTGACGGCGCATCAATGGATGACACAAGCAGAGTAATCAAGAGTTATATTGAAGTTTGTAAAAAGATTAATTATATACGGCTCCCGTCCAAGGGAGGTGTTGATCAGGATTATTGTAAAGCCGTTGAACTTGCACAAGGCGAATACTGCTGGCTCTTTACGGATGATGATATGCTAAAGCCTGATGCTATAAGCGCTGTGCTTAATGAAGTCTCTAAAGGTTATAGCTTGATAATTGTAAATGCTCAAATAATGAACAGAGGGCTTTCGAAAGTCATAGAGAATAAATGTCTTTTGATAGATACAAATGAAGTGTACTCAGAATCTGAGATGGAGCCGCTATTCAATCGCGTTGTTTCATGCGTACATTACATCGGATGTGTTGTAATAAATCGCGACTTATGGATACAGCGGGAGAAGAAACGCTATTTCGGCACAGAATTTATACATGTAGGTGTGATTTTTCAATCCCCTTTACCTGCTCCGGCATTGGTAATTGCCCAACCGTACATTATGTACAGAAACAGTACCGCCCAATGGACACAGCGAGCATTTGAGATTTGGCTATTCAAATGGCCGACCATCCTTTATTCATTTGCTCATATTTCAGAACACGCCAGACAAGAATATCGAAAGGCACCGTCTTGGAGTAGATTGAGAAAGATTATTATATACCGGGCTATGGGCGCATATTCACTAAAAGAATATCAAAAATGGTTTGCATCAAAAGATTCATCTTTATGGTGGCGGTTAGCTACATTGTTCGTAGCTATAATGCCGGCTTGTTTTGTAAATCTGTTCCTGCTGTCATATCTTAAGATGATAAAGAAAGAGGCACAATTGATTGATTGTCTTGAGAATAATGAGAATAACATTATGAATAATGTAAGGCGGAAAGATCGTTAATAATCTCATAAAAAATAAAAGGAGATGATATCGCAATATATGATGTTGCAATGTTTAATTATCATTTTAGTTTTAACGCTGGGAATAGCGGCAATTATGATTAATCCAAAAGATGAAATGGAGTTGTGTAATACAATGAATGAAGTGTATAATAATGAAGCGTTAAGAGCTAAATATGCAGCATTAGGAATAGTTAGAGCAAATGATTTTTCTTGGCAAAAATGTGCCAATGACTATATCGAAATATTTAAAAAAATAGTATTAAGTTAGCACAATGGAAAAGTATTTAATTACAGGATTTAGCGGTTTTGTTTCTTTCCACTTCTTAAATTTTTTAGATAATCTGCATACAGGTAGCAGTGTACTAGGAGTAGATATTAATGAACCTGCATTTAATATTAACGAATACAAATATGTTAAGTGTACGTTTAATAAAATTAATTTACTTAATAAAGATCAGGTAGATAAAATAATTTATAACTACCAGCCCGATTATATACTTCATTTAGCCTCATGTAGTAGTGTGGCGTATAGTTGGGAAAATCCAGTAGAATCCTTTGTAAATAATACCAATATTTTTTTAAATTTAGTAGAGCAGGTTCGTGTTTTAGGCTTAAAATGCCGAATACTTTCTGTAGGCTCTTCTGAAGAGTACGGCAAAGTAAACCCTGGTCTTTTACCTTTACACGAGGATTTATTTGTGAATCCGCTAAGCCCTTATGCTGTGGCAAGGGTATCGCAAGAAATGCTTTCAAAAGTATATTGTAATAGTTTCGGATCAGATATAATTTTAACTCGTTCTTTTAATCATATAGGTCCACATCAAAGCGAAGTTTTTGTGGTATCTTCTTTTGCAAAGAAGTTAGTAACTATCAAACATAGTAACTTGCACAACAAACAAATAACAGTAGGAAATATTAATATTGTTAGAGATTTTGTAGATGTACGTGATGTAGTAAAAGCATACGATTTACTTTTACATAGTGGTACAAAAGGCGAAGTTTATAACATTTGTTCTGGTGTTGGTATTTCTATAAAACAAGTTTTAGAACAAATGATGACTATTTTAAATTTGAAAGTAGAGCCAGTTGTCGATGAAAATTTAGTTCGTCCCGCTGATAATGAAATAATAATAGGATCATATGATAAAATACACAAAGAAACTGGTTGGGAACCAAGAATAAAGTTTAACGACAGTTTAGCCGATGTAATAAATTATTGGGTCAATAAAATATAAGTTTTTAAAGAATATTTTGATAGGACAAAGCAATATAATCCACCACAGTGAAGAATTCATACGATATTATTTTTTCAACCTCAGTGATTGAACATGATCCGGACGATGAGTCATTTACAAGGTGTATAGCTGATTTATTAGCCCCTGGTGGCATGGCTGTAATTACATGTGATTATAAAGACGGATGGAAGCCGGGTGAACCTAAGCCGGAAGTTGATGCAAGGTTTTATACACAGCATGATCTGAGAGATCGTTTATTGCCATTGATGGGTAATTGCCATCTGGTAGATGAACCGCAATGGGACTGTCCCAATCCTGATTTTAATTATTTGGGAAAATATCAATATACCTTTGCAACATTCGTCGTACAAAAGAATCGGTAAAAAACAAGGCAAGGATTATAATGCTTGAGTTTGTAAAGCCATGACCAAACCTCGTTTATAGCTATAAATGCCAGCTTGTTTTGTAAATCTTTTCCTGCTATCATATCTTAAAATGATAAAGAAAGATGTACCACTGATTAATTGTCTTAAGAACAATATTATGAATAACTTAAGGCGGAAAGATTATTAACAATCTCATAAAAAATTAAAGGAGATGATATGCATTTAACATTTCGAAAAAGCTGTCGAGTCTGTGGATCGACAGCATTGACGCAGGTAATTAATCTTGGTAATCAGCATCTTCAGGGGTCATTCGTCAAACCAGGAAAAGAAATACCCCCCATGAGAAAAATTCCTCTGTCGCTTGTCCGATGCGATCCTACTAAAGACGAAAAGGCTTGCGGCCTTCTGCAAATGGAACATACAGTACCGCCTGAAGTTCTATACTCTTCCTATTGGTATCGTTCGGGAACAAACAATACCATGAGAGATCATCTCAAAGGCATTGTTGAAGAAGCTGTTTCGATACTTAATAAATCGAGTGGTTCAGTCCTTGATATTGGGTGCAACGATGGAACACTATTTAACTTCTACCCGGAAGGATTCCGAAAATACGGAGTTGACCCATCCGATGTTGCTCAGGAGATTGACAAACAGACAGCGACCGTCATTCAGGATATATTTCCATCGGA
>JAPLMW010000037.1 GCA_026386845.1 Phycisphaerae bacterium
TCTCGATATATTTTTTGGCGTTATCCCATGCACCGCCTGAGTTGTTCAAAGAGACGGCCAGGACAAAGCCGCACGCCATAGCGCCTGTCAGAAGACCCATGACACCCGGGATGCCGATTACGATGCCGGCGGCTACCGGCACGATAATCGCCAACAGCGACGGCAGAATCATCTCTTTTTGCGCACCGGCTGTTACTATGGAGACGCAGCGAGCATAGTCGGGTTTCGTCCTGCCTTCCATAATGCCCGGCATTTCCCTGAACTGACGGCGGACTTCCTCGACGATTCTGCCGGCGTTTCTGCCGACGGCCTTCATCGTCATTGCACAGAACAAAAACGCCATCATACAGCCAATAAAGATGCCCGCAAGCAATCGCGGGTTCATAATTGTCAGGTCATAAGCAGCAAGCAAATCAGAGATGTGAGCCGTTGCAACGTTGACTGTTCCTTCAATCTGCCTGGTGGGGGACGAGAAAAGAACTGCCCCGACTTTATAAACACCACTGGGACTCTCAGATGCAAGCCGGGCAATCCAGATACGAATCTCTTCGATATTGGAGGCGATAAGGGCCAGTGCCGTCAGAGCCGCTGAGCCGATTGCAAAACCCTTGCCCGTCGCAGCGGTTGTGTTGCCGAGCGAGTCGAGCGCATCGGTTTTTTTGCGAATCTCAGGGCCAAGGCCTGACATTTCGGCGTTGCCGCCCGCATTGTCGGCAATCGGGCCGTAAGTATCGGTCGAAAGCGTAATACCCAGCGTGGCCAGCATACCTACAGCGGCAAAGCCGATGCCGTATAAGCCTATAGCCATATCTGTAAAGCCGCCGGCAAAAGCATAGGCAGCAATGATACAAACAGCTATGGTTACAACCGGCAGAGCCGATGACATCATGCCATTTGCAAAGCCGGTAATAATGGTTGTGCCGGAACCCATCTGGGCCTGCTCGGCAATCTCGCGAGTCGGCCTGTATTCATCGGAGGTGTAGTACTCGGTGAACTGGCCAATCAGGACGCCGGCGACCAGACCGGTAATCACCGCACCAAATATGCCCCAGCTTATCCAGCCGACCATAGCAAGAATCGCCAACGCAACGACGACGAGGATTGAACTGGTCAATGTCCCCATAAGAAGTGCACGCAGCAGATTTTTCTGCGAAGCGTCCTCTTTGCAGCGAACGACGAAGATGCCGAATATTGAAAGTATCGTGCCCAGACCTGCGACGACCGACGGGGCAAGAACCGCCTTGAGCGGGTCCATTCCTCTCGAAGCCAGCACCTGTGTCGATATCGCCGCACCAAGGGCTGCGGCAGCAAGAATCGAGCCGACATAGCTCTCAAACAGGTCGGCGCCCATACCGGCAACGTCACCGACGTTATCGCCGACATTATCTGCAATAGTGGCCGGGTTTCTCGGGTCGTCTTCGGGTATTCCTGCTTCAACTTTTCCGACCAAATCGGCGCCGACATCGGCGGCCTTTGTGAAGATTCCGCCGCCAACGCGGGCAAAGAGCGCCTGTGTTGAAGCACCCATGCCAAAGGTAATCATTGTCGTAGTAATTTCTGTCAACTTGCTAGCCGGATCCATACCGGCCTTCACTAAAGTCAATCCCCAAAGGATGAGACCATCCCGCATATGTTCAGGTGTGTAAACAATCCGGTCGAGAAGCCAATACCAGAATGCGATATTGAGCAGGCCGAAACTGACCACCAACAGACCCATCACGGCCCCCGACCGAAATGCCACCTGCAGCGCCCTGTTCAAGCTGTGTATTGCACCCTGGGCAGTCCTGCTGGATGCCTGTGTGGCGGTCTTCATTCCCAAAAAGCCCGACAGTGCGCTGAAGAAGCCGGCGGATACGAAAGCAACCGGCACAAAGGGATTCTGTATGCCGACATAAGCCATTCCTGCAAAAATCAGGAACAGGATAAAGAATATAATGGCAACAACCCTGTACTGGCTGAACAGATAAGCGTAGGCGCCTTCACGGACATAAGAGGCGATGGCCTCCATTTTTTCGTTGCCCTTCGGCGCGGTCATCATCGCCTTGTAGAAATAATAGGCGACGAACAGACCCGCTATCGAACTCAGCGGTGCGACCCACCATATCCAGGGGATGCCTTGTGCTGCTGCAGCAGTTGCAGGGATATTTTCCTCTGCGATTGCAACGGCAGCGGTTGACAGAATAGTAGTTAAAATTCCCATTTTTGTGCCTGTGTTTTTCACCTTAAAACTCCTTTATAAAAAAGAACCTTAAATTTGAACATCGCTAAATTAGGGACAGTCTATAGAATACGTCGCTGTTTTCAAGGGTTATTCTTTAATAAATCCGGCAAATCAAGACAAATTTAAGCCTGTTTTTTTGGAGATTAGTCCAAAAGGTGCTGCTCTATTCAGGCATATTGGTGTATGTACTTATATATTAAGGACTTATTTATGTGCCTTATGACAAGTGCAACTTATTTGAACGGCAATAAATTTAGGGTGTTCCCAAGCAGTGGAAAGGGGAAAATTTCTAATACTTTTTTGCCTGGGAAAATCAGTCGTATCCGACAATTACCACAATAGATTTTTCCGTTTGTTCAATAGCGGCAGGTCTGTTTTTTGCGGGATTAGGTGCAGTGAATTTTTGTGAAAGGTCCGGGATAGATTCTATAAACGATAAAGCAAACGAACTTTTCAGAGCATAGTTGACATTTTGCGGGATGGAGCCGGTTATCAAAAGGATAGCGATATCATTTAATTTTGAGGTGATTATTCCGACGACTTCTCCCTTTTCATTAACCAGCGGGCCTCCGGAATTTCCGGGCTGGACCGGAACGCTGATTTGAAAACATTTGGAATCGTTGTTAAGACCGGAGAGGGAACTAACGGAGCCTTCGGTATATTTTGGGTCCGACCCCTGAACTGTAGTCCTCGGATAGCCTATAGTGAATACAGCATCGCCTAATTTGACCGCAGAACTTGAAACTATTGATAGAAACGGAAGATTATTATCCTCGATTTTCAGCACCGCTATGTCATTTGATGTGTCTTTGCGGACTACCCTGGCAGCATACCGCTTTTGGTTATATAAGACTTCTATTTTTTCAGTTTCGTCCACAGCATGACAAGCGGTGAGGATAAAACCGTCGGAGGTTATAAAAAAGCCGGTTGCCGAACTCTTTGTGCCTCCTGCGATTCGCTTATTCTTTTCAGAATCTTCTTTTCTTTCAGTGATAAATCCCTTTGTATTTTTTAGCCTGTTAGTCCTCTGCTGCGCTTCGTCTAATTGACCGGGTGTCATTTCCTCGCCAAGCGATTCCCTGAATCTTTTGGCAATCCTGTCCCCGTTCGTTTCAGCGATAAGAAACCATTTATAACTCTCAATATAATTCTTTGAGACCCCTTCGCCTTCGCGGTACATTATGCCGAGAATGAGCTGAGCCTTTACAATTCCCTGAGCGGCCGCTTTTAAGAACCAGTTGGACGCTGCTTTATAATTCCGCCCGACACCTTCACCATTGCAGTATATTACACCAAGATTGAATTGTGCCTCTGGAATACCTTGTGTAGCGGCTTTTGTGTACCATTGAGCCGCTGTTTTGTAATCCTCCGAAACACCTTTGCCCTCAGAGTGCATCACAGCAAGCTGAAACTGAGCTTCTGGAACACCCTGCATAGCGGCTTTTGTGAACCACTTAGCGGCATCCTCATAATTCCGTGAAACACCATCGCCAAAATAATACATCAGACCAAGGTTTAATTGTGCGCCTGCATACCCCTGTTCAGCCGCTTTTGTGTACCATTTAACAGCATCCTTATAATCCTGCGGGATGCCTTTACCCTCATAGCACATCAGACCGAGGTCGTACTGAGCCTTTGCATAGCCTTGTGTTGCAGCTTTTGTAACCCAATTGACCGCCTCGTTATAATCCTGTTGAACACCATAGCCGTTGTAATACATTCTGCCAAGATAGTTCTGAGCCTCTGTAAATCCCTGTTCGGCCGCTTTTCTAAACCATTTGACAGCCTCGTTGTAATCCTGCACAGTGCCTCTCCTGCCGTCAAAATACCTTTTAGCAAGGGTAAGTTGGCTGTTCGGGTCGCCGGATTCGGCTTTTTTAAGTAATTCCTCGATGGATATGGGAGCGGCTATACATATCCCCGACAATGAAAAGATGAGGAGAAAAACAAAAAACAGAGATAATCGTCTTGGCATAGTTAAGAATCTGTAATCAGGACTTTGATATTATACAACAACCGGTTATTTAAAGCAAGTTCCCGATTGAAGAACGGTAGTTTCTATGGTATATTGTAAGTTTGCGATAAGGGGTCTTTATTATGCCGGAAATATGTAGATTTTTAGGTATTGTAATTGCGATGTATTATAATGAGCATTATCCGCCGCATTTTCACGCAAAATACGGCTAAAATCGGGCCAGTTTTTCGATAGACGAGCTTAAAATTCTTGAAGGAGATATGCCGAAAAGGATAGTATCGCTTGTCCTTGAATGGGCGTTTGAGCATAGGCAGGAACTTATGGAAGACTGGGAACTTGCGAAACGCAGGGAACAGCTTAAAAGTATAAAGCCTTTAGTTTGAGGTTTATTATGGCTTATGTAACTAATGTAGCTTATTTGAACGGTTATAAACTCAAGGTTTGGTTTGGGGATAATTCTGTTAAGGTTGTGGATTTACAGCCGTATTTGGATGGTCCGATTTTTGAGCCTTTGAAGGATATTGATTTTTTTCGCAAGGTTACGGTCAATCCTGACATTGATACAATCGTCTGGCCGAACAATGCTGACTTTGCCCCGGAGTTTCTTTACGAAATCGGAAAATAGCAATAATTTTCTATTTGTTTAAGCAAACGCCATTTGTTCCGGACACTTTTATTGTTTCCGTTTTTTATTCTTGCCTTTTGTTGTATATTGTCGGCAAAAAATACTTACCATGAATTATTTTAATACGCTATCCAACATGCGCACCAACACTTTTAGCAACTGGACTATTCCGTAACCAAAAGCCACGAGATATAATAACAGCAGGCCTTGTACAATTATTACCATTGGTGCAACAAGTAGATTATGCAGCAAGTTTTTAACAGATTTTTGTATATTTCTTGTGATTCTTTGTAACCAACCACTGTAACTTGCCATAAATTACTTTGTCTTATGCATTTTTTCTTTATGTATGATAATCAGCGTTAATCCTTACATATTCAGCACTTAAATCACAGCCGAAGCAGAAATCGCTGAATTTTCCCATCCCTAAATTCACCGTAATTGTATGTTCCTTTTGCTTTATGATTTTAGAGACTTTTTTAGAGTCAAATTTAACAGGCTGACCGTTTTTAAAAACGGTTATATTTCCGATTGAGCAGGAAAGTTTATTCGGATTTAGTTTTACTCCGCAATCGCCGACCGCGCAGATAATTCTGCCCCAGTTCGGGTCGCCGCCGTGGATTGCGCATTTTACAAGGTCATAGTTTGCGATAGCTCGAGCAGCCTTTGCCGCATCGGCTTTTGATGCAGCGCAATTTACAGCAACGGTAAACATTCTCGTGGCACCCTCTGCATCGAGTGCCATTTGCCTGGCTAAATCAGTGGCAAGCTGCGAAAGGGCAGCAGCAAACTTTTTATATTGTGAACCTGTTTTTGTTATTGGTTTATTACCCGCAAGTCCTGAGGCAAGAATAATTGCCGTATCGTTTGTGCTTTGATGGCCGTCAACAGTAAGTTTATTGAGCGAATTGCCGACAGCATCGGCCAATGCTTTTTGAAGCAATAATTTGCTGATTGAAGCATCTGTTGTAATAAAGCAAAGAGTGGTGGCCATATTCGGCCCAATCATTCCGGCGCCCTTGACTGTGCCTGCGATGGAAATTTTTATGCCATCAATATTAACTGTCGTAAAGGCCTGTTTGCAGCGGAGGTCTGTCGTTATTATAGCCTGTGCAAAGTTGTTTCCTGCCTTTTGACTGTTGGCCAATTGAGCGGCGGCCAGAATGATTCCTGTATTAATTTTGTCCATCGGCAATTGATGGCCGATGATGCCTGTCGAGGCAACAAGTACCTGATTAGGTTTGGAATTGACTAATTGGGCGCAGGTTTCACACATAGTTTGGGCGTTTTTTAACCCCATTTTACCTGTGCAGGTATTGGCGTTGCCCGAATTTACCACGACCGCTTCGATAAATGCAGACTTGCTGTGTTTTTTGCATACTATAACGGCAGCGGAGACAATTTTATTTGTTGTAAAGACAGCCGCGGCTTTTGCTCCTGTGGGGCAAGCTAAGATTGCGAGGTCTTTTTTGCCTGAAATTTTTATTCCGCAGCTTATTCCAGCCGCCAGAAATCCCTTCGGCGCTGTTATAGTAGTATTTTTCATTTTTGTCCTTATAAGTTTTTTACGTCTTTGCTTCGCGGGTCGTCAAATTGACCGGGACCATTTGTCAGAATTCCTTTCATTGCGAGGTCTCTGAACTTTGCAGAAGGGTCATAAAATGACAGCGATGTATCAACAGTATTTATCATTATGCCGGGCTTGTTGAGTTTTAATTCATTTACGATTTTGCCGTCCGGCTGAATAAAGCAGGATGGATACGGTGCAATTTCGCCGGATGAATTAGCCAGACTTACCCAGAAATAATTAGAAGCGGCATTTGCCTGCATTGTCTGCCTTATAATATGTTTATGCACAGATTGGTCTTTCTGCCGGGCGTTGTAAAATGACTGAAAGATACACTGAACGTTTAATTTTTTCAGTTCTCTGTAAATTTCCGGAAATCGCAAATCGAAGCATATAAGCAGGGCACATCGGACGCCGTTTAGTTCAAAGGTTACGAATCTGTTGCCCGGCGTGTAATAATTTAAATCTCTTTCTGTGCAGAAGCGTTTGTCATATCTATCTGCAATTTGCCCCTGCGGATTTATAAGATAAAGAGAGTTTGCCGGCTTGTTCGGCGGCGTGAGTTTGTGCGCACTGCCGAGAACGACCCATATTTGCAATTTTGCGGCAAGGGCCATAATTTTTTTTGTTTCTTCGACCAGCAGCGGCCAATCGTATCCTTTGAGATTATCAAAATCCACGCCGCCGTAGCCGCTAAGCGAGCATTCGGAAAAGTGAGCAATTTCGGCATCGAGTTTTTTTGCTTTTTTGAGAAGTTTGTGAATATATTTTGCGTTCTGCGCAATCGAATCGCTTACAGAAAACTGGCACGTCGCAATTTTTAAAATTCCATTGGCCACAGAGTTTTTCCTTTTTAGTTAGCCACAGAGCTCACAGAGAACACAGAGAATTTATTTTATTATTTTATTTAAAAATTTATTTAGCGTTTTGTCGAGTTCTTTTCCATTTTTAATTTGGTTTAGGTCGATTTCAAGTATGGATTCATCAACAAGTTTTTGTTTTGTAGTTATTGTTCTTTTGATAAATTTTATCTTTGTCGCCCCCTTTTTCGTGAAAGCATCTATAGACATTGAGAATAGTAGTTTTATGAAATTGCATACGGCAGTTATAGAATTAAGGAAAGTAATTATTTCCGGCCCACTTTCATGTTGTTCCAATATTATTTGTTCATTTTGGATATTTAGTATGGCAGAACCTTCATGTTCTATTGGCCCTTGTGGAGAAATTTCATTATTTATCTTATTCCAAAATTCCGGCAAACAACCTGAACAACAGCAATTTATTGAAACAGGTTTAATCTTGAAAGATACAAGATCGCCCTTTTGAGAATTATTTTTTATAAATTCATCTATGTTAATACTTTGTTTCATTATATTTTTTCTGTATTCCGCATAACTATTATAAGGACACTCTTTTAACGCCGTCAATCAGTCTCTTTTCTCCGAAATTGATTATCAGGCCTCTTCTAAGATTTGTTGCTTTGAGATACGAAAGAGTTTGTGCCAAAGCTACTTCCGGCATTTTTGACAAAGATTTTATTTCTATGACAACTTCATTTTCCACAAGCAGGTCGAGTTTTTGGCCTTTGATAGTTTTTCCTTTATAAATAATATCACATTCAACCCGCCTTTTATGTTTTATACCTCTCAAATCAAATTCGAAGCATAATGCTTCTTCATAGATTGATTCGAGTAATCCGGGGCCAAGGATGTTATGGACTTCTATGGCTGCTCCGATAATTTTTTCTGTTAGTTCATCGTTCATTTTATTTATATCTCTGTGTCCTCTGTGTTCTCTGTGGCAAAATAAATATTCCTTTCTCTGTGGCTACAAAAGTCCCGCAGTTTCGTCAAAGCCATACATAATATTCATATTTTGTATAGCCTGGCCGGATGCGCCTTTTATCAGGTTATCAATTGCGGTAAAGACAACTATCTTGTCTTTGCAAACGACAGGATAAATATGGCAGTAATTTGTCTTTGTGATATCTTTCAGCATCGGCGCGGTATTGAGAACCTGCACAAAATGCTCATTTTTATAAAAGTCTTTGTAGATTTCTGCCAGTTTCTCGTTTGTTGTTTTTTCTTTCGGCTGACAATAAATTGTTGATAATATTCCGACATCAAAAGGTCCGACGTGCGGCTGGAAAAGCACATCGACATTTTTGCCTGCGATTTCGCCGGCAATCTGTTCCATTTCCGGCTGGTGCCGGTGTTTGCCGATACTGTAGGCGAAGAAGTTTTCGTTCATATTAGGAAAATGAAAGTTCTTCGATGGATTTTTTCCTGCCCCGCTTGTGCCTGTAACGGCGTTTACAATAATTGAAGGCTCAATGAGCTTGTTTTTAAGCAATGGTGCAACACCGAGGATAAGACCTGTCGGAAAGCAGCCGGGGTTTGCGACTAATTTTGCATCTTTAATTTTATCGCGGTATAGTTCACACAGACCATAAACAGCGTGTTTGAGATTTTCCTTATCGCTGTGCGGCTGATAATATTTCTCATAGACCTTGATATCTTTGATTCGATAATCGGCGCTGAAGTCAATGACTTTTAATCCTGCCTTGAGCAGATTCGGCACAAACTCCATCGAAACCTTGTGCGGCAGACAACACAGAACGAGTTTGGCTTTATCTATGAGCTTATTCATCTGGAGCGGTTCAATATCAAGATTGCAGCGTCCCTTGAATCGCGGAAAGACTTCGGCGACGTTGCCGCATTCTTCCGGCAGGGCGGTAAGATAAGTAAGTTTGGCCTGCGGATGATGCAGCAGAATTTCGATAGCCTCTGCGCCGGTATATCCGCTTGCGCCTATGATAGCCACTGTTAACATTTTTAATCTCCCATAATAAAAAAGGCCGCGTTCTCGTTCGCGGCCATTGTAATAATCTTGAATATAATTTGCAATCAGCGTTTTGAGAACTGGAATCTCTTTCTGGCTCCAGCTTGGCCGGGCTTTTTCCTTTCGACCATCCTGCCGTCTCTTGTCAGGTATCCGCCGTCTCTGAGCTTTTGAATCAGATTGGGGTCGTAGATTTTTAATGCTCTTGCGATGCCGAGCATAACAGCGCCGCTCTGGCCTGTGATGCCTCCGCCTTTTACGTTGACCAGGACATCGATGCTTTTTTGAGTGTCTGTCGCCTTAAGCGGTGCGACGACCACGTTTATATCCTGCGGTCTTGTAAAATATTTTGTCAGTTCTTTATTGTTTATTCTAAGTTCGCCTTTGCCCGCTTTGATTCTGACTCTTGCTACGGATGTTTTTCTTCTTCCTGTGCCCCAGAAAAAAACATCTTTCGGTTCACTTTTTTGTGTGCTTTGCCCGGCAGGCGAATGCTGCTTTGCTGCTGCCGGCTCATTTTTAGGATTTTCTGTCATATTCCTTTTTTCCGTAATTTTTTACAGTTCTATAATTTGCGGTTGCTGTGCCGTGTGTTTATGTTCGGCTCCGCGGTAGATTTTGAGTTTCTTCATCATATGTTTGCCGAGCGTGGTTTTAGGCATCATACGTTTTACGGCCAGTTCGATTACCTTTTCCGGCTTCTTTGCCATCATTTCCTGAAAGGTTACGTATTTATGTCCGCTGGGGTAGTGTGTATAGTAGTCGTACTGTTTGCTTTCAGCTTTTCTTCCGGTAATGCGAACCTTTTCAGCATTCAAAACGATAACAAAATCGCCGGTATCGACATTTGGCGTATAGATAGTTTTAGTTTTGCCCATAAGTATCGGTGCGATTTTGGCAGCCAATCTGCCCAGAATAGCGCCGTCTGCGTTAACGATGAGCCATTTCCGTTGAACTTCTTCTTTTTTAGCCAGAAAACTCTTCATAATAAATCATTTCCCTGAAACTTATAAAACAACACATTATAGCCGCCAAAAAAGAGGTGTCAACCCATTTTTTTATGGGTTTTTTTAATGGATTTGCCGTCTAAAACAATAAGTAGCCGACCCCATTGGTCTGGTATTGTTTGTTGCCGGTTCTTAACTGCAGCCCATTGAGTTTCCGCAGTTGTAACATTTGTAGCAGGAGCCGTTACGGACGGTGATAGAGCCGCATATATCGCAGGCGGGAGCATCATCCTGAAAATGCTCGAACTGTGCGTTAAACTGCTGCATAGAGGCAGCTTCGGTCTGTATATCACTGTCGCCTTTGACGACGCTGGTTACCATAGCAACAGCCCTGTCGGCCAATTCGGCAAATCTGCTTTTTTCGGGCTTGGCGGGATTGTCGGTCTCAATGGGTTTTATATGCGGTTTTGGCTGCACGGCTTTCGCCTCAGCGATTTTTTTTGCGAGGTCTTTCGTCTTTTCAACAAGAGTTTTTGCGGTAGTTGTTGTCTTATCATCCGGCTTATTGTTCTCGGAGCGGTTCGGCGTATTCTTTTCCGCGTAGCCCGGAATAAATTCACAGCCCATCCAGCAGAAAATATAGTCTATAAGACTTTTTGCGAATGGAATATTTTTATTTGATGTCATTCCTGCCGGCTCGAATCTGGCGTGCCTGAACTTATCGACAAGCGTAATCAGGGGAACGCCATACTGCAGCGCCATTGAAACGCAGGTGCCGACGACATCCATAAGACCGCCGACAGTGCTGCCTTCTTTCGCCATTGTGATAAATAGTTCGCCCGGCTGACCATCATCGTGCAATCCTACCGTAAGGTAGCCTTCGTGGCCGGCGACGGAAAATTTATGAGTAATGCTCTTTCTGGTTTCCGGCAGTCTGCGCCTGAAAGGTTTGGAGACGACTATTGTTGCCGCCGTTTTTGAATCGTCTTTATGCTCGTTCGTTTTGACCGGCTGAAGCATCTTTGAGCCGTCCCTGTAAATAGCGACGGCTTTTAATCCCATTTTCCAGCCTTCGACATAAGCCGTTTTGATTTCATCAACTGTGGCTTCTTTCGGCATATTTATTGTCTTGCTGATGGCTCCGCTGATGAAGGGCTGAACTGCAGCCATCATTTTCAGGTGAGCCATATAATGAATGCTGCGAGAGCCTTTTTGCGGTTTAAAGGCGCAGTCGAAGACGGGAAGATGTTCCTTGTTAAGTTTTCTGCTGGTTTCGATGGTATCGTTTTTATCGATGTCATCGCAGATATGTTTTATATCCTCGGCATTATAACCGAGTTTTTCCAAGGCCTGCGGCACAGTTCTGTTTACGATTTTGAGGATTCCGCCGCCGGCCAGCAATTTATATTTTACAAGAGCGATATCCGGCTCGACTCCTGTCGTGTCGCAATCCATCATAAATCCGATAGTTCCTGTAGGAGCAAGGACGGTAACCTGAGCGTTTCTAAAGCCATACCTTGTTCCGGCATCGAGAGCATGGTCCCAGGCGTCTTTGGCGGCACTGAGCAGATATTCCGGACAATGGACTTCCGAGATATTTTTGCAATGCTGGCGATGCATTCCGATTACATTCAGCATAGGCTGAGCGTTTTCGCGGTATTTTTCGAAAGATCCTTTTATTGATGCGATTTCTGCGCTGATGGCATAAGCGGTTCCTGTCATAATTGCGCTGATGGCGGAAGCCAATGTTCTTGCCTGCTCACCGTCATAAGGCAGGGCAAGGCTCATAATAAGGCTTCCGAGGTTGGCATATCCAAGCCCCAATGCCCTGAAGTTATGGCTGTTTTCGGTGATAGGGGCGTTGGGGTAACTGCCGTTATCGACGAGTATTTCCTGAGCGATGATAAATATCCGTATCGCGGCTTTGAGTCTTTCAACATCGAACGAACCGTCTTCGTTTCTGAATTTTATCAGGTTAAGCGAGGCAAGGTTGCACGCTGAGTCATCGAGGAACATATATTCGCTGCACGGGTTGGATGCGCGTATTGTGCCTGAATTCGGGCAGGTATGCCATCGATTGATAGTAGAATGATACTGAATGCCGGGGTCGCCGCATATTCTCGTAGCCTGAGCGATTAAGTCGAGCAGCTCATTAGCTTTATATTGTTCGGAGGGTTTGCCGGTGGTAACTTCGCGGGTGGTCCACATCTCATCTTTTTCGGCAGCCTGCATAAATTCGTCTGTAACCCTTACCGACAGGTTAGAGTTCTGGAACAGAACACTGCTGTAAGCATCGTTATTGAAAGGACCGCCGTAACCGGCGTTGATAAGGGCACGTGCCTTTTTTTCCTCTTCCATTTTGCAGGAGATGAAATCTTTTATGTCCGGGTGCGTAACCATAAGCGACTGCATCTTGGCGGCTCTTCTGGTTTTTCCGCCTGACTTGACGACGGCTGCAATTTGGTCATAAACCCTCATAAAGCTGAGAGGTCCTGACGGTTTTCCGCCGCCGGCCAATTTCTCCCTGCTGCTTCGCAATGTTGACATATCTGTGCCGGTGCCCGAACCATGCTTGAACAGCATCGCTTCGCTGGCGGCCAGTCTCATTATGTCTTCCATCGTGTCTTTTACCGACTGGATGAAACAGGCCGATGCCTGCGGATATTCGTAGCTGCTTTTGCACGGAACGGCTTTTTTCTGCTGATTGTCCCAGTGCCAATTGTGTTCACCGCCTTCGATATTGTAAATATCCTTTAATCCTACGTTGAACCACACCGGCGAATTAAACGCGCCGTATTGGTTAACGCACAGCCAGGTGAGTTCGTTATAGAAGTTTTCAGCATCCGTCTGTGTTGCGAAATATCCATCCTTTTGTCCTCTGTCCGCAATGGTTTTGCAGACTCGATGAACAAGCTGTTTGACGGAATGCTCCCTGCTGGCTTCGATATCTCCGTAGAAGTATTTGCTCACGACGACTTTTGTGGCAAGCTGGCTCCATGAAGCCGGAACTTCGACATCGTTTTGTTCGAAGACAACTTCGCCGCTGTCGCCTGTGATTTTTGCCTGTCTGCTCTCCCATTCGATTTCATCGAATGGATGCACAGTGGGCGTGGAGAAGATTTGATTTATTTTAAGCCCTTTTGATTTATTCTCCTTCGGGCTTTGCCAATCCTTGAAACCGTTGTTTTTCTCACTTCTTTCCATTGAACCATTCGAACTGTTAACCGTGGCCATTTACGCCTCCCTGCAAAAACCGCATCCTTGCAGCAAAATACACAATATGTTGTAAATATTGAGGTTAAACCCCAATATATTGGTGATTACTACTATAAAACATACTACGTCTGGTGAAATACTTAATCAATGGAAAAAATGAAAAAATTCTCAAAATTCTGTTAGTCCTTGTCGAATCTGAACCTGCGTAAGATTTTTTCTTACTTACCTGACAAAATTATCACAATATTTATGAGGCGAAAAGAATTGTTTTATGTCGTCTTTTCGGTTTAAAATAAGGTTAATGAAAAACAAAGATTTATCGGACGTTGTCGGCGGGATTCGAAAGGCCATAAAAGACTTTCCGACAGGACCCGGTCTGTATTTTATGAAGGATTCAAGAGGAACGGTTCTTTATATAGGCAAAGCCAAGAATCTGAGGTCAAGGGTCGCAAGTTATTTTCAGGCGGGGAGTGATATTATTTCAAGTCGCGGACCGAGAATAGCTGAAATGCTCGCGAAGGTAAAAACGGTTGATTTTCTCGAAACGAAAAACGAAGTTGACGCTTGTTTGCAGGAAGCCCGGCTGATAAAGGACATCCGTCCGCCGTATAACGCTGATTTAACCGATGACAAGACATTTCCATATCTCGAAATAACAATTCGAGATGAATTCCCTGCTGTTTATTCGACAAGAAAACCAAAAACTAACAGCCGTCTGTTTGGACCGTTTGCAAATGCGGGCGATTTGCGTTCTGCGATTGTTGTTTTACAGAAGATATTTAAGTTTCGCACCTGCCGATTAGAGATTTCTGAATCTGACGACAAGCGACGTTTTTTTAGACCGTGTATTCTTTACAGCATAAAACAATGCGCAGCGCCTTGCGCGGATTACATAAGCAAAACCGATTACCGCAAAAGTATTAAGGATTTGATAATTTTTCTTAACTCCAAGCGGTCAAAGGTGTTACGGCAGCTCAAAAAACAGATGGATGACGCTGCTTCTGCCCTTAATTATGAAAAAGCGGCAATGTATCGCGACAGGATTCGTCTGATTGAGAATCTCGATAAAAGAGGCGATGTCGGCGAGGATGTCCAGCCGGAGGTTTTTGCGATTGAGCCGAATCAGGCTCTTGAAAAATTGCAGCAGGTATTAGAAAGTCCCAATCCCATCCGTGTAATCGAAGGTTTTGACATCGCTCATATCAGCGGCTCAGAAACTGTCGGTTCGCTTGTGAGATTTATAGACGGCAGACCTTTTAAGGCAGGCTATCGACGGTATAAAATCAAAACGGTCAGCGGAATAGACGATTATGCCTGTTTGAAGGAGGTTTTGATAAGACGTTTTCGCCACGCCGCGGCGGGTGAGGAGCTTTGGCCGGATTTAGTTCTGGTTGACGGCGGCATCGGCCAGCTTCACGCGGCACAGGATGCCTTTAAGGAATTGAAGGTTTCGCCGCCAAAACTTGTTGCATTAGCCAAAAAGGAGGAGATAATTTACATTGCCGGCAGCCTCGATAAATCGGGGTTAAAATTACCTGCGACCAATCCTGCCAGAAAGTTATTGCAGTATGTCCGTGACGAGGCGCACCGTTTTGCTCAGCATTATCATCATATTTTGAGAAGCAAAAAAATGTTTAATGAGTCATAACCTGAAGTTTATATAAGGAGAAAATTATGACTATCAGAGCTTATATAAAGACAATGCTGCTCGTGGGTCTGGTAACGCTTTCCATTGGGGGAATTTTACGTCACTCTCGAATTCATCCAATCAAGACCAATTATTCGAACCTTGTTCCTGCTGTTTCGTGTATTTTGAGTATTTTAGTAGTGCCGACTCTTTTTTGTTTCAGAAAGACAATTGCTTACGGCTATGTTATAAACGGTTTTTTAGTTATTGTAGGCACTATCACAATGGCTCATTTTTCAATTGCTCATTGGCCTAATCCTCTGACATTGCAGGCCATTTTTATGAACACGCTGTTAGCGGATATATTGATTTTGTGGGGCAAGTTTTTTATTGGAAAGTCTATCTTCGATTTGGAATTCTTAGGCTACGATGCAACTCGTGGAAAAAAGGGTATAACTTATCGTTATCCTAATATGGGGTGGTGGGTTGTTCATCTGGCGGCAGTAAGTATCGTTTATTATCTCGGATTTATATTGTGGAGGTAAATATGGGTCAGTTTAAACTGTTCACATTAAACTGGTGGATACTTCACATTTTGGC
>JAPLMW010000066.1 GCA_026386845.1 Phycisphaerae bacterium
CCTTGATATTGGGTGCAACGATGGAACACTATTTAACTTCTACCCGGAAGGATTCCGAAAATACGGAGTTGACCCATCCGATGTTGCTCAGGAGATTGACAAACAGACAGCGACCGTCATTCAGGATATATTTCCATCGGATGAACTTTTGAACTGTTTACAGGAAGCAAAGATGGACATTATTACCTCTATCGCGATGTTTTACGACTTGGAAGACCCCGTTGCATTTGCTAAGGGTATAAAAAATATTCTTGCACCGGAAGGCATTTGGATCTTCGAAATGTCTTATATGCCCATGATGCTCAAAATGACCTCTTATGATACGATTTGCCATGAGCATCTGGAATTCTACAGCCTTGCGGTGATCGAATATATTCTAAAAAAGAGCGGTATGAAAGTTTTCAATGTGACGCTCAACGACATCAATGGAGGGAGTTTGCGCTGCTATGCAACACACATTACAAACTTCAAATATAAGAATGAACAATACCTTAGAAATATCCGGGAAATGCATCGAGCCGAATTCGACCTCGAATTGGATACGGATAAACCTTATAAAAATTTCCAGGATAGAATCAATGTCCACCGGGACGAATTAAGCACTTTACTGAAAAAACTAAAGGCCGAAGGGAAAAAAATACATATTTACGGTGCATCGACTAAGGGTAATACTATCCTGCAATGGTGCGGGATCGATAATAAAATTATCGAATGTGCTGCCGAAAGAAGCCCCGAAAAGTATGGCGCCCACACATTGGGCACAGACATTCCAATTGTTAGCGAGGCCCAGTCGCGTGCGATGAATCCTGATTACTACCTTGTGCTGCCGTGGCATTTCAAGGACGAGTTCATTGAGCGGGAACGGGAAATCCTAGAGCGAGGGACACGACTGATATTCCCGCTTCCTAAGATAGAAATCATCTCCAAAGAAAAGGGGCTTGGCCGATGAAGGCACTGATATTCGGCGCCAATGGACAGGATGGACACTATCTGTTTGAGGCTTGTCGCAAGCGACGGATAGAGGTCATCGGCGTATCACGGGGTGGTCCTTGGCTATGCGGTGATGTCGCTTCTTCAGAATTTGTAGAAAAGCTTATTCGTACCCATTATCCGGAGATGATATTTCATCTTGCGGCCACATCAACAACCAGCCATGATGCAATTTACGAGAACCATGCCGCCATCGGTACTGGTACTATTAATATATTAGAATCTGTCAAGCGATGGTCTGGCGGCAGTAAAGTATTCATTACAGGAAGTGGATTGCAGTTTATTAATAAGGGGCAGCCAATATCCGAGACAGACCCCTTTGACCATGGGAGTTCTTACGCAGCGGTCAGAAACTATTCAGTGTATCTATCACGATACTTCCGCAGTATTGGCGTCCAGACGTATGTTGGATATCTTTTCCATCACGAAAGTCCCTTGCGGACAGCTCAGCATGTCTGCCAGAAGATTGCTCAGGCAGCACGACGAATTGCTGAAGGAAGTGAAGAAATTCTTGAGTTAGGCGATATTTCCGTAAAGAAAGAGTGGACATTTGCTGAAAATGTTGCAGAAGGAATTCTTACCCTCATTGAGCAGAATCAGGTATTTGAAGCAACGATAGGCTCAGGGCAGGCGTATTCAATCGAGGATTGGCTTGATGAATGTTTCAAGCTGATAGGTAAAGACTGGCGACACTACGTCAGGCAGAAGAGAAACTTTAAGGCAGAGTATCAAATGTTGGTTTCAAATCCTGCGACGATTAACTCATTAGGATGGAGTGCCACTACAACAATAGGTGAATTAGCAAAAATTATGTTGAATTATTAGGAGGCTAGTGGGTTATGATACTTTTCACGAATTACATCCAGCATAATGCCCGCTGTTCGGTCCCAGGTAAATTTTTCCGCCTGCTGAAAACCAGAGGAGATAAGTTTTTCTCGAAGTTGACTGTCAGTCAGGACCCGGCAAATGGCTTCGGCAATGGCGTTGGTATCGTGAGGGTCAGCAAGAACGGCGGCATCGCCGGCAACTTCGGGAATGGATGATGTATTTGATGCCACGACGGGGCATCCGCAGTGCATCGCCTCAAGCACCGGCAGACCAAAACCTTCATACAAAGACGGATAAACACAAATATCAGCCAGATTATATAAAGCAGGCATACTTTCCTGTTCGATGAAACCGAGGTTTATTATACTGTCGTGGATATTCAATTCATCTATTGTTTTATATACCATTGAATCTTTCCATGATTCCGGCACTGTCAGGACGAGTTTATGAGGAATTTTAGAGATAATCTGCGAAAAGGCTCGTATAAGGGTAATCATATTTTTTCGAGGCGATAGCGAACCGGCGTAAAAGATAAACTTCTCCGGCAGTTTGAACTTACGTCTGACTTTTTCGAGGATTGCCGTGTCTTTAATAGGTTTGAATTCTTCGTTCGCGGCCGCGTAGATAACTGTAATATTGTCCGGGTTGGTATTGCAGAATTTCACACAGTCTTTTTTTGTGTATTCGCTGATGGTAAATATGGCTTTGGCTCTGCGGTCGGAAATTGGAATCATTGTCCTCATATACAGAGTATCCCAGAATCGATATGGTTTTAAAACCTTGTCAAAGTAAGCCAAATCATAATGAATGATGTAGCCGGGACATCCCGCAAAAAACGGCATTACATCAATGGAGAATATCGCGGCGTCAAATTTGATTTTGCGCAGCATTCGCGGAAAAAGTACAAAATCCCAGAGTAATTTATTATTCCCTTTTATAACGATTTCAGTGCATCCTTTTGCCAGCCCAAGAAATTTTTCATTGTTGTAGAATACAAATAGTTCGTCATTTTTGATTTGCCGGGCTAAGGCAGGAACAAGTCCTCGCATATATTGGCGCACTCCTCCGTATGATGTGCCAAGCCCTCTTGCTGAAAAAGCGATTTTCATTACTTATATGCCTTTCTCATTTTTCCGCTACTACCAGATAAGCCCATGGAATATATAACCAGGAGTTTAAATTTATAATTTTTATGTTGGTAAATCCCGTATTTTTTAACTTATTAATAATTTCTTTTTTGGGATAACAGTATTTATCAATACCTTTAAGAATCTTTGCGAGTTTTACATAAGTATAGCCCAGGCAATAGGTTGAGATGAAAGTGCTTATGAAAATTCCCTGTTTATTCAAAACTTTTTTAACTTCGCTCAAAAAGGAATTTAACTGTTCGGGATTTAAATATTCTGTCATCCAGGTTGAAAGCACAACGTCGAATTTTTCGCCGCCGACTAATGTCGACAGGTCTGTCGCATCGCCTTTATGCAGGGGAATAGACAGTCTGCAAAGATGAGGATTCTGGTCGATGCCGACAACTTTATTCTTTTCAATTAATAATTTTGTATAGAAACCGCTGCCGCAGCCGACATCGAGAATTTTTTTGCCTTTCAAAGTGGATAGATACGGTATTATCTTTCTATCTGCTGGTATCCGGCACAGAAGTAACATGAACAGTTCACGCTTACAATCTTCGGCAGTTAACGACTTATATCTTTCGTAGTTTTTCATCTCATCCGTGTGTTTTATTTTACATTTTCTGGAATACGAATTCATTACAGCCGGTAGGTACTAAAGGTTTCACAAGTTTGATACATTTAAACCCCAGCTTTTCCACATAATTTATAACTTCGTCTTTATCTGCATATTCATAAGGATAACCTCCCACCCAGTCTATAACATCATAATAAAAACTCATACCTCTTTTTTGTTTTTTAAAAGGATTTTTGCGGGTAACAATTAGTTTGGCCATTGCGATAATAATGAAAAAGGTGCATACTATTAGCCGTTGAATAATTGCAGGTGAGACATTATAGAGCCGCTTTATAACCTTCCAGATTCCGGATGACCAATGTTTATTATAAATAGCAATCACAAATAACGAATTGGGGGATACAAACTGTGAAGCAATATCGATAGCTCTCCACATATCGCCCGTATGATGTAAAACTCCCCATGAATATACAATATCAAACTGACCCAGTTGCGAAATGTCGTTGTCGAAAACCGACTTGTGAAAAAAGTCTATGGTATTTTGGTCGGCGAATCTTTTTTTGTTACTGATAGACGCCGAGATACTTTCTTTGGATATATCAATTCCGACTACTTTCCTGGCGCCAGCCAGGGATGCCGCGATGGCAAATATCCCGCTGCCGCAGCCGATATCCAAAAAACTACTTCCTTTAATCTTCTCATGGCCTATTAGATGGTCAAGTGAGTTAAACGCCTCTTCAAATTTGAGGTTATCCAGCGAACTATCAGAAAATCGCTGCCAATTTGTTCCGAAATTAAAAGCAAGATTTTTATTTTCATCCATTTTTATGCCGCCAGTAATTAAATATAAAAATCAGCCAAAGATGCCTGGCATTATCGGCTCTGTTGTTAATATGAGCATTAAACATTTCCTGAGCATAATCATAGTTTAATAGATTGTGCTCGTAAAATTCTCGATTAGTCAAAAACTCACGGATTAAATCACTTTTTTTAATCCATTTGTAAATCGGAACAGTAAAACCTCTTTTCGGCCTATAAATTATCTTCCTGGGCAGATATTTGGAAGCGATTTTTTTCAAAATTCGTTTTGTTTCAAAGAGATTTACTTTATATTTCTCCGGCAGACTTAATACCAGCGGAAGCAATTGATGGTCAAGAAACGGCACCCTTGCTTCAAGAGAATTAAGCATAGAAGCCGTGTCCACCTTTTTAAGAATATCTTCCGCAAGATAGTTATGAATGTCGTTGATCTGGATAGATACAAGGTCCTTGCCGTAATCGCAGCGAATCAGAGATTCAGCGGGGACAAAATGTTGATTAAGCAGTTTTTGTCTTTGGGGGTCGTTGAATGTAGCCATCCAGTCTAAATGCCGCCTATTAACTTCCGCACCGAAATCCCTTAAAAATCTTTTTGCCTTAAAAGCAAACGTTACCTTTTTATCGGAGGGGCCAATCAAATCGGCACAATATCTGGCCAATTTCAATAGGGCACTTGGAAAATATTGAGCATACTTATACGCTTTATAGGTATCATAACCGCCGAAAACTTCGTCGCCGGCGTCTCCGGACAGGGCGACAGTTACTTTTTGGCGGGTTATTTTGGATAGCAGATATGTCGGCAATAAAGAAGAGTCCCCGAACGGCTCGTCCATATTATCCAAAATGAATTTGAGAACATTTTCATCGACTTCCATATACTCATAATGATGTTGAGTATGAATATACTCTGAAACAAGTATTGAATATTTCAGTTCATCATACGATTCATCTTTAAAGCCGATGGAGAAAGTGTCAAAAGCCTTGTGTCTTTGGCTGATGATTGCTGAAATCAGGGAAGAGTCTATTCCGCCGGACAGAAAACTTCCCACCGGCACATCTGCCACGAGTCTTTCCTCGACCGCTTCGGTTAGCGTACTTTTCAGCGATTCGAGCCTTTGCGCCAGCGGTATTGTCTGATGGCGGGCTATATCCTCTTCGAGATGATAATATTTTTCAATACGGATTTTCTTCTGACTTAAGTCAAAAAACAGATTTTCTGAAGGCCTGAGCTTGAAACAGTTTTCAAATATTGTCAGGTTGTCTCCGATATATTTCTGATAAAAGAAGAAATTGACGGCTTGGGTATCTATTTTGAGATTTACATTATGAGACGTTATTGCCTTCAGTTCCGAAGCGAAAATAAATTTGCTGCCGTCAAAGTAATAATATAAGGGCTTAATTCCGAATCTGTCTCTTGAAAGAAAAAGAATGTTTTTCGTTTTGTCGTATATACAAAATGCCCACATGCCGTCGAATTTTTCCGCACACGCCGGCCCCCAGCAATGATAGCTATACAATAAAACTTCCGTATCTGTGCCGGAGTTAAACCGATAGCCTTTGGATTCTAATTGTTTTTTCAATTCCTTGAAATTATATATTTCCCCATTATAGACAATCACGAGATTTTCAGATTCCATAGGCTGATGACCTTTAGGTGAAAGGTCGAGAATGGATAATCTTGTATGACCCAATGAAATATTTGCGTCTAAGTAAATGCCCCGGTCGTCCGGCCCTCTGTGGCGCAGGGTATCAGCCATCTTTTCGACAGCCTCCTTACTTGTCCAGTTAAAGCCGGCTATTCCGCACATGTCTTTGCCATATAAATCATATCGAGAGTTTTATTTTCAAAACCTTTTTTTATTATGTATCTTATGACTTTTTCAAGTCTGCGAAGAAAAAGTTTTTGTTCAAACTTTGTTCGCACAAACGGCGTTTTGCCGGGTATTATCTCCATTGAATGGAACATCATATTTAAAACAGGATTTTCAAAGTCGGCGAGAAATTCGTTTACAAGCATTTTCATCTCGAAAGCAGTCATATGGGTTGGTCTTAGCCACCGGTAAGACATCCATTTGTCAGGCAGGAAGGGCAATCGTTTCTTGGAAATAGTAATCGGCACTTCAAGGATTTTCATACTGCCTGATTTATACAGATTCTCATTATCAACGAAATACGGCTGCTTGGGAGCAGTCGAATGGTCTGGCCCTCCAACTGAAGACCAGTTAATATTCGGCGTGATAGAGCTGTCAACTTTATAACCCAGCTTTTCAAGAGATTTTACGGTTGCCAAATCTGCTCCATATCTTGCCGCCCTGTAAGAAGTCGGCTGAATATTCAGCTTCTGCTCTATTAAACCGGTAAGATTTTTTATTTTTTCATATTCTATTGTCTCGCTGTAAGCGAAACAGGGAAATTCACTGCTCACAGTTCCGTCTGCCTGATTATATTTCATCTGTGGTTCTATATACTCCGAATGTAAATGTGCGCCTATCTCTGCCCCTGATTTGATTTCATTTTTTAGTATCTGGCAGCACTGCTCATTATGGATTACTTCTGGAGAAACGAAATATACCGGCTTGATGTTATATGTATTCCATATAGGCCGTAATATATCAGGGATACCTGATAGAACAGACTCAAATGACAATGGCTGCGACCTTTTCCAGTGAATATCGCAGTCCGGTTCGGTATCAATTGTTATACAAAATGCTTTCACGATAAGATTTTCTGATATAATTTCAGGTAAGCGTCAGAAATAGATTTCCAGGTAAAGTTTTCAGAGTGTTTTCTCGCCGCGTCGGACATCGACTTTAGCTTTTCGGTATTCATAACCAGTTCTGATATTGCCTTAGTGATTCCGCTTGCTGTTTCGTCTTTAACTATTATGCCATTTTCCTTTATCAGTTCGTCAATACCTTCGCAGGGAGTCGTTATAATCGGCAGTCCCGATGCCATTGCTTCAAGCATAGCGTTGCTCATTCCTTCCTGCATCGTTGCGCTGATGTACAAATCGCTGTTTCGATAAAATTGAGGCATTTGTTCCGAATTCACAATGCCCCGGAATTCTATAAAATCTGCAAGATTTTTTTGAGCGGCAAGTTTTTCGAGAGAATCCCTAAGAGAGCCTCCGCCGACAATCAGCAGCTTAACATTTTTACCCTGCTCGACAAGAATTTTGACCGTGTCGATTAGAATATCGACTCTTTTGGTAATGCTCAGTCTTCCGACGGTGATGAGCCTGATTACGTCGGATTTTTTTGCCCTGTTTTCCGGCAGAGGATGGAATTTCTCTATATCGACGCCGTTGGGTATAACATCTATTTTCACCTGCGGATAGAATCGTAATGCCCGCTGTTTCAGACCCTCGCTGTTTGCTATCAGGGTATGGGCGTTTTTCCAAATCGCCTTAAATACGATTCCCAGCAGCTTGTATTCAAATGCGAATCTTAAATTTTTACCGGGAACATCTGAGCCTCTCAATGAAATAATATATGGTATTTTATTTCTGCTTCTATAACAAAACCACCCTGTTGGAAATCCGAAAAATGAATGAACAAGGTCGTATTTTCTGTTCTTAATCATTTTCTTGTAATAAGGGCCTGCCTTGACAATCCATTCAAGAATTTCAGTTTTCCTCCAGAAGTGCAGGTTCTTTTTGTGAACGCCGACCTTGTGGATGTTTATATTATCGGAGAGCTTGATAATCTGATTTTCCGGCTGAGGTGCCGATGTCAATACATCGATGCTCAAATCGTTTCGTTTTGAATATTCCTTGAGAATATTCAGATGCACCTTGCCTGCGCCGCCTCCGATAGGAGGAAATTCGTAGTTTAACATTAAGATATTCATCCCGTTAGAAATCCTTTTTTCATTATAAGCTTTTATATCTTGGTGTTTTTAATCCCAATTAAAAATTTTCTTTTCGCTTTCTCTGTAATTTCTAACGGGATTCATTTATTGATTCTTGAGCTTAAAAACAACACAATCGCCGAACATCTGAGCTATATCGTAATTTTCTCTTATGAATTTTCTGAATTTGCCCATTATCTCGAATCTTCTCGCCTCGTCATCTCCGAATCTCTCACGAGTCATCTGCTCCCATTGTTTTTCAAATTCAGCGATTATTTGCGGCTCATTCGGCAAAAGCTGTGATTTTTGAATTCCCATAAACCCTGCCGGCACAATAGGCCAAAGCTCGAATTTGAAACGGTTCAGCGGCAAATGCTGCTTGCGGCTGTCCACGATGTATTTGGGCATTTCTTTATTAAAATAGCCAAGTAATTCATCGACTATCTGCTCAAGCTGCTGCGGCGGTCTGGCGTGCATTTCACTCTCAAAGGCATTTGGAGCGGGGCAGAACCTTTGCGCCGAGAGGTATATGCCCGGCACCCAGCCCCAGACATAAATTTTATCGCTCGGTTGTGTATGGCTGCGTACATACTCTCCTGTAACCTCCCACGGACCTTTCCAGCCATCGTACCTGCGGTGTTTGATTTCATTCCATCGCTGAACGTAACCGTTTCGCTTTTCAGGATATTTCACGCCTGAATATGGACTTCTTGGCAGCCCAAAAAATATATGCCAACACATAATTACCATCAGGACAAGACTTCCGATTCCAGTAACAACCCACTTGGTCTTTAGCACCGCTTTGATAAGTTTATCTCGCCAAACGGCTATGAGATAACCGCCCGTCATTGCACCGGAAGCGGTCAATGGCAGATAATACTGCTCATAAGAAGCCGGGCTTACCCAGACGAAGGCCATATCAAGAAGCCACCAAACGGCAAACAGCGGAACAAACCGGTCATAATCGCACCTGTCGGAATCAGGCAGTAATTTTCCTGACAGTTTGAGAATTATTTTCCCGAATCTTGCGATGATTGAGCCGGCGGCCAGCGAAACAGGAAGACACAGTGCAAGGTAGAATCTTAGCACTCTCGGCCACTGTTCGGAAAAAGGAAGCATTGCTCTTAACGATGAGACATAAGTGTCCGCCTGCGGCGATGTCTGTTGTGCAGGCAGAAACCCTCTGACGGCTTCCCATGCAAACGAGTAAGGCAGAGACAATGGTACTTTCCATCCGATTATCCAGATATATAGTGGCGCTATTGCTGTGATTGCACCCGCAAGCAGCAATGCAATGTCAATGCCTGTTTGTTTCCACGTCCTGTGCTTAAATATCGGTTGGAGTATTACGAATAATCCGATTGCTCCGATGGCAGATGCGCCTGTTTCCTTAAAAAGGGGAGCCCAACTAACAATCGCGCCGGCCAGCAGACTATACCACCATCCTCCGCCTGATTGTCTTAGCATAAACAGGCTTATCGCCGTTGCCATACACGCTATCATATATTGCTCTTTGACGTTGCCGAACTTGGCGATAAAGGGAGCTGAGATATAAATCGAAGCTATGATTACGCTGACAGCCGCCGGCAGTTTACCCATCAATTTTCTGATGGCAATATACATTGCCGCCAATGCGCAGGCCTGCATAATTGATTGAAGCAGCTTCGGTCCGAATTCGCTGAATCCAAACAGCCGGACACCTAAAATATTAACCAATAATGTTCCCAGTGCCGCGCTTGGTTTTTCATCAATCCCGATTTTTGCCCCGTTGAGAATGTGTTGTGCGGAATAAACGTTGGCGGCGCTGTCGAAAGGGTCAGGGTAGCTGAACTCAAAATAACGTCCCAGTGCAAATGGTATTCCTGCCAGAATTACAACGAGGACAATAGCTGTCAACTCAGAACTGGTTTTGCCTGTTGCTGCAGCCGGTTTTTTATCTTTACGCACCGGTCTGCCCGGCTGCCTGCTCTTTGCAGGAACCATCGTCATTTACTGTCTCCGCGTGGTGATTCGAGGATTTTGCGAATCACGTATATCGGCCGTTTCTGGGATTCGTGATAGGTTCTCACAATCATTTCCGCAAGCAGGCCCATAAGTATAAGCTGAATGGTTGTAACCATCAGGATTGCTGTAAGCAGCAGAAAGGGGTTGCGGTTCATCGCAAGATGCTCGGAGCTTATATATTTCATATGCAATACAGCCAGACCGCATAAGACAGCAGTAAAACCGCTCAAAATACCCAGACCGCCGAAGATATATATAGGCTTTGTGGCGTAAGACCCCAGAAATTTGACCGTCATAAGGTCAAGGAAAACCTTTATTGTTCTTTCAAGACCGTATTTTGCGACACCCGCAACTCTCGGCCGATGGTTTACGACCATTTCCGTGATTTTCGCTCCAGACCAGCTCGCGATCGCAGGTATAAATCTATGCATTTCGCCGTATAAGTTAATCGTTTCGAGTACCTCGCGTTTATATGCTTTCAAACTGCAGCCGTAATCGTGAAGTTTGACGCCGGTCATTTGCCCGATTAGCCAATTAGCCATCATTGACGGTATCTTTCTCGTAACGGTTTTGTCTTTTCGGTCTTTTCGCCAGCCGCTTACTATGTCATAGCCTTCTTTTAATTTCTCGACTAATGCCGGGATATCCTCGGGGTCGTTTTGGCCGTCCGCATCGAGCGGAACTATAACGTCAGCTTTTGCGTGATTAAAACCTGCGCTCATCGCGGCAGTCTGGCCGAAATTTCGGCGGAACATTATTGCTCTTACCCTTGTATCTTTAAGGTGTATATTCTCAAGAACCTTGCAACTGTCGTCCGTGCTCCCATCGTCTATAAATATTATCTCGAATGAATATTTATTCTGCAGGGCAGTTATAACCTGCTGATATATGTTTTCCAGATTCTCCTGTTCATTAAAAACAGGAATGACTACCGATATATCAAGATTTTTGTCCATGTTAATCATCCGCTGAACGTATTTGTAAAACTCAGATTATATCAGAATTTTCCAGTTCTTCTCCAAAAATTATAACCATATAACCTGTTGATGTAAAGTGTTAAATCTAAATAAGTTAAATGGCATTTCCCTGCTTATTAACCGCTGCTTTTGTAAACGTTGCCGGACAGTTTCTATGCTGAATAGACTAAAAGGGCTCCGACAAGTATGTAGATTATCGAAAAAAGCCGCAGGGTCGTATTATTTCTTGCCGCAAACCATTCTGCCATTGCTCTGGCCTTCTGCGGTATAATTATAATGAAGACCGTTCCTGCAAGAGCCAGAATACCAAAAGCAATTATCACCCATTGATGACTGCATTTATCTGAAGCGCCGAAGAGGAAAATCGCTCCAAGTGCCGCCTTGATAATCGCGGCTATGTAGATTCCTTTACCCTTAGTGAAAATCTCAATGTACTTTTTCAGAAAATCCGGCCGGAACAAAAGCACTATGCCGTCGAGAATGATAAGAATCGCAACAATTTTCAGCAGCCAGTTCATAAGTTACCTCCGTGCTAAAAAATATCTTTGAAAAATCAATTTTCCCCAACCACTTCAAGCAAAGTGGAATCTATTTCAAGGCACGTTGCCTTGCCGAGTATATCAACCTGAAGAATAAGTCTTGTTTTATTCTGGTCGCTGGCAACTAATCCTTCTGTTCCCATAAGGGGGCCTGCGATAACCTTGCATCGCTGTCCTGCCTTGATGTAAGCGTATGGTGCGAGATTTATCCCGCTTGTAAGGGCTTTTTCGATCGGCAAAAGTTCTGTTATCAGATGCTGCTGGTCTTTCACTTCCAGAAGACCGGCAGCACGGTTTGTCTTGAGAACTTCCAGTCTGTCGGATTCGGTCCCGCAGAAAAAAATATATCCGCCGAACAGCGGCAGCATTGAGCGGAACACTCTCCGGCTTTTCTTATAGACCTTCTCGGTCAGAGGCAGAAAATAGCTGATATTTTTCTTCTGCATTTGCCAGGCAAGGGCCTTTTCGTTTCTGCTTTTGGTATGCGCAACCCACCAGGTGCCCTGAAAGTCTTTTATGCTCGACTCAGCAGGCCATATCATCGGCGGATTTTCTTCTGGTTTCAGCACAAAGACCTCGTTTATAGGGTAGTTAGTAAATATTCGGTAAAACTGTCAAAAAGCATTTGGCCTTCCAATCCCGCCGGAAGCAGGATTGTCTGACCCTTTGAAAAATCAACTGTCTGCGAATCGCCTGATTTTATTCGTCCGCTTCCCTTGATAATTATAACTACTTTCATTATTCCTTCGGAAATTTGACTTGTTGCCCCGGCTTGTGCCGTGATTTTATCAACTTTGAAAAATTCAGTATCAACAAGTCTGCCGCCGGTTGTTACGGGCAGCTCGTCTGACTTCTGGTCAAAGTGAATACTCTCAAGAGCCTCTTCGATGTGCAGATGCCGGGGTTTTCCGTTTTGCAGTCTGTTCCAGTCGAATACCCGAAATGTCGTATCGGATGGCGTCTGAATTTCAGCTATTAAAATTCCTGCGCCTATGGCATGAACAGTGCCGGCAGGCAAAAAATGGCATTGGCCGGGTTTTACAGACACTTTATTAAGAAGTTCGGCACAACTGCCTGCCTTTATAGACGCGGCAAACTGCTCTTTTGTTGTGCCTGTTTTTAAGCCTTTGTAAATACAGGCGTTAGGTTCAGCATCTATTATATACCAGCATTCTGTTTTTGGGCTGCCCGTTTTGAGTTTTTTCACCGTTTTTTTGTCTGGATGAACCTGAACGCTTAAAACATCGGCGGCATCTATAAACTTTATGAGCAGACCGAAAGGCGGCCGATAATCTTTTTTTCCTGTGATTTCCTGTGGATACTTCTGTAAAACTTCTGCGATTGTTTTACCGGAAAATTCGCCGTTGGTAATAACAGATTTATCATTCGGTAAATCGGCAAGTTCCCAGCTTTCGCCGATTTTTTTACCGGCGGGAGTGTCTTTGCCGAAAAAACTTCGCAGCTTATCGCCGCCCCAGATGAGCTCTTTATAAATCGGTTTGAATTTCAATGGATAAAGATTCATTTTTTTCTACACAAACAGCAATAAACTCAATGCCATTACAACCATACCTGCGATAAAACCATAAGCCGCGTAATGATGTCTGCCGTATTTTTCCGCTGCCGGCAGAAGCTCATCAATAGAGATAAATACCATTATACCGCCGGCCGCGGCAAATATGACGCTGCTCACAATATTGCTCTGAGTATGAATGAGTATAAAATATCCTATCACGGCGCCGACAGGCTCGGCAAGGCCGGAAAGAAACGAAAGCCAGAACGCCTTTTTTCGGCTTTTTGTAGCATAGAACACCGGCACTGAAATCGCGATGCCTTCCGGTATATTATGAATGGCTATGGCGATGGCAATCGGGATACCGAGATGAATATCCTTTACAGCGGTGGTAAATGTTGCCAGCCCTTCGGGAAAGTTATGTATCGCAATCGCAAGAGCGGCAAACAGCCCCACTCGGTACATGCCGGTGTATTCCGGCGCTGTCCCCGGATAATCGTTTGTTTCGAGTTTTCGTAATTCATGCGGGTTATCCACCGCGGGGATTAGTTTATCGATAATCGCCATTATGAAAATGCCGGCGAAAAAAGCTCCCACTGTCGCCCAGTAGCCTTTTACCGTCCCCAGCTCGGCAATCAGGTTGGTTTTCGCCTGTGCGAATATATCAACCAGGGAGACATAAATCATAACGCCCGCCGAAAAGCCCAGCGATGTCGAAAGAAATCTGGTGCTGGTCCTTCTGGCAAAAAAGGCTATCGCGCTTCCGATGCCTGTTGCAAGTCCTGCAAACAGCGTCAGACCAAATGCTATCCAGATGTTCTCAAATATCATAACTGCCTTACTGTTATTATTTGGTTATATAATCAATTATGCCGTCCGTAATTGCCTGCGCAAGTTGTCTTTGTTTATCTTTATTTTTAAGCTGTTTTGCTTCCCAGTAGTTTGACAGATACCCAAGCTCAACCAGAACAGCAGGGCAGCTGGTATGCGTAAGTACCCTGTAATCGGCTCTACTGACACCGTTACCGTTTATATCGGTTTTAGCCATTCGGCGGTCAATCGCATTGGCAAGGCTTGCCGATGCCGATGAGCCGTTGCGTCTAATATAGAGTGTAAAGCCTTTATTGCTGCTCTTTGCGGAAGAATCCGAATGAATACTGACAAAAATATCGGCCCAATTACGATTAGCAATGTCGGCGCGTTCTTCGAGTTCGATGAACTCATCATTATTGCGGGTCATTACGACTTTCAATCCTTTGTCGCGTAATATCTGTGCAATCTGCAAAGCGACATCGAGATTAACAGTTTTTTCTTCATAACCGTAGGTGCTTGTTGCGCCGGGGTCTTTCCCGCCGTGGCCGGCGTCGATTACGACAGTTTTCCCTGAAAGATTTGTAAATGGTTTCTTTGCCGGTTTTTGAGGTTTCGGCACAATTGATGCGGGTTTTTCTATAGCCGGTTTTCCAAGTTTGCTTTTTATTTCGTCTTCCAGAGACCCGCGAACATTGAGCAAATCATCGACAACTTTTGTTTTTCCAAGCGGCGAAAGATAATCGTTGTTTACAAAAACCTGGTCCTGTTTTGTAAGGATGGTTACCGTATTGATGCCGTCATTGAAAGTAATTTTGTCTTTGCTTGTCAGCGATACCGTCATTCCGAGTTTGCCGGCAAGATAATAAACGTTGACCATTTCTTCGCCGGCAAGTGATGGCTTGCCTCCTGTCCGTTGTGCAGGCTGCTGGCAGCCTGCCGCTGCAAATATCACAAAAATAGACGATAAAATCAGTGAAACAGTTTTTCTCATTTTCATTCCCTTTAGGTTGTTTTTATTTCTAAAACAATTCGCTGTCTTCCTGTTGAGTTCTCTCTTTTAGCTTAATCCCCAAATGTTTGCAGGCATGGTCGGTTATTTCTCTGCCCCTTTTTGTCCTGCGGACGAATCCTATCTGCAGTAAATATGGTTCAACGACATCTTCGAGTGTGTCTTTTTCCTCGCCTAACGTTGCCGCCAGTGCTTCGATGCCTGCCGGTCCGCCGTTATAGACGTTTGCAATCGCTCTCAAAAAAGACCTGTCAAGCTCATCAAGGCCAAGCTCGTCGATTTGCTCCATCTTCAAAGCGCTGCCGACAATGTCTTCGGTAAGTTTGCCTTTTCCTTTGACCTGTGCGTAATCACGAACTCTCTTTAAAAGTCTGTTTGCGATTCTGGGTGTGCCTCTGCTGCGTGATGCGATAAGTTCAAGCGTGCCGTCCTGACAGGGCAAATTAAGCAGTTTTGCCGAGCGAATAAGAATCTTCGCCAGCTCATCACTGCTGTAAAATTCAAGATGATACAGCATACCAAATCTGCCTCTGAGCGGTGCGCTTAGAAGGCCTGCCCGTGTTGTTGCGCCGATAAGGGTAAATCGCTTTAATGGAAAGTTTATCGTTTTTGCGTGAAGTCCGCTGTCAACAGTGAAATCAACCCTGAACTCTTCCATCGCGGGATATATGAATTCTTCTACAGGTGTGCTGAGCCGGTGTATTTCGTCGATGAAAAGAATATCGCCTGTATTGACATTGCTGAGCAACCCCATTACATCTCCCTGTTTGACCAGAGCAGGGCCGGAAGTAGTTTTTATTTTTGCGTTCATTTCGTTGGCGATTACGTGAGCGAGAGTTGTTTTTCCCAGCCCCGGCGGACCATAAAAGAGAATGTGGTCGAGCGGTTCGCCTCGTTTTTTTGCGGCGGCCATTGCAATAGACAGTTTCTCTTTTACATTTTCCTGCCCGATACACTCAGCAAATCTCGTCGGCCGCAGAGAAGCGTTAAAGGTCTCTTCCTGCTCGTTCATCGAATCACTATTTAATACTCTATCAATTGCCATATTTTATACTTCGATACCCTGTTTTATTCTATACACCAGCGGCACAAGTTCTTCCGCCGATTTAATCTGCGGATGTTTCCTGCACGCCAGGATGATAAGTTCCGTTGCCTCTATCCGTTTTTCACCCCAGGCAATCAAAATCTCAAGTGCCTCGAACTGATAACCGGCAAATGCCGCTTCTTGCAGGCCTTTTGCAGATTCGCCTATAGCGAAATCTGCTAATTTCCCTTTTAATTCCGCGATTATATGCTGCGCCAGTCTCTTGCCGATTCCCGGCAGGGCGATAAGCGTTTTTTCATCGCCGTTTTCTACTGCCGAGGCTATTGTCGCAATCGGCAATACGAGAGATTTCAACGCCTTTTTAATGCCGATTCCGCTGACGGATGTATATCGTCTGAAAAACTCTTTTTCGCCGTCTGTCAGGAAACCAATCATTTGCGGCACAAGATTTCCGCCCGCTATATTGCCTTCGTAATATTCCATTGTGCAAAGGGTAATATCCTGCCCTATTTTGCCGGACAGGAAGTTAGCCATATAGCCCGGCAGCAGTATCTCATAGCAAATCTGACCGATTTGCATAAGTGCCGTATCGCTGTCGAGACTAACAAGTTTTCCTTCTATCCGTGCTATCATCCTTGTCCTTATGCAATCTAAATTGTATTAGCGCAGCACATCGCGGCCGCAATCGCATCGGCCACATCCGCCGGCTCAGGCATCTTTGTAAGACCAAGAAGGCTTTTTATGCTCCTTTGCATCTGCAGTTTTGACGCTCTGCCGTTGCCGGTAAGCGACTTTTTTATCCTTGTCGCCGCGAAGCTTTTTACATCTACGCCGTCTTTACAGGCCTGTGCAAGTATAACGCCTCTTGCGTGTCCCATCAATATCGCTGTTTTCGGATGGGCATAATGAGAATACAAATCCTCAACAGCGACGCAGGCCGGCCTGAATTTTTCAATCAGCGAATTTATGTCCTGTGCTATCTGCACTAATCTTTTTTCAATCGAAAGTTTCACATTCGTCTTGCAAACGCCTGCTTCAAGAAGTTTTAATTGGTTTCTGTCGGCTTCAATCACGGCATATCCGCAAACCTGCAAGCCGGGGTCTATGCCGAGAATTTTCATCCCAACCTCCAAGAGGTTCCATTAGGGCCATCTTCGGGAATAATTCCCGCCGAACCTAAGCCTTCTCGTATTTTATCAGCAGATCTAAAATCTTTATTTCTTTTAAATTCACTTCTCAATTCAATAATAGAGTCTATAGCTAACTTGTATCTTTGGATATCAGACGTTCTATTTTCTTGTTCGTATTCATCTTTGACTATTCCCAATACACCTCCAAGTTGTGTGAACAGATCATCAATTGTGCGTAAAGCTGGTACTATATTATTGGCTTTGTGTAGATCTTCTGCAAATCGAACTAATTCAAACAGAACCGATAATGCCACAGAGGTATTTAAATCATCATTCATAGCTACTTCAAACTTTGTCTTAAATTTTTGTAATTGAGGAGAAATTTCGTTATCTATGATTTGGCCTTCGGAATTTGTTTTTTTTCTTATAGCTTCTCGTATTACTCGGATGGCTTCAGTTATTTTGTTATAACCGCTTTGAGCTGCGAAAAGAGCAGCATCAGAAAAATCTATAGGACTTCTATAATGACTATTGAGAACAAGTTGGCGAACCGCAAGTGGAGAATAAGCTTTTGACAATTTTTCATGCTCACCTTTAAAAACTTGCTTTAGAGTAATGAAATTGCCGAGACTTTTTCCCATCTTTTGACCGTCAACAGTAACCATATTATTATGTAGCCAATATTTCACAAATTGTTTGCCTGTGGCGGCCTCGGATTGTGCAATCTCGCATTCATGATGAGGAAACTGATTTTCAAGTCCTCCACCATGAATATCAAACGGTTGTCCCAGATATTTTGTGCTCATTACGGAACATTCCAAATGCCAGCCGGGATAACCTTTTCCCCATGGACTATTCCACTGCATAATATGGTTAGGTTCTGCCTTTTTCCAAAGCGCGAAATCGGCAGAATTTCTTTTTTCTTTGGATATTTCAATGCGGGCTCCCGCTATCATTTCTTCAACGTTTCTGCCCGACAGTTTTCCATAATCTTTAAATTTTAAAACGTCAAAATAAACCGAACCGTTGACTTTATAGGCATAACCTTTTTTGATTAATGTTTTGACAAGTTCAATTTGTTCAGGAATATGGCCGCTTGCTCTCGGACTTATATCAGGTCTGACGCAGTTTAAAGCGTCCATATCTTCAAAATAGCTGCGTGTATAGAATTCGGCTAATGCCATTGGATGTTTTTTTTCTTTTGCTGCAGCAACAACAAGTTTATCTTCACCCTCGTCAGCATTATCAGTCAAGTGCCCGACGTCAGTTATATTTTGAACATAAGTTACCGGATAGCCGAGGTATCTCAGATATCGAACAAGAACGTCGAAGCTGATATAGCTTTTTGCGTGCCCCAGATGAGCATGTCCATAAACCGTTGGCCCACAAACGTATATCCCAACCGATGGCTTAGTAAACTTTCCTTGTTCAATCCTAAGTTCTTTTACCGGCCTAAATTCCTCAGTTTTTCGTGTAAGTGTATTATGTAGCTTTAAAGACATTCGATTTTCCTTATAATGTTCTTTTTATCCTTCTTCGCAGCAGCACTGTAGCTATTGCGGATATTGCCAGACCTGCCCCGATTTCGCCTAAGCCTTCATTTGTCTTTGCCTTTACATTTACGTTAAGAAAATCAATTCCCAAAAGCGAAGCGATGCATCTTTTCATCTGGGTTTTATATGGCCCAAGTTTCGGCTCTTCTGCGGTAATTGTAATATCAGCGTTAACTACCTCCCAGCCTTTATCAGCGATATAACTTTTTACTTTCAGGACAAGTTCTTTGCTGTCTATATCTTTAAACTGCGGGTCTGTATCGGGGAAGAGCATTCCGATATCGCCCAATCCTGCCGCGCCCAAGATTGCGTCTATCAGGGCGTGCAGTGCGGCGTCCCCGTCGCTGTATGCCTGCAATCCTTTTTCAAACGGCACTAAGATTCCGCCGAGTTTCAGATCTCTGCCTTCGACAAGCCGGTGAATATCAGTGCCTATACCCGTTCTGTATTCGTAGTTTATATCGCCGTTCAAAGCGTTCCCTTTGTGCTTGGAATATCCTTGCCTGTAATTTTAACAGCCTGTCCCAATGCCTGTCCCAGCGCCTTGAATATTGCCTCTGCGATATGATGGCTGTTTGTGCCGTGCGGCACGGATATATGCAGGTTGAACTTGCCGTGATTTGAAAAACTTCTCAGCAGTTCTTTGAAGCATTCGACATCGAAATCGCCGACCTTTTCCGTTCTGTACTGAACGTTATAAACGCAGAATGGTCTGCCCGAAAGGTCAACAGCGACATTCGCAAGTGCGTCTTCCATCGGCACAGAGCTGTTGCCGTAGCGTCCGATGCCTTTTTTATCGCCGAGCGCCTCAACAAGTGCCTCTCCCAGGCATATTGCGACATCTTCTACCGTATGATGTTGGTCAACCTCAAGGTCGCCTTTTGCTTTCAGGGTCAAATCTATCTTGCTGTGCTTGCTCAGATGGCTGAGCATATGGTCCAGAAATCCTATGCTGGAGTCGATTTCGTATTTACCGACGCCGTCGAGGTTGATTTGAACACTGATATCCGTTTCCTTTGTCTTTCTCGTTATTTTTGACTTCCTGTCAGCCATTTTTTTATCCTTCAGATAAAATTTCTTTTAACGCCCTGATGAGTTTTTCATTTTGCTCACCTGTTCCGACCGTTATTCTCAGCTTATCTTTTATATCCGGATACGCCCAGTATCGGACGTAGATATTTCTGTCCTTAAGTTTTTCATAAATGTCAATAGCTCGCATCTTTAACGGTTTTGCAAACACAAAATTTGTCTGGCTTGCCGGTACCTCAAAACCCAGTTCGGTTAGTTTTTCCGTCAGAAATTTTCTTTCTATTTTGATTTTCTTGACGTTATTTTTGAAATACTGCTGGTCTTCTATCGCAGCCGTCGCCCCTGCAATCGCCGCCGCATCGACATTGTAAGAATCTTTGACTTTGTTTAGACCATTTATTATTTTTTCATTTGCTATGCCGAACCCGAATCGCAGTCCCGCAAGCGAATAACCTTTGCTCATTGTGCGGAGGATAATTACATTGTCGAATTTTTTTATAAGTTCAAGACAGTTGTCTTCGGCAAAATCCACATAAGCCTCGTCAATCAGCACAATACTTTTTCCTTTAAGTTCTTCCGCAAGCTGGCTCAATTCTTCTTTGGGTATAAACGTTCCGCTCGGTGCGTTCGGGTTGCAGATGATTGTTAACGCTGCACCGCTCGATGCGAGTTTCGCCGGCAGATTAAATTCCTCATCGAATGGGATTTCAACGGCAGGGCAGTTTGCTATCTGTGCCAGTACAGAACATAGCGAATATGTCGGTGTTGGATAAGCGACAGACCGTCCCTCATCGCAGAATGCCCGTATTGTCATATTCAAAAGTTCATCGCCGCCGTTGACGCAGATTATATTTTCCGCCTCAACGCCCAAAATTTCAGCGGCAGTCTCTCTGAATGTATCTGCCGTCGGCTGCGGGTATCTCCTTAGCTGTTCGCCGGTTATGTTCTTTATCGCCTCGATTGCCTTTGGGCTTGGCGGGTATGGATTTTCATTTGTATTGAGCTTGACTGCATCGGCATCTTTTGGCTGAAACCCCGGCTCATAACCTGCCATTTTTTCGATATTTTCACGAAAATAACCCATAATATTGGAATTATACGCAGAAAAATATGGATTGCAAAGTATGATTTTCAGATGTGTTAGGAGATTGTTTAGCCGTCGCCGGCACGGCGACGTATTATTAAACCGGATTTTTCCCGCAGTAGTCTATCAGTCGCGCTATTTCGCTTCTTAAGTCTTTGCGGTGGACAATCATATCGACAAACCCGTGTTCGAGCAGAAATTCCGCTCTTTGGAAACCTTCCGGCAGTTCGACCTTGATAGTCTCATAGATTGTTCGCGGCCCGGCGAATCCTATTAATGCCCCCGGCTCAGCTATGATGACATCGCCTAACATCGCGAAGCTTGCCGTAACTCCGCCG
>JAPLMW010000084.1 GCA_026386845.1 Phycisphaerae bacterium
GTAACCTGGCCGGTAGTGGTCGCAATCATAACGCCTGATTTTCGCTGAGGAATCGAGCCTCGCATCGGCTCATATTTTTCAAACGAATGATGCATAATCGCCTTGCCCTGCGTTGCGTTCATCATCCTGGCGTTCAGACCGAACAGACCGCGGGACGGTATAAGAAATTCCATATGAATAAAACCGCTCGCGCCGCTTTTGGCGTCCATTTTAATCACTTCGCTCCGCCGTTCACCAAGAAGGCTCATCACTGAGCTTTGACAATCAAGGGGACAATCAATCGCAAGCAGCTCTATCGGCTCGTGATGTATGCCGTCCACCACTTTCAAAATTACTTCTGGTTTTCCGACACATATTTCGTATCCTTCGCGCCGCATATTTTCCAGCAGTATTCCAAGATGCATCAGGCCTCTGCCGGAAACATTAAATTCCTCAGGCGTTAGTCCAGGCGCAACTCGCAGCGCGACATTGTGTTGAAGTTCCTTTTCGAGCCTTTCGCCGATTTGCCTGCTGGTTACATATTTGCCGTCTCTGCCCGCGAAAGGCCCATCGTTGACCCTGAAAGTCATCGACATCGTCGGTTCATCGACAGCAATAACGGCAAGCTTGGAAGGATTGTCCGCACAGGCGATAGTGTTGGCGATATCGACGGGGTCAAGACCTGATACCGCGCATATATCGCCTGCTAAAACGGTTGGCACCTGCTTTCGGCCAAGCCCGTCAAACAAATGAACCTGCATAACCTTTTGCAGAGTATGCACATTATTAGCGTCTATCACTGTAACGTTCTGCCCTTCGGCTATCCGGCCTGCGAAAACTTTGCCTATCGCGATTTTGCCGACATAATCCGAATATTCAAGACTGGTTACCAGCATCTGCAGCGGAGCGTCAGGATCAACCTTCGGTGCAGGAACATTTTTAATGATGGTCCTGAATACGAGTTGCATATTATTGGTCTTTTTGGCAGGGTCTGTCGTCGCCCAGCCTTGCCTGGCAGATGCGTAAACAACAGGAAAATCGAGAGCCTTATCGTCGGCGCCGAGCTGAACAAGCAAATCGAATACCTCGTTGACAACCTCGTGCGGTCGGCTGTTTTCACGGTCTATCTTGTTGATTACAACTATTGGCTTTAACTTATTTTCAAGAGCTTTGGTCAGGACGAATCTTGTCTGCGGCATAGGTCCTTCGAAGGCGTCGACCAAAAGCAGAACGCCGTCCGCCATTTTCAAAACACGTTCAACCTCGCCGCCAAAATCCGCGTGGCCGGGTGTATCAATTATATTGATTTTATATTCAACCCCTTTGCTGTTCGTATAATAAATCGCACAGTTTTTACTGAGGATTGTTATGCCGCGTTCCCGCTCGATGGGGTTTGAATCCATAATCAAGTCGTGCTCGCTGCCGGCCAGTTTATCAAGCTCCTCAGTGCGAAACATCCCGGACTGATATAGAAGCTGGTCAACCAACGTTGTCTTGCCGTGGTCAACGTGGGCGATTATCGCTACATTACGAATATAATTTGAATACATAAAAAACTCAAAAAGTTTAGTCAATAAACAGGACTTGCTTTAATCCCTTTTATGAAAGGGAGTTATTCTATGCGGTCGGCCGGCAAATGTCAATCTGATTCTTAATCCAGGTAATTAGAATCGAAATAATATACTCAATTTCAGATTCGCTTAGCGATTTGTGCGGGGCAATTTTGTGCCATTTGAAGAGGCATTTTCTACAGCAGGCAGCGGTCGCATGCTGGGCAATAAAAACCGGATGGCCCTTCATCGGCGTCTGTTTGCCGTCATTTTTCGGCTCCGCGGGTGCAAGGCGTTTTAAAACAAAATCTCTGGTGTGCTGCTCAATTGTCTTAATACCCCTCTGTTTTATATACTCCACATCAGCAGATTTGAGTTTAAAGCTGCTCCTGAATTTCGACCTTGAAAGTTTCTCAAAAATATTTTTAAAATCTCTCATTATTTTATCAGCATAGCCTTTGCCAATTCCTCACTCTTTTGTTTGCCGAAAAGAAGCTCGACAAGTTTAAGGGAAAATTCAAGTGCCGTTCCCGGCCCCTGAGAAGTTACGCAATTTCCGTCAATGACAACACGCTGATTTACGGCAGAGGTATCCGGCAGTTTGTTTTCCATACCGGGATAACAAGTTGCCTTTTTGCCGGCTAATAAGCCGTGATGCGCAAAAACAATCGCAGGCGAGGCACAAATAGCGGCATATAACCTGCCGGACTCCTTTTGCTTTTTAAGCATTTCTGTAAGCTCCCTGCTGTCGCGAAGGTTTTCGGCCCCCGGCATACCGCCCGGCAGGGCTATCAGGTCGTAAGTTTTGTCAATACAATCAGTTATCAAGCAGTCAGCGGTAATTTTAACTTTTCTGGCAGTTATTATTTCGCATTTTTGCACCGAAGCAATAGTCAAATCGGCCCCAACCCGCCGCAGACAGTCTATTATCGTTATCCCCTCTAATTCCTCTATCCCATCCGCAACAGCTATAAGCACCTTTTTGCTCATAATAGGCCTCCTGAATTAACCAGAATTTCAACTGTATTTTAAGCATTTTTTTTTGTTGATTGCCATAGAAAAATATTTAGAATAGCAATGGGGCTGTGAAAAAACCGTATCCTGAAAAAACAGACTTGTTCTGAGCTTGTCGAAGAAACGGAGGTAAAAAATGATGAAGAAACTATATCTAATCACGGTTACCCTCTTAGCCGCGGCAGCGGTTTTCGCCGGGAGAGATAAGAATTTGGTCCAGATTAAAGGCTCAGATACTATGGTAAACCTCGGCCAGGCCTGGGCCGAGAAGTATATGGAACAAAACACTACGGATTTCATCTCTGTAACCGGCGGCGGGTCTGGGACTGGGCTATCCTCGCTTATTAGCGGAACCTGCGACATCGCAATGAGCTCAAGAAATATCAAGAACAAGGAAATCGAGTTGGCGAAGAAAAAAGGAATAAATCCTTATGAAATAAAAGTCGCTCTTGACGGCCTTGCCGTAGTAGTCCATCCTAAAAATCCCGTCAGCAAACTCACTCTCGACCAGTTAGCGGACATCTTCACGGGGAAAATCACAAACTGGAAACAATTGGGCGGTTCTGACAGTCAAATCGTTATCCTTTCAAGAGAGGTAAACTCCGGCACTCACGTTTATTTTAAGGAGCATGTTTTGAGAAGAAACGACCCTGCTTCCACTGCCGAGTTTGCGCCATCAGCGCTTATGCTGTCTTCTTCGCAGGCGATTGCCGATGAAGTCGCAGGCAACCCGGCCGCTATCGGTTTTTACGGAATGGGTTACATCAGCAACAAACAAAAAGCTTTGTCGATAGCAAAAGACCCCAATTCTGAATTTGAAGTCCCGACAATTGAAAATGTAATAAGCGGAAAATATCCAATATCGCGTCCGCTGCTGCTCTACACAAACGGCGAGCCGCAGGGACTGGTAAAGAAGTTTGTAGATTATGCCCTTTCTAAAGAAGGTCAGGATATTGTCGTAAAAACGGATTTTGTGCCTATTACTAAACCCCCACACCAAAATGCAATGTCATTAGAACCCAATGTTGTTACCGAATATATCCCCGCGTCAAAAAAATTATGGACTAAACACATACAATTTTGGTGTGGGGGTAAATAAGGGATTATGCGTCCCGTTAGACCTATTTTAAATTTATACAATGCTTTAATTAAAAAAGAAGGTCTAACAGGATGTAAAGAAGTTTAACAGGATGTTAAAAAGGTCTAACGGGATGCGTAAGTTTAAGGAATTCATAATTGAAAAGCTAATCCTTATCTGCGGATTGGCCTGCATATTTTTTGTCGTTTTGATTTTCCTGTTCCTTCTCAAGGAAGGTCTTGCAGTGTTCAAAATTGAAACGCCGATAAAATTCCTCTTCGGCAGCAAATGGTATCCCATCTCAGAACCGCCGCAGCTTGGTATCCTGCCGCTGATTCTCGGCTCACTGCTGGTTACGTTTGGTGCAGCGGTAATTTCCGTGCCAATCGGAGTGGCTTGTGCCATTTATATCGCGGAAGTCGCGCCAACAAAATTAAAAGAAATTCTTAAAGCCGGAATCGAACTTCTGGCAGCTATTCCAAGTGTGGTTCTGGGCTTTATCGGTATGGTAACATTAGTGCCGTGGGTAAAAAATATTTTTCACCTTCCGACGGGACTTACCGCCTTGTCCGGCTCGATAATGCTCGCCTTTATGGCGATGCCGACGATTGTTTCCATTGCGGAAGACGCCCTTTATTCCGTGCCTAAATCATATAAGGAAGGGGCTTTGGCGCTGGGCGCGACGCGCTGGCAGGCAATATGGCGGGTTATTCTTCCCGCGGCATCGAGCGGTATTTTAGCGGCGGTAATGCTCGGCATCGGCAGGGTCATCGGCGAAACAATGGCCGTTATGATGATTACCGGCAACGCCGCGGTCCTACCGCACAGCATTTTGCAGCCGGTCAGGACGCTGACCGCGACAATCGCCGCGGAAATGGGTGAAGCGGTCGTCGGAAGCGAGCATTATTTCGCGTTATTCGCCATAGGCATAGTTTTGTTTGTCATAAGTTTTGCAATCAACGTAACGGCAGATATATTTCTGCATAAAAGAAAATGAGAAACCCGAAAAGAACAGAAAAAATAGCGTTCTTTCTTTTGTTCCTGGCAACGATGCTTATCGTCGTGCCGGTCGGCCTGATTGTTGTCATTATCATCCAGAAAGGAATTGGAGCGATAAGCTGGCAGTTTTTAACAGATGTTCCGCGGCAGGGGATGCGGGCAGGAGGAATTTTCCCCGCCATCGTCGGAACTGTTTACCTCGTTTTGGGCGCAATTATTTTCGCTCTGCCGGTAGGTTTGCTCGCGGCCATTTATCTGAGTGAATACGCAAAAGACAATTACCTGACGCGGATAATTAGACTTGCGATTGTGAACCTGGCGGGTGTGCCTTCTGTCGTTTATGGTCTTTTCGGGCTGGCAATTTTTGTCGTCTTTTTCAAATTCGGAACATCGATTCTTTCAGGCTCACTCACCTTAGGAATTATGATTTTGCCGGTTATAATCACTACATCGCGCGAGGCCTTGGAAAGCGTCCCTTATTCATTCCGTGAGGCGAGTTTGTCCCTCGGCGCGAGCAAATGGCAGACAATACGGCACATAGTTCTGCCGAACGCCGTCCCCGGCATATTGACTGGAACAATCCTCGGACTGGGAAGGGCGGCTGGAGAAACGGCGCCGATTCTGTTTACCGTCGCCGCTTTTTATCTGCCGCAGATGCCAAAATCCATATTCGACCAGGCTATGGCGCTGCCGTATCATCTTTACGTAATTTCCACACAGGTACCGAACGTCGATGAAAAAATAAGATACGGCACCGCTCTTGTTCTTTTGTTTCTGGTTCTGTTTATGAATCTGATAGCTATCATTATTCGTTACCAGTTCAGGAAGCAGAAAAAATGGTAGTTACAAGAATTGACATTAAAAATCTAAGTATTTGGTTCGGCGATATACCGGCAGTAAAGAATCTCAGTATAAAAATATATGCCAATGAAATCCTGAGCGTCATCGGGCCTGCCAATAGCGGTAAGACGACATTTTTAAGAATGCTCAACCGTCTTAACGAACTCGAAACAAACTTAAAAATGAGAGGCCAGATAGAATTCGACAATAGAGATATTATGAAAATGAATATCGAACTGCTGCGGAAAAAAATCGGTATGGTTTTTGCCCTGCCTCTGCCGCTGCCGTTGTCAATATTCGACAATATCGCTTACGGGCCAAGAATGCACGGAACAAAAAATAAAAAAGAGCTGAGTCAGATAGTTGAGCAGTCGCTCCAGAAGTCGTATCTTTGGGATGAGGTAAAAGACAGGCTGCACACATCCGCGTTTAAATTATCCGGCGGCCAGCAGCAGCGGCTTTGTATCGCACGAACGCTGGCGGTTGAGCCTGAAGTGATTTTATACGATGAGCCCTGTTCAGGTCTTGACCCCATATCGACGGCAAAAGTAGAAGAAGCGATGCTCAAACTTAAACAGGATTATGTGCAGGTGCTGGTAACCAATAATGTAAAACAGGCCGCTCGCGTCGGCGACAGCACCGCGTTCTTCCTGAGCGGGGAACTAATTGAGGTCGATAAAACCGACAAAATATTTACTATCCCGTCGGATAAGCGGACGGACGACTATATCAGAGGGAAATTCGGATAATCCCGCACCTTCTAAACATTCAGTGAATTATAATATTTTTTTAGGAATGAAAGGTTATAGGATTAAAATAGATTCAAAAAAATTGAATTAAACGAAGGTGCGGGATAATGCACAGCATACGGGTTGACAAATTGAATCTCTGGTATGGCGATTTTCAGGCACTGATAAACGTCAGCGCTGTTTTTGCGGAAAGGCAAATCACGGCGATAATAGGGCCGTCCGGCTGCGGCAAGTCAACGCTGCTGCGAACCTTCAATAGAATGAATGATTTAATCGAAGGCGTGCGCACAAACGGCCAAATCCTGATTGACAATAAAAATATTTTCGATAGTGATGCGGATTTAGTCTCTCTGCGCAAGAAGGTCGGTATGGTTTTCCAGAGGCCCAACCCCTTTCCGCTGTCAATATATGAAAATATAGCCTTCGGCCTGAAAATTCATAACTCCGTAAAGAGAAATATGCTGGACCAGACAGTTGAGCAAAGCCTTCGGCAGGTTGACCTGTGGGACCATCTGAAAGACAAGCTTAAAAAGCCGGCTTTCAGCATTTCGCTGGAACAAAGACAAAGACTTTGCATTGCCAGATTGATTGCGGTAAAGCCGGAAATACTCCTTATGGATGAGCCCTGTTCCGCGCTTGACCCGCAGGCAACGGCGAGAATTGAAGAATTAATGCGGGAACTTAAACATAATTATACTATAATAATAGTAACCCATAATATGCAGCAGGCCGCTCGCGTTTCGGATGAAACCGGATTTATGCTGCTGGGCGAACTGGTAGAATTCGGCCAAACAAAAGATATATTTACGAAACCGAAAGATAAAAAAACTGAAGACTATATAACCGGCAGATACGGTTAAGGAGAGATAAAATGGAAAGACATTTTGACGACGAATTAAAGGAATTGCGCAAAGATGTTCTGAAAATGAGCGACCTTGCCCGGGATGCGATTTCCAGGTCTATCGAGGCCTTGAAAAACCGCGATAAAGTCCAGGCTCAGAAGGTTATTGACGATGACGGCAATATTGATGAACTGGAGCTTGTGGTTGATGAGAAATGCATAGATTTAATTGCTCTCTATCAGCCGATGGCGACGGACCTTCGCTTTATTACTACGGGAATGAAACTTAATGCCGAGCTTGAACGCATCGCCGATTTGGCCGTCGATATTGCCCAGCGGGTGCTCGAGCTGGCTGATAAGCCGCTGCTGAAACCTCTTATTGATATTCCGAAGCTGTCCGATGTGGCGCAGAATATGGTGCGCGAGGCGATAGATTCGTTTATCAAAAAAAATGTCGGCCTGGCCGATAAGGTTATGGCATCTGATGAAGAGGCGGATGAGCTTCGTAACAAAATCTGCGCAGAGCTGATAAACGATTATATGCTGCGCGATGCCAGTACTGCGAACAGAGCGGTGCCGTTGCTGCTGGTAGCGCGTCATCTGGAGCGGATATGCGACCATGCAACAAACATCGCTGAAGATGTCATCTATATGGTTGAAGGCAAAACCATAAAACATCATCACGACAAATAAAATAATATTGTTTTCTTAACGGAGTAAGAAAATGCTGGATAAAATCTTCAGACTTCAGAAGAGAAACACTTCCGTAAAAACCGAAATAATCGCAGGGATTACAACCTTTCTGACAATGGCATATATCATCTTTGTAAATCCTGCGATTTTGTCCCAGGCCGGTATGGACAAAGCCGCTCTTGTGGCTGTTACGTGCCTTGTAACCGCCATTGCGACAATTGTAACAGGTTTGTTCGCCAATGCTCCGATAGCGATGGCGCCGGGGATGGGACTGAACGCTTTTTTCGCTTATACGCTTGTTATCACTCAAAAAATAAGCTGGCAGACCGCGCTGGGAGTAGTTTTTCTGTCCGGTTTGTTCTTTTTGATTCTCACACTCATAGGCCTGCGAAAAAAACTTGTCGAAGCGATTCCGCAGTCTCTTATCAGCGCTATATCCGTCGGCATAGGTTTATTTATAACATTTATCGGCCTGCAAAACCTCGGCATAGTAATAGCTCATCCGGTTACTTTGGTTCAGGCAGGTAATTTAACGGAAACAATCTTAATAGGTCTGGCGGGTTTGATTGTAATGATTTTCCTCGAGATGAAAAAAATCAAAGGTTCGCTTTTGATAGGAATAGTTTTTGCGACCATCCTTGCGATTTTGCTCGGCAAGGTGGACAAGCCGCAGTCTTTTATGTCCGCCGATATCAGTATTGCCGCTGTCGCTCTTAAGCTCGATATTGTCGGCGCCTTGAAATGGAGTCTTTTCGGCAGCATCTTTGCGCTGATGTTTATGGATATGTTCGACAGCATCGGAACGCTTGTCGCCTGCTGCAATGAAGCAAAAATGACTGATAAAACCGGCAAAATCAGGAAACTTGATACATTACTTACAATCGATGCCGGCGCATCTATGCTCGGCGCGGCGATGGGTACTTCAACAACAACTTCTTATATTGAATCTGCGGCGGGAATCGAGCAGGGCGGCAGAACAGGCCTTACATCCATCGTAACGGGCATCTTATTTTTAATTGCGATGCTTTTTGTGCCTGTGGTCGGAATCGTGCCGAGTTACGCAACGGCGCCGGCACTGATAATGGTAGGCCTTTTTATGACAAAGGAAATCAAGAGAATAGACTTTACGCAAATGGAAAACGCCTTTCCGGCTTTTATTATAATGATAATGATTGCGCTCAGCTACAGCATAAGCACGGGGCTGGCGTTCGGATTTATTTCATTTACGCTGCTGAAAGTAATTTCCGGCAAAATAAAGGATATCAAACCGGTGATGTGGATAATTACTGCGCTGTCGATATTTTACTTTGTGATTCCGCTGTTAACTAAAAGTTCCTGATAAAAGCGCCTGCCAGAAGCGAAATCAGTATCAGATAATCGAGGTCTTCGAGATTGTAATGTTCATGGTCGAGTGAATTATCGACATAAAGAACGCCGAAACACTCCCCTTCGCATATTATCGGCACAATCAATGCTGAATTGATTTTATCCGCTTGCTCCTGCTGCTGCGGAAGCCGGGGCACAAAAACATAATGACGATTTTTTACCGCTTCGTTGATTTTTGACGTAAGAGGCATTTCTTCCGGTTTGACAATCTCGCCGCTGATTTTTCTGCCTTTTGACATTTCCATCGGACCGGCGGGATTTTTTCGCACAGCCGCCCAGATATGAAAAGGTACAAACTGGCGAGCCAGTGTATCCGCCAGCGCGGTAACAAGACCGCTGATACCCTTGCTTTTGCTTATGGCCTCCGCGGCGCGTGAAAAATCTTTACAGCGCTTTGCCGGCATTTTTATAGGCGGGGCGTCAAAGCCGTCTAATTGGCGAAGCACAATCTGCGGCTCATGCAGTGTTGAATGAAGTGTATCTTCAAGATGCACCGTTGTATCGTGCGAATCGGACTCGTCTAAATGAAATTCGACGTGGAAGCCGGCAATCTTTATTACATCACCGTTCTTTATCTCAGCCTTGTGGATAACCTCGTTATTGAGATAAGTCTTATTGGCTGAATCAAGGTCCTCAACAATCCATTTGCCTTCGGTAGTGGTGTAAATAACTGTATGCTGTCTCGAGACAGCCCTGTCCGGCAGAAAAACCTGGCTGCCAATCTGCCTGCCGATGTAAATCGGGCCGCGCGAAAACCGCACTTCGTTTACCAGTTCATCCCCTCGCTTTATAGTAAGTCGCATTTATCACCTCCTTGTCCGCCATAAATTTAGCGACTTGTCCTCCGTAGTCCGCTTCGGCGGACGAAGGATGGAAGGCGGACACTAACCTGTTGCGACAAAAACAGTTCCACAACTGCCTTCATAATATTACATCGGCCAAATCCTGTCAAGATTTTATCGGAATTTAACTTGTCATCACTGAAAATGGCAGGATAATGCCTGAAGATTAACCGTCTAAAACAAGGATATTTTACAATGGCTGGTTCCTCATTAATAGGCAGATTTTTCAAACGCATTCATCCCGAATCGATTCCCTGGCCAGGTTCGGTGCTTTATAACCTGATAAGTTCGACAGTTATATTCCAGCGATATTACGAGATGGTTACCGATGATATATTGCAGTATTGCAGAGAAGGTCGTCTTTTGGATATCGGCACAGGCCCTGCCCGCCTGCTGTTGAAAATTCACGCCAAAGCCCCGCAGCTTCGGCTGGTCGGCATCGATTCCTCGCCCGCAATGGTAACAAAGGCTAAAGAAAATATAACCGGCGTCGAATCCATAGAAATTAAGGAAGGTAACGCAGGCAATATTCCGTTTCCGGATAAGTGTTTTGATATAGTAGTCAGCACCGCTTCGATTCATCACTGGAAAGAGCCGGCCAAAGGCCTCAACGAGGTTTATCGAGTGCTTAAAAACAATGGCTTCGCCTTGATTTATGACCTTGTCAGCGATACGCCTCAATCCATTCTCGATGATTGCAGACGCCAATTCGGCAAATTAAAGACCACGCTGTTCTGGCTGCACAGTTTCGAAGAACCATTTTACAGTCAGGAAAATTTTAAAGCTTTGGCCGGGTCAGCATTATTTAAGGATTGCCGCACTAAATTTCTGGGTCTTTTGTATTGTCTGATACTGCAAAAAAACTCTCTTGCGTAAAAAATCGGCAGTGTTAGAATTATATCTGTATAAAAAAATAAATCCTTTAAATTGAAAGGAATCAAAAATGACTGAGGAGATTATTGGCAAAGTGTCGGATTTCTTTGCGCATCCGGTTGTCGCGGGTATCGAGCTTACTGGTTCTCTGAAAGTCGGCGATAAAATCAAAATCAAAGGCCATACTACCGAACTTGAAATGACTGTTGGCACAATACAGATAAACAATGCCAATGTTACAGAGGCCAAAGCAGGCGATTCTATCGGCATAAAAGTGACCGACCGTGTCCGCAAAGGCGATAACGTTTACAGAATCACCGAATAACCTGCTGTTTAGTTGTTTTACTCCCTGATTTGTCGGGAGATTTAAGGCGGGCTTATTGCGATATGCTTCCGTATGGATGTCTTTGTCTGTTTTTGGAACTGCTGCGTAAACCATAAAAAAGCTGCGGCTGGTAAAGCCGCAGCTTTTTGTTACATTAAAATCGTAAAATTTACGGACAGCCTATGTACCACTGTTCTGCAAGGATAGCGAAGTCATCGAACTGCACATCGCCGTCGCAGTCAAGGTCTGGCTCGACATATCCTCCTGCAGGGCCGAACCACAGCCAGTCGCCGACGAGAATTCGCTCAAATCAACAAAATCAACTTTACTGGACAAATCGAAATCGGCACATCTCTGGCAGCATGGTATATTGCCGTCAATAGCAAAAGCAAGGTCAATCGGTTGCGGATATAGTGGGTGTTGAGATGGGTACATTAACTTGTTCCACGTCCCGACGTATGGTTCAGAACCCATCGTCCAGACAGCGCTGTCGTTCCAGTGGTTGATTGAGGATTTCCAGCCGAATTGTGCTCCGCCGCTAACGTCGTTCGGACATGCCTGCACATCGAGCCAGTAAACAATCGGCTTGTTTGGCTCGCCTCGCTGGCAGAAGGCCTCAGTTTTCGGGATATGGAAGACATATTTCCAGCAGATATGGTCGCCGGGGAAGATATACTCCATATAATATGGGTTCCACCAGCCTTCGTTTATCTGCTCTTGTTCAATAGAAACTTCGTATGTGCCGGCCAAAAAGTCTCTGTGCCACAGAACGTCGTTGGGCATACTGTAACCGGTTGGGCTCTGGCTGGCCGGGATATCCGAATGAATACTCAGGGTGAAATTGACGTCATTAGGTCCGCCCAGCGGCAGAATATCGTATTTCCAGGAGCCCCAGATTGTGATATCTGTAATTCGCGTTGATTTGTTACATTCAAAATCATCTGCAAGTATCAAAGGTTCTGTTGCCATAACATCCACGCCGTTTTCGCTCAAATCGGGGCTTTGCAGCCACCCTTTTGTATCGGTAGGCTCATTAGGTTCGTTAGGTTCTGGCTGGCCCATTATTATCGCAAATGCCAAATCAAAAGAAATCCCCGCCATTGGATGTGGCGGAGGATATTTCATTTCGTTCCAGGTAGTACCGTTGTTATTTGACCATACTGCGTCATCCAGCCGATGCGTTGTCTCTCCCGATGTTTTCCAGCCGAAATTGGCGTCTGGTGGACTGTTATTATCTATCAGAACATAAGCATCAAGCCAGTAGATAATAGGATTAGAGGGACTGCCCTGCTGGACAAATGCATTAGAGTCAATTGGTATTTCATATTGCCAAATTCGCTGGTCGCCGTTCGGAATAGCTGGAAGTGTTGGTGGGCTCCACCAATATTCAAAATCAGGAGTAAGGTCGTAAAAGAGTGTTTCGGTAAAGTGTGGTGCGTTGAAGTCCCCAGACCACAGTAGTTGGTCTGGTTTGGAGTAGGTATTGGTAGGGTCTGTTCCGCCTATCCCTACAGGGTCATCACTGTGAATGCTCAAATGGATTGTTTTAATTTGGCCTTTTGAATCATTTTTCCAGGAGCCCCAGAGTCTTACCTTGGTAATTGGGCCGGTCTGTTCGCATAGAAAATCATCTGCCAGCACACGGTTAGTGTCGTCTCTTCGGTCGCAGCGGACATCCATACCATAGTCAGTCATGTTGGGAAGCTGTTCCCACTTGGTTACCTCACTTGGCTGGCCTAACTGGAAAGACCATGCGCCCCAAATGCTCCATGGCTGGTAGGTATTTATTCCTTGGAAAGTTTCCCATCTGATGCCGGTAGGTATCACGTTCCAGGTATCGAGGAAACCGTACTGATTGGTTGGGGCATCATAACCTACAACGGTTACAAAATGCTCGGTCAGGCCATCGCCGGTAAGGTCAACGAGAAAAACCATCGGCCGGTTATTGTTGATTTCGTTGGTCAGCACAGCCCAGGTCAATGCCTTTCCAGTAATCGGACTGTATTCTGTGTAACTGGGGTTATAACTTGCGTTCCGCAGGTTCACATAACCTGTGAAAGCCGGCCCCATATCACTTGACCAGCTCCAACCGTAATTATTATTAAAGTTGCTTTGGGATGTTTTCATA
>JAPLMW010000026.1 GCA_026386845.1 Phycisphaerae bacterium
CCATCGCATCCATCCTGAATTTTCAGGAATGCTCTTGTTTGTCCGCAGAATTTTTCTATCGTGCCTGTCTTCGATAACATATTGTCATTAAAAGACTTACAATCCACACCGGCAATAGTTAATTCTTTTTTAAGCAGTTCGAAAAGGCCCTTTAAATCAGCGGCAAAAAGCAGTTTACTATCAAGATTATTAAGCTCTGTCGGGTCGGAACTTACGAGGCAGCCTGAAACGATTATTTTCGCTTTTGGATTCTGTTTTTGAGCTTTTCGCACAAGCTGCCTGCTTTTTGCCGATGCTATATGTGTAACGCAGCAGGTATGAATAATAATAATTTCAGCCTGACCGAAGTTTTGAACGTATAATAAGTTGCAATCGGTAAGGAACCGAATTATCTGCTGAGATTCGTACTGATTTACCTTACAGCCGAGAGTATCTATGGCAAATGTTTTCATAATATGTTATAATCGAAAATCTTTAGTTTTTGACTGAATTTTAAGTTTAAGCTATTTTGGGTAAATTTGCAAAGCTGGAGTAGCTGATAAAAATGGCGGCAGTAAAATCAGTATGGGCAATTGATATTGGGAATAACTCGCTGAAGGCGCTGCGTCTCCGCCAGGCCGGCGAAAACATCGAAGTAATCGGCCTCGATTATATTGAGTATCCAAAGATTCTGTCAGTTGAAAGCATTACAGACGAGGAAAGAAACCAGATTATACGAAATTCGCTGGGCACTTTTGCCAAAAGAAACGACCTGTCGAAAGACCCGATTGCTATTTCCGTTCCGGGTCAGACAAGTTTCGCAAGATTCATCAAACTCCCTCCGGTAGAACTAAAACGCGTGCCGGAAATTGTAAAATTCGAGGCCGTTCAGCAAATACCTTTCGATATCAACGAGGTTGAATGGGACTGGCAGCTTATGCCGAAGAAGGACAGTCCCGACATCGAAGTTGGAATCTTCGCAATAAAAAACGAGATAGTCGGCAAATATCTCGAAAACTTCTCCGCCGAAAACATCAGAATCTCCGTCGTACAAATGGCCCCTATCGCCATGTATAACTACGCAGCGTTCGACAGAAAAGACCTCGATGACGCCGACAAAAACGCCATTGTTCTGCTCGATATGGGAGCGGATAATACAAACCTCGTCGTCTGCACGAAAACAAGCGTCTGGCAAAGATGCATCCCCATAGGGGGAAACAACTTTACAAAAATCATCGCGGAAGTCTTTAAACTGGGTTTTGAAAAGGCGGAGAAACTAAAACGAGGCGCTCCTGTCAGCAAATACGCCAGACAGATTTTCCAAGCTATGAAGCCGGTTCTGACAGATGTTGGAACTGAAGTGCAACGCTCCCTTGGATACTACAGCAGCAGTCATAAAAACACGGCCTTTTCAAAAATTCTTCTTTTCGGCGGCGGACTGAAACTGCAGGGTCTGAATAAATATATTCAGCAGACAACACAAATCCCGGCTGTAAGGCCCGACGCCTTCGAGAAACTCGTACCGGCACAAAACATCTCCAGCGCAAAACTGCACGAGAACATCTGCGATTTTGCCATAACTTACGGTCTCGGCCTGCAGGCGCTTAATACCGCTAAAATACAGAGCAACCTCCTGCCTGCGAAAATCGCGAGAAATATGATGTGGTCGCAGAAAAGCAAATTCTTCATCGTCGCTGCGCTCATACTGCTGGCAGCTTCGATTCTGGCGTTACTTAGAACAAATATCGACCTGAAAGCCTATACCAGCACAGATGCCGAGAATAAAAGAAAAGACACAGCAAATATCCTGCAAATGGCAAAAGACACCACAAACAGCCTTAATGAGCAGCAGACAAGAGCCGCTGAATACCAGAAAATAATCGAAAAATACACCGACAATTTCAAGTATCGGGATATCATACCGCTGCTTAATGAAACAATTTTCAAGACGATGCCGAACGCGAAAAATAACACGGCACAGGCGGAACTCTATGAAGCTTATGCCAAAGGTGATTTCGAAAAAATCAAACAAATACCGAGAAACCAGAGAAAACAGGTTTTTATCACCAGTATGAGCATAGACTATGCCAACAGTCTTGCCGCCGCACAGTTTGAAATCGGCAGACCTCAACGCTTCTCCCGCGACAGAGGAGCAGGTATCGGCAGGGGAGAATCTGAATTATCCGCCTCTCCAGCAACTACGGGAGCCGGCTCATCGGAGCAACAGGACTCAAAAGGGTTTATCGTCATCATTGAAGGCTATACCCCTTACGAAAAAATCGGAGAACTTATGGACCCTGCAGGAGCGGGAGACGACAAACAAAAATGGGGCGTCATTACACGTATGCTTAACCTGAATCAGCTCTTTGATGTAAACAGCCCTTTTGAACTGTTCCAGAAAAACAAAATCGAACATTTCAAATTTGAAACCGGCCTGGTTGACCTGCAGGACCAGCAGATGCCGCAGGGTATCGGCGTCAATCAAACAAAAACAAGAGTGACTTTAGACGAATCCGCCGCCTCCGACAGCAGAAAATCCACAAGAACGTATTCAACAAGAGGACAGGACGCTGACCTTGTTGCAAGCGAAGTTGTGCTGGTGGATCCTCTGACAAAAGAAGAAATAAGCAGAACTTTCGATCTCGATGAAAAGGGAAGGAAAAAATACGATACCTTTGGGCAGCCCCTTTACATTGAAAGAGACAGATGGTTTAGAATTAAAGCCAAATTTATCTGGAAAGATACTCGGGGCCAACAGGGACAGGCGCCGACAGGAATGTAAAAATGGATATCGTAAAAACAATAAAAAAGAATACTTCAATAATCATACCGGCGGCAATAACCTTACTGGCCGCTCTGCTGTTCATACCAACTGTGATGATACAAGGCAAAGTCGGCAAAAAGCTCGAACAAAGCCAGAGACTCGGAAATGAGATTAAATCCGCAATTAGCTCTGCCGTTTCAACTAAACAAATCGAAATCGTAAAGAACTACGAGGACAAACACCAATTAGACGCTAATGAAATACAGAAACTGGCCATACAAACCTCGCAACGAGAGCTTCTCAGCTACAAAATTTTCCCCGAGCCGAAGGAATCCTCCGTACAAATCTTCAATGAGTTCAAAAAAGCATACAGGGCTGCTTTCGTAAAACTGGTAGAAGATATGAAAGCCCTTGATGCGCCTTCGGACATTGAAATCAGGAAGGAAAGCGGCTCTATGCAGGGCGAAACATCGGCCACAACCACAAGTAAAAGCAGCGACAGGATTATCGAACTTATCTGCAAAAAAAGATGCAAACAGATACCTGTTTATGCCAAGCCTCAGGCTTTCAGCGGCTATGCTTTCTGGAACAATTGGGAATATCGCGGTACTGCTTCGGCCGTAGGAGACTGCTGGTATTGCCAGCTTGCTTACTGGATACATCAGGATATCGTCGATACAATAAATAAAATGAATGCCGGTTCAAAGACCGTCGCCGATTCCTCCGTAAAAAGGCTGCTTGGCGTCCGTTTCGCAGATGGAGACGCTGCAAATATCGGAAACAACGGCACTGAACTGCCGACTTATGTAACGACTGCAGGCGGAGGGCTTTTCCCGTCATGGACCGGCAGAAGGTCAAACGACCTAATCGACGTTATACACTTCAGCCTGGCTGTTATAGTCAGAGCAGACGATATTTTGAAGTTTATGAACGAACTCTGCAGCGAAAAAACGCACAATTTCTCAGGATACAAAGGCGACCAGCCAATACAGCAATTCAAACACAACCAGATTACCATCCTGCAGAACAATATTGAGTCAATCGATAAAGGAGACCAGAATCATCAAAGATACCATTACGGACAGGAGTCCGTTGTACAGCTTAACCTCATCTGCGAATATATTTTCAACAAGGAAGGTTACGATACAATAGAACCAAATTCAGTAAAACAGGGACTTCTCCCATCTGAAACCTATCCCGGACAGCCGTCACAGGGAATACCTATGGGCGGAGAAGGCCGCATAAGAGAAGAATAAGAATTGAAAATTATGAAGATAACGAACTAACTGATATAGAATTTAAAAATCAGGTGTTGGATTACGAATAAAATATGGGAAGAACGAAAAGCAATTTGGTAGAACTTTTTATCGACAAGGTTATCCTGGCGGCAGCCCTGATAATATCCCTGGGGATACTGCTGGTCTTCGTTATCCGCAGTCCTAATACCATCAAATATGATGGAAAAAAGTTTGCTCCCGGACAAATCGACGAATACATTAACAGAAAAGCCGGTACTCTGTCGGAGCAGCTGAAACAAGAGCCGCAGGACAACAACTCTTACGAACCCAAAGTAACTCTTTATCTGGGACTTATCAAAGATAGTCTTAAAAATGTGGATACAAATATTGATTTTCCGCTGCCGGACAGCCCGCCAGTAACGGTTGACGTTGAAAACCGGACTTATCAGCTGCCAAAAATCGAACTGGCCGGAAAAGCATCTGTTGCAGACGTCACAATGGCAGCTTATGTTCCAACTGAAGAGCTTTCTGATACTCTTACGTATGGCAACGCCGAAACAAAACCTGCGGATGTTGACCTTGTTACCGTCGAGTCCGGTATTAACGCAAAACAACTTTATGAAAGTTTTAATTCCGCTCTTGCGGGGAAAAATATACCGGATGAGTGGAAAATTGAACAACAGTATGCGAAACCCATTTTTGCAAAAGTTGAATTGCAGCGAAGAACATTGCTCGAAGACGGCTCATGGAGCCAGTGGACGGAGGTGCCAAAAACAAAAATATGCCATTTGAAAAACATTCTCCAGCTGCCGGCACAGACCAATGAATATGAAACCCAGATAGCTCTTGTGCAATTTGCCAAGATAGAAATCAGAAACGAAGTTCTCCAGCCTCCGGTCTATGATAACGCCATACCAGGCGAAAAATGGTTCTGTCCGTCGTTATATAAAGAAAGACAAAAGAAACTCGAAAAAGAAAAAGAAGAGTTTAAAAAGCAGCAGATGGAAGCGGATAAAGCCAAAAAACTGCAGGAAAAAGCCTCTCGTGTTCGTCAGCCTGCTGCACGACAGGCTACCAGTCAGCCAAGAGCGACTGGCGGAGGAGGCGGTGAAGATGGCGGAGGCGGAGGGAGTATGCCTCAAGCTCAGCCAAGACAAAATAGACCGGTAGCCGTCCAACAGACACCATCTCGTCAGCCGCAGCAAAGAACCAGACCGACTGCACCTGAAGGCCAGAAGGGTCAGACGGAAGAACAGCAATTTAACGAGATGCTCCTGTCTGAAAAGACAAACACTGATACCCTCGAAAAACTTGTTTTCTGGGCTCATGACGATACCACAAAACCAGGAGAGAAATATCAGTATCGTATCAGAATAGGGGTACTCAACCCTATCGCAGGAAAACCCTGGTTCAGTCCGGAACAAAAAGACCTTCAGAACCAGATGGTGCTTTTCAGCAATTTCAGCGAACCTACAGAGACCATTGAAATACCGAATAAACTTCACTTCTTCGCAACCGACATCAAAGAAACAGAAAAAGGCGGCATTGTCGATAAGACTGTTGAGGTAAAAGTCGCTCGATATACCCTTGGAAACTGGGTAAGCGAAACTTTCAGCGTAAAACCCGGCGAACAAATCGGCACAGTCAGCAACAATGAAAAGGTAAAAGCCAGACTTGTGCAGGCCGGCATCGAAGCAGGCCCTATAGACCTCATCACGGGCAATATAATGGTTGACGCCAGACGAATCACAGAATGGACAGGCACTGCCCTTCTTAAATCAAAAGAATTTTACGAACTCCTTTATTGCAGACCGGGACAAGCCATCCAGACAATGCCTGTCAAGGAAAGATATTGGTCTGAGGAAGTCTCGAAAATATACAAGGAAATCAAGGATGCCGAATCTGCGGAACCCGTCGTTCTTTTGTCAAGGTCTGACGCTGCAAGCGACGTAAGCACTACCAGAACAAGGGGTACGCCCGGCACACCAGGTGAATTTGAAGGCTCCAACCAAGGTATGCCGCCGCAAGGAATGCCGGCGGGACCTGGAGCGCCTGTCAACCGCGAGGAATAAAACAAACTACGCCGGCAGAATAGAAAATTGAGCTTTGACAATAAAGGGCGGATTCCTCCGCCGCAGATGTTTTTTCATATACTTTAAACCTTCCTATTGCATAAACCGTTTTCTTATATTAGATTACTTCTTTCTTTTCAGGGATTTTATATGGCTCTCGATATATTCAAGATTACAGGCCCTGTCAGTCTGGCCGGGGCAGTTACAATAAGCGGCTCGAAAAACGCCGCCCTGCCGATAATGGCGGCAACGATTCTCGCCCCCGGCAAAAATACACTGCTCGGCATTCCGAATCTCAGCGATATTTCCGTAATGTGCAAACTTATGGAAGATATGGGTTGTAAAACAAACGCTGACGGCGGCTCTATCGCCATTGACACAACAAATATCGAAAAACCATTCGGCGATTATGAAATCGTCCGCAAAATGCGAGCAGGCGTTTGCGTGCTGGGGCCTTTGCTGGCCCGTCAAGGCCGTGCCGAAGTCTCAATGCCCGGCGGCTGCGCAATCGGCTACAGACCAGTTGACATCCACCTGCGAGGCCTGCAGGAACTCGGTGCAAAAATCGAATTAAAAAACGGATATATCGTCGCTCACGCAAACGGCGGTCTTAAAGGAACAAATATATTTCTCGGCGGTCCTTTCGGCTCAAGCGTTCTGGCAACCGCGAATGTCTTATCGGCTGCGGTGCTGGCAAAAGGCAAAACCGTCATTGAATCGGCCGCTTGTGAGCCGGAAGTTACAGACCTTGCAAATTGTCTTGTAAAAATGGGCGCGAAAATCAGCGGTATCGGCTCGCCCCAATTGACAATCCACGGCGTAAAACATTTAAATCCGGTTGAATATACCGTGATACCGGACAGGATTGAAGCCGGAACATTCCTTGCCGCCGCTGCTATAACAAAAGGAAAACTTAAATTAAAAAACTGCCGGCTCGAACACCTTATGGCGGTTGTTGACAAGCTCAGAAGTATGAATATCCCCGTCGAAGAAACCCAGGATGGCTGCGAGATTTCATCAAACGGCCGCATCCAGCCGACAGATATTACTACGCTGCCCTATCCGGGTTTTCCAACCGATTTGCAGGCCCAGTTTATGGCCGTGCTGTGCCTCGCTAACGGCAACAGTGTAATAACTGAAAAAATCTTCCCCGACAGATTTATGCACATTGCGGAATTGAGCAGAATGGCTGCCAATCTAAGAAAGGAAGGCCCTCACGTCATTGTCAGCGGCGTTGAAAAACTAATCGCCGCGCCGGTTATGGCGTCGGACTTGCGAGCATCAGCCGCTCTTGTTGTGGCTGCCCTTGCCGCTTATGGCCAAACCGTTGTAAACCGCGTCTATCATATTGACAGAGGCTACGAAAAAATCGAAGAAAAACTTAATGCGGTCGGCGCAAAAATCGAACGCCAGAGCGTTTAAACTACCTGTTATGACAGAAAAAATCGACATATACAAACTTGCCAATGGAATGACGATACTCGGTATTCCAATGTCGCAAGTGCAATCCGCTTCGTTTGACTTTCTGCTGCCGGCAGGAGCAGCCGTTATGCCTGATAATTGCTGCGGAGCATCGGCTGTTATCAGTGATTGGATTTTCAGAGGCGCAGGCGGCAAAACAAGCAAAGAGCTTACTGACCGGCTCGACGGCCTCGGCCTGCATCGAAAGAGCGGCGTCGAATCAAAACATATCGCCCTGTCGGCAGCCCTTGAGGCTGAAAATCTTCATCAGGTAATTGAGCTTTACGCGGACATAATCCTAAAGCCTGCTCTTGACAGTCAGCAGTTCGAATATTCGAGACAGCTTGCCCTGCACAGTCTGGCAAGTCTCGAAGATGACCCTATGCAGAAAACTCTTCTTATGCTCGCAGAACATTTTTATCCCGACCCGCTGGGAAGAAATCCGCTCGGGAAACAGGATGATTTGCAAAAACTGACGGCGGAAAAATGTATACAAATTATCTCTGAAAACTTCAATATCGGCGGGACTGTTCTGGCCATTGCAGGAAAATATGATTTCCAGAAGCTTTGCCCGCTGCTTGAAAAACTTTTCGCCGGTAAAAAACCTGAAAAGGCAAAAGATATAAATGTAAAAAAACAATCCCCTGCATATCATCATCAGCAGCACGATGGGGCCCAGGTGCATATAGGCATTATAACGCCGACTGTAACGCCTCAAAGCGCGGATTATTACAACGCAAGAGTCGCGGTCGCGGTTCTCTCAGGCGGTATGAGCTCAAGACTCTTTACCGAGGTCAGAGAAAAAAGAGGGCTTTGTTACGCTATATGGGCAAGTTACCACAGCCTTAAGGAAATGGCGGGCATAAGATGTTATGCCGGAACTACACCCGACAAAGCTCAGGAAACTTACAATGTAATAATAACAGAATTTAAAAGACTCGCTGAAGGAATCGGCGAGGACGAATTGAAAAGAGCCAAAATCGGGCTTCAAAGCAGCCTTATAATGCAAAGCGAATCCACCATAGCCAGAGCACAGGCTGCCGCAACGGATTACTACATACTCGGCAAAGTCAGAGGCCTTGATGAGATAAAACAGCAAATTGAAAAAACAACTGTTAAATCCGTTCTCGATTTCCTAAGAAAAAATCCTTTTGATAAATCCTGCTCGGTTACAATCGGCCCGGCAGAAATAAAAACGGTATCCACCTAAGGCGGACAAGTAAAAATGGAATTCAAATACAAAAAACTTGCGAACGGCCTTGACATCATCGCTGAAGTCAACAAAGACGCTCAATCCGCAGCGGCAGGCTTCTTTGTAAAAACAGGCTCGCGCGATGAAACGCAGCAAATCAGCGGCGTAAGCCATTTTCTCGAACATATGCTCTTTAAAGGCACCGACCACCTTTCAACCCATGATGTCAACCGCAGATTTGACGAACTCGGCGCGATATACAACGCCCAGACAGGCGAGGAAAACACGATTTATTACTCCGCGACCCTGCCGGCGCAGCTTTACGAGGCAGCGAAACTGTGGTGTCAGCTTATGCGTCCGGCGCTGAGAGATGACGATTTCAATATGGAAAAAAATGTTATCCTCGAAGAAATCGCTATGTATAAAGATATACCGGATTTTGATGTTATTGACAAATGCAGAAGACTGCACTTCAGTCCGCATCCCTGCGGAAACAGCGTCCTCGGAAACAATGAGTCTATCGGCCAGATGTCCGCCGAACAAATGAGAGAATATTTTAACAGAAGATATGCCCCAAATAATATAACCGTTGCTGCTGCCGGTAATTTCGACTTTGAAAAAATATGTGATTTTCTCCAGGCCGGCTGCGCCGACTGGCTGCCAAAACAGGCGGACAGGAAAACAGAATATTTCGCCGGCACCGCGAAAAAAGGACAAGAAAAGAAAAAGAATCTAACCTGCCGGCATATTTGCCTGGCCAGTCCGACAGTTTCATATCAGGATGAAAGAGCTTACGCCGCAATTCTCCTTGCGAAAATCATAGGAGACGAGACAGGCTCAAGATTTTTCTGGCGGCTTGTCGATACGGCTATTGCCGAAACAGCGACAATGCACTGCGAGGCAATGGATGGAGTGGGAGCCTTTTTCAGCTATATCCGAACTGCTGAAGAAAACGGTTCAAAAGTCCTGCAGATTGTGGAAGATATTTTCAAATCGCTTTATAAAGAAAAAATCTCCGACGACGAACTGCGAAAGGCAAAGAATAAGGTCCTCTCGGCAATTACAATCAAAAATGAAATCCCGATGGGAAGGCTGATTGAGATTGGCTTTAACTGGCTTTATCTGAAAGAGTATCGGCCGATTGAGGATGAGATACAGCGGATTAAAAAAGTTACTCTTGATGATTTGACCGCACTTATGCAGGAGTTTCCGCTTACGCCCTTTACGCAATTCTCCCTCGGCCCGGAAAATTAATCATATTCCAATCCATAACATCTTACAGAGAATAGACTTATAATATAAAAGTTATTTTATTTCTTGCAAAAACACCGGCCGATGATAGAATAGTAGCGTTGTAAACAAGGAAGTTTTTATGGAAAAGGACAGTTACGACAGTCACGTTGACCGGGGCATTGCGGAATGTAATCAGGACATCTCGAAAGCCGCTGAGCAGGAAAATATATCGCCGCAATCACAAAAATTAAAATCTGCTTCGCGTGTTATGCCCGCTTGTGAGGACATCTTAAAAAATAAAGCCATACAGTCATCGACACTCCATAGCCTTGGCGACGGAGTGTCGCATCCACCCGTACAGAGCGCCGATGAAAAGGAATTTGTCCGAAAAATGGTGGAAAAAATAAGTCATCCGCAGCAGCAGGACCGCTCAAGCCAGATACCCTCGCTTGATTTGGGTACGCAGATTCTCGCACAGCAAAGAAAAATAGCCGCTCTTAAAAGAAAATCGCCTTTATCAAATAATAACTTATCCGTAAACAAGGAGCAGGTTCGACCCTTCGACCTTGCTCAGGGCAGGCAGGTTCAGCCTAAAGCCTTACAGGTAAGCCCAATGCCGCCGACGCCGGCCTCGCCTCAGCAAAGGATTATCGCCGACATCGTGGCAAAAGAAATTTTGATATTATCGTCTGCAAGATAGGACACAGATTAACGCTGTTTTTTCAGACACGGATTTACACAGATTAACACTGTTTCAAATCATTATATTTCTACGTTTTATGATTTCGAGGGGTTATTAATAAGCAAAAATTAGCGTTTTTTTCTCAACATCACCGCACCTAAGCCGAGCAGTAAAAGTGTGATAGGTTCGTATAATTTGATGATATTTATTCATTCTTTGTAAATAACAAGTGAGATGCTTCGCTATCACCCGTGAAAGTAGTAAGAGTTTTTCCGCATTGGCATTTAACGGAACCCTTTAATATCCTATTTAATGGCCCACTGATATCCAAGTATGTGATTATCGTTCCAGGATGACACGGTTGGAGATCAATATCTTGAAATACCTCACGGAGTTCGGTCTCAACTGCCTCTTGATCAGCATAATTTGATTCTGGTGACCAATGAAATTCGATGTTCATACTAGATCCTTCTTAATAGACGCAACAATGATTATTTGTAAAACCCTCAAAAGCAAATTTTCCAAACGATTCATTTGCCCTGTTGAGAATTTCTCAAGTTTCGGTTTATCTCTTCTAATTCGTGTATTAAACTGTTCTGTTGATTCAACTGTTGAAGTCGATAAAACTCCTGCTGCCTTTGTATCTCTTGCTGTTGGCTTTCCTTTATGAACTGTTCAAATATATTAGGTGTCGGCGAGACCGGCTGTAATTGAAAATATTGTACTGCAGGTCGTTGATTATATTCCAGCCTTCCGTTTGACGTTTGTTGGTTATTGATTTGTGAAGATGCCGCTTTAAATCGCTCCAATCGCTCGAAATTTGCCCGCCATTCAGCAAGTACTTGTTTTTCTGCCCGCTCTCTTTGCTGCCTCTTTTCCTGCGACTCAACCGATTCAACACAACCAGCTATAAAAACTACTAATATTAATATTATCGCACACTTTTTCATTTTTTCTCTACCTTTATCGACTCCGTCTGAGTCCAGTCGCTTTCTTTTAAGTCCATTGATTTAATGTTATTTGCGTCTTGTGAGGCTCTATCAACGGAATTGTAAAGGCCGCTTTTGGCTTTAAGTTTCATAAGTTTATACTCTCTTTTCAGAGCTTTCTTTTGCATTTTATAAACCCGCTTTTCAGCTCGAAGGGTTTCAGTGGTAGTTTTACGGCATATCATACCTTTGGTAATTTCGCTGGGATTAGGTCTTATGCCGCTGCCGTCAAGTCTTATAGTAATACTGCCTATGCTATGAGTCGGGAAAGTTTGAGTAATGATAATTCGAGCTACAAACACTTCAACATTATCAACAGTTTTGAAGATGTCATATCTCATCACCTCTATAAACGGCCAGCAACCTTTGGGCTTTGTTATGCTTTCACCTGCATCTATTGTTACATCACCGGCAGGCGATACCCCTATAACCTTAATTTCATTCGCTAAGCAGTTGCCCCAAAACAAGGTTAGTACGACAAAAAACATGGCCTTTTTCATATCAATCTCCTGTAAATTTAAACCAAACCGATAAATCATACACGTTTACTGCTGCCAATCAAGAAAAAACAGTTTTTCAATATACGGGTTTGTGTGGTAAAATAGCGTAAAAGGTAAGAATAATCCGCCTTCGTCCCTTAGGGACTATGGCGGACAAGTCGGGAAAGCGGAGTAATTAACCACTAAGTGATTTGAGCATTAATGTTCAAACTGATCCGAAGAAAGACAGGTGAAAAATGACGATTATAGGAATTTGGAAAGCTAAGCGAGAGTTGTATAGGATTATAAAAGAAGAAAAGCCCGACAAACAGAAGGTTGAGCCATTGAGAGTTTTAGCTATTAAACTCAATGCACCTATCCCTCTTGAGGGTGTACAGACAGCTTTGGTAGATAAAATATCCCGCAACATTCATATTGTGCTGCAAACCGAAATGATGTTGCAAGCGTGCATATTTGCGGCGGCATCGGCTATTGTATCTTGTATCAGTGTTATGTTATTTTTGTTTTTAAGCTAAAAGGCATTCTGCAAATCCTTTTTTGAAAAGTTGAACATTAGAACAGTTGACCGCGGTTGAGCGGTTTATGTTCTACTGTCTATTTTCCAATGCTCAACCGCTCAATTTTAGAGCGACTTACATCGCTCTAAAATAGCCCCAAGGGGATTCGAACCCCTGTCGCCGGGTTGAAAACCCGGTGTCCTAGACCGGCCTAGACGATGGGGCCGACGCGAGTTTTGAGTTCTGAGTTCCGCCTGAGGCGGATAAATTTTAGTTTTGAACTGACCTGAAAATTAACTCAAAACTCAACACTAAAAACTAATAACTGTAATTATTACTCCATCTCTATCGCCCCAACAGGGCACTCATCAACACAAACACCACAGTCAACACAGGTCTCGGCATCCACAACCGCTTTGCCGTCAACCATTTTTATAGCTTCAGCCGGGCAGGCATCAATACAAGCCTCACAACCCGTGCATTTTTCATCAGTTACCTTCGCTGGCATAATAAACCCTTTCAAAAACAATACAAACGCAACGTTTTATAAGTTATACGATTTGAGGGGGAAATAATACAAAAGTCAAGCCAATTTAACAACAAAAAACTTACTAAAATCCAAACAAAAAAAATAATTTATACTTATTCCTAACCATTTAATCAACAAATAGTTAAGACTAAAAAACCTATATCGGCAATACAAAAAAGACAAGACGGGTTTAGTTTGGCCTGTTTTCCGATGATGATTTCTGCTGTGCCTTTTTTTCGATTTGCGGGTTAATATTATTGCTATCGGCTGCGGCGGATAAATCTGTTCCAACACTGCCGGAAAGCACCGCGGCTAATCCCTTTACCAAAGGATGCGGGTCGTTTTTGGCCACCCAGCTTAAAACCGGCATAAACTTTTCATCCTTATTTTGCGCAAGAGAAAAAACAGCTATCAGCCTTACAGGCCAATTGGGATTCTCCAATTCCCCGGATATGACTTCTGTCAGGCGATAATCAAGTTTTAGCATCTGCATCGCAGCAATTGTCTGCACCTTCAAAATCCAGTCGTTTTCGGAAAGACACCTTGCAATAGCGGAACTTAATAACTGCGGCTCTGCATATATGAATCTGTAAGCCGGGCCGGATCGGCGGAAATTCTGCTGTTCGGCGAGCAGACCAGCGAAAAGCTGAGCGGATTTGGCTTTCTGGCCCTGATGGCCCTTTTTAATCGCTTCAAGCCTCTGCTGCAGATAATGGGTATCGAGATTGAGTTTTTGGCGGGTTATAATTACCTTCGCAGGTTTTATCGCAAGTGCGTTTGTTATTCGGCCGTTTGCGGTTATCTGCGGGTCAATATGTGCCGTATATTCAAGATTTAACTGTGCCTGCGGATGACAGTCGAGGATATATTTTACTTTGCCGGTATCGAGCCGCAGAGGAATGAACAGGGCATCGCCCGGTTTGATTTCATAAGACGGACGGATGGTTTTTACAATAAGAGCCGGTACCTGTTCGGTCAAATCGCCCGTTATTTTCGCATCGATTCTTATATTGCCCTTTATCATCGCATCGGGGCATACGACCATCGGCTCTGTATATTTATTTATTATTACGAGACTGCCCGTGATTTCGCTGCCGTAGGAAAACGTATTACCCTTCATATTGAATTCCACGGATACCATTTTCTGAGGCTCGACAAACTGACTGAAAAACGCCTGCCCAAAATCGTTCTGCAGCACAGTTACAATCGCTGCGGAATCAATCGCAGGCATATATTCTGCGCCAAGTTCCTTGAGTTTTGCCTTTGCCTTTTGCGCCTCAAAACTTCCCGGTGCGGTTTCAACCACCTTTTTAAGCAGACCTGTCGCTGAATTTACATCCTGCTTTTGCAGAAGAACCATTGCTCTGGCAAGCTCAGCAGTCTGTGTCGGGGTACCGATTTTTTCGAGCATTGAGCCGGCAAGTTCGGTTTGGTTGCTCTCCGCCAGTGCATAGGCGAAAAGCGAAGCAGCGTTGACCGAATTAGGCTCGGCATCGTAAGCCTTAGTCGCCCAGGTCAGAGCCTGGTCGGAATTGACATCGGCAATGAAACTATAAAACCATACAAAATCCTCAAATTCCGCTGAAGATGCCTTTAATTTACCGGCAAGAATCTTATCGGAATGTGCCTTTATCGCGGCAAGTATCGCATCGGAACTGTCTTTATCGCCGCCCTGTGAGGTTGCCGCTGAGGCAATCGCTTCAGCCCGCACATCGAAAATACCATTGTCGCGAATTTCGCTGAGTATCTGGCGACACTGGCTATACTGGCGAGCATTGTAACAGTTAAGCAGCCACGGCCTGTAAATATCCGGCCCGATAGAATTGGGGCCGCTAAGATACTTTAATAAATCAACACAATATTTGTAAGCAGCCGAGGCCGGCTCGTAAAGGCCGAGCATTTCAGTATATTGTGCAAATCTTATAGCAGAGTCGAAATCAAGAGGATTAGCCCTTACCGCGAAACGGAGATTCTGAAGGTAAGCAACATCAGGCAGCGGCTGGCCGCCTTTGTCGGCAAGCTCGGCAAGTTTGGCAAAGGCAAGACGATTATATTTATTCGCAGTAAAAGCCTTCACAAGATACATCTGGGCGTCAACAACATCGGCAGTTTCAGCTGTAAGGAAGCCAAGCTGTGCCGAGATGTCCGATGCAAACATAATATTTTTCTGCTGGAACTGGTAAAGCAGTTTCGTGAGCAATTCCTGACGCTGCTCTCTGCTGTCGAGCCTTTCAAGCAGATATCCTACCGCCTTAGATGCCACTTCAAGGTCAGTGGAACGGTCAATATATTCTTTCATTGCCAGTTTAACAGCATCTGAAAAATTCTCGTCGGGATACTGCCATGCAATGTTAATAATATCAGGCAGAACGTATCCTGCTTTGCTGTCGAGAGCCACGGCGGCGTCGAAAAAGATAATCGCCTGCTGTGCTGAAATAAAATCAGCGTCTTTGGCCGTGTAAAGCTCATAGCCGACATCATAAAAAGTCTTCGCGGTTAACGGAGAAAGCAATTCGCCCTGTTTAGACGTCTCCGATACGGCGGCAGAATCTGGCCCGCCTTGTGTAACTGCGTTGGTCTCAATGGCCCCATCAGCAACAAGGGCAGAAAAAAACACGAAAACAAAGAAAATCAGAATTTCCGCTTTTTTATCAAACATTCCCAATCTTTCGACGATGCCCAAGACAAACAAGCTCAGGACAAGATCTAAAGTATCCCTTAATCTTTATATCGGCCATAACTGTTTATAAATTAAGTATTTATGCAACAAAGACAGCGGTCAAAGATATACTTGCCCCTTATTTGTTTTAACCTGTTTTATTCTAACAACTTACGGCCTGTTATCAGCGAAAGCATCTCGACCTTTAATATTACGGCTCCGGCCAGATACAAAAACACCGTTGCGATTACTACGATTGATAATTGAATAAGTTTCGGCATAGAACCAGTTAGCTTCAATACAAAAAATGCAACAATACTCATAACCAGAGTAATAACTACGGTTTTCACAAGCTCATTAACGACACCATCAAATATTTTTCTGCCGAACTTATCGGCCAGACCTTTCAATAGTATCGTAACCTGAACATAGGAAGCTATGCTCGTCGCGAGCGCAAGGCCGGCAGCGCCCAGCGGCCAGATAAGTATAAGGTTGAGTATAAAATTCAAGACCACCGCCAGCAGAGTCGTTCGCATCGGCCTGTGCGAGTCCTGCGTCGAATAATATGCCTTGGCGCATATCTGCTGCATAAAAAAGCCGGTCAGCCCTATCGTATAACATACCACTATAGAAGCTGTAAGAATTGTATCCTGCGCAGTAAACCTGCCGTGCTCAAATAAAAGACTTATCAATGGCTTGCGTATCAGAATCAAGCCGACCGTCGCGGGAAAAGCGACAAAGATTGCCCCCTTAATACTTTTCGCTATCGTTGCACATAATGCCGCTGAATCTTTTCTGGCAGCATCTGCACTCATAATTGGAAATACAACCGTCGCCAGACTGATACCGAATACGCCAAACGGAAATTGATACAGCCTTTGAGCATAAAATATCCGTGAAACAGTCCCTGCATACATAGGATATGCAATCTCCCTGCCTAAAAACATAAAACTCAATCCTTTTTCGGCAGAGCTTGAGAACAATAGCGCGATGAATTTGTCCATCAGCGTATTTACCTGTGTAGCGACAAGACCCAGAATCATCGGCCCCATAAGCATTATGACTTTTTTGAACGCCTCAGACCGTATATGCCAGGCAGGTCTGACCTGAACATCCATCATCTTAAGGGGAATCAACTGACTGCCGAACTGCATAAATCCGGCGATTATCACACAGCAAGCCTGAAAATAAGCCTGTGCGCTGAGATTGCTGACAAACAGCCAGCTGCCGAAATACAGCGAAACTACCATTACAACGTTCAGAATTATCGGTGCAAATGCAGGAAGGGCAAAATGCCGATGCGAATTAAGAACGCCCCCTGCTATTGCCTCAAGGCATATCAGAATCATATAAGGCAGCATTATTCCGGTAAGCGAAAGCTTTAGTGCCGTCGCGGACATCGGCGAAAAGAAGAAATACCATACCCAGACTATTATTTCCCCGGCCAGAACAACGCCTGCGAGAATTACAAAAACAACACTCAACACTGTCGAGGCAAGCTGCTCAGCGGACCGGCGGTCTTTGACAAGCTCCTGGCTGTAAACGGGTATCAGAGAACTTGATGCAGCCCCTTCTCCGAAAAGGCCGCGAGCAAGATTGGGTATCATAAACGCGATTACCCAGCTGTCCATCAGCTCGTTAGCCCCAAAAAAGAACGCAAAGGCCATATCGCGAAGCAAACCTGTTATGCGACTGACAATCGTAAGTAAAACTGTTTGTCTGAATCCCTTAAACATTTGGAAAAGTTATATCCTCAGGAAACGATTTTTGCAACGATATAACTTTTAGCCCCCGCCGCTAAATATCCTTCTGACCGGCAACAGCCAGCACAAACGCAAAGACCTTATTTGCGCCGGCCTCTTTTAAAATCTTTGCGCATTCATTCAGCGTCGCACCGGTTGTTTTGACATCATCAATAAGACAAATATTTCTACCCTTAAAGTTATGACCTTTCCTTACGGCAAAAGCCCCCTTAACATTTTTACCTCTTGCCGCCGCTGTAAGTAAAGCCTGTTCCTGCGTATAGCGAATACGGACAAGGTCTGTATTGAATTGAGCATCGCCAAAGTTCAAACCTTTAGCGATTAACGCAGACTGATTGAAACCCCTCTGAAACCTTCTCCGCCAGTGCAGCGGCACCGGCACTATAAAATCCACCGGCTCGGGAAAATCCGCTCGAACAACTGCATCCCTGGCAAGACTCAAAAACGGTTCGAGAAGATATGTCCGGTCGGCCAGTTTGAATCTCACAATCAGGCTGCTCAACGGCGGCTTGTAAATCCCAGCGCAGGCAATCGAATCGAATTGAAAATTTTTATGCCGGCAGTCGGCGCAGCCATCGGGCAGCCGGGCGAATACGCTCAATTCCTTTCCGCAGCGCAGACAATATGAATCGACTATGCAAAACCCCAGATTCTGCCAGCAATCGGAACAGAAATGCTTGTCGTCCTCACTAATAGCCGAATTGCAGCAGCGGCAATAATTCTGCCAGACTGCCTGACGAAGGTTTCTTAAAAAATTTCCCGCTGAATTTAAAATCCTTTTCACGCGGGGCTATTATAAAAAACCGCCGCAGGAAAATAAAGCGATTATTATCGTTTTTTAGGCCATTGAAGATAATTTGGAACATAATAGGGAGCATTGCTTGTTCCTATCGAGCCGATTTTTGCCTGCGGTGATACATAAGCCGCTCCTTTTGCAGTCATCAATTCACTGTGACCGTCAACAAATATGGTGTTAGCTCTTTCATTATGACGAAAACAGGTAGTCGGGGACTTATTCTTTTCCCAAGTACCATAGTTGGAGTTATATATATAAGGCGGGTCGAGCGAGAAATTATTTTTCAGTACAGGTTTTTTGCCGGTCAGGTCGTAATCGATGAGCGTATCGGCAAAGGCAAGTACCTGCGTCGGCGTACTCATTCCGGCGATTTTCTGCCATGGACCGGAAAGGTTATACCAGCCACTTTGAGGCGGACAAAGATAATAACCATTGTAGCCGTAAGTACTGGTTATCCATTTGGGGTCGTCCGGTTGTCTGGATGGTTTACCCTGAAGCTGATAACTACCGTATCGCTGCGACGGACATTGATAAACCCCGCTTGCGGAAAGCTCACTTTTAAGATACGGCCAGACGAAACCTGCCTTGTGGTCGATTCCATCGAAAAGTTTTTTACCCCACCAATATATACTCGGTGGAGCAGTTGCGGGCATGGCATAACCATTATAATCTCCGCCATATAATACAAATGCTAAGCCAAGCTGTTTTATGTTATTCGTACAAACAACCGTCTGCGATTGCTGTCTTGCTTTTTTCAAGGACGGCAGCAAAACCGACAAAAGCAGACTGATAATGCTCATAACAACTAACAGTTCAACAAGGGTAAAACCTTTGCAGGTTTTACCCCTGTGATGACCATATTTGTTTAAGCCAAAGATTATCAATCTAATTCTCCATACCAACTACCTGCGAGCAGTGAATAATCCTTAAAGTCAATTTTACCATCAAGATTCAAATCCGCTCGTTTTATGCCGATTGGACCATCGTAAAGCCATACCACTGCAAGTTCAGCCAAATCACAATAATTTACTTTACTGTCTTTATTGATATCAGCCAACAAAGCCGACTGATGAAATTTTAAAAGTCCGTCATAGCCAATCGTGTAAAGACTATCATATGTCACCACAGGATTGTTTCCGCATTCTTTGTCAATATAATGGGCAATCACAAAATTCGGGTCATTAACATCAGTTGAAATATCCAAAACATACAGTTCGGTATACGCACCAAAATAATCACCATCAATAGGAATAGCTCCAACATATAATTTGCCATTAGCATACACCGGTTGGTTAGACCAGCCGCCGACAACCATATCAGCGGGCGTTTCCCAAAGCTTAATAACCGAAGTTCCCATATCCTGATACGCTTCTACTTTCGGCCTTGAGCCGTAGCCATTGATACCGCCGGAAATATATATCTTATCACCAATGACTACAGGCATTGAACTAGTTTGTTCAGTATTTGTAATCCAGACTATATTTCCATTATTACAATCTATCTTACAAAGAGCAGAATTATCCTCCTGCCAGACATAGCTATAGTTGGACGCATAAAGAAAACCTTCTTTTGTAACAGTTACGCCACTGGAGAAACCTTCAAAATTTGGATCTGAGGCCTGCCATATTTTTACGGCGATCGTCGCTTTGGCATCATAGGCATATACAGAACCACCGTTGCTGGAAACATAAATAATACCATCTTTGTACGCTGGACTATTTCCGCAGGTTGCACCTAAAACATCTGACCAGACAATCTCGCCGGACTCATAAGGATTGTTCGGCTCATTAGCATCAAGATTAATACAATAGAACTTACCGCCGTTGTAGTAGGCGTAGTCGGTGATAAATGCACGAGCATAAGGCAAATCCACAGCAATACACACAGAAGCGTTAACTACAAAGTTGTCCAGCTGCGTAGTCCATACTATCGTGCCGTTCTCTGCATTCAGGGCATAAACTTTGTAACCTGACGGCATTAGGACGTTATTATTTTTTGCATCGACGACCGGGCTCGACCAGGAACCATAAATAGCCATATCAATAACTGTCGTCCAGAGCAATTGACCTGAATTTGCATCATAAGCGACAAGCTGACTGGCGGTCTGGTCATAGCCATTCCAGGAAAGCTCATTGGGCTCAAGATACTTGGCGACGGCATAAACAGTATTTTTATAAACAACCGGCCCGGTAGAAGATTCAAATTCAAACTTGGAAACACCCTGCGGACTTTCATCTGCAACCCATTGCAAATTGTTAGAATCAATAACATTCGGGCCGTCAACTGTAATTGAGTGGCGAGTCGCAGTATTTCCGTAACCCGGCCAGTCTTTGTATCCGCCATAGGTATTTGTCGTTATTAAAATAACGACAAATATAATCAATAATTTTTTCGAAATCATAAATACTCCTTTTCGTTTACATTTTCACACAGCAGGTCTCGTTGCGGCCGCCGAATGACGGCCGCAACCTGGCAGACCTCAAAAAGCATTAAGCTTTTGTGGAATTGGACTAAATAAACAATAATTAAAGAACCAACAAAAAAAGCCGCCGTTCACGCAAAAGGAACGGCGGCTTAAATAAACCAAAACAAACAACACCCTTAATGGGCGCATCTGCTGGCGTTCCTTACGCGAGAACTCTCAACAAATTACCAATCACAGGCAGGTTTTCTGACTTGCGTTCCACCGAAAGAACCCTTCCCATTCAATCCGCCAGAGGCGGATAAAAAAGAACAGTGGGTAAACTTCTTTCGGTCTCCCGATATATCGGGGCAAACGCTTACAGCGGCGCGACCGCCACGGATTTTCACCGTGTTCCCTTTTCTGCAACCAGATATTTCTTTTCAAAAGAACAAATATAAAATACCAAGGTATAAAAAAGTCTGCAACAAAAAAATTTATTTCAGCACAAAAATTACAATCATCAGCATCGTAATCGCAAAGGCACAAACGCCTAAAGCAGCGACAAAAATCCACATAAAACGCTTGTGCTGGGTATTTAAGATGTATTTGAGGTATCTGTCGGACGCTGAAAAAGTTTTGCTTAACTGATTTATGCTGTCGGTCTGATTTTCAACATTATCTTTTAATTTATCAGTTATGCTGTTAAATCTCGCAAAGCCCGCAGCAAGCTGAGCATCAACATCGGCGGATGCCGCAAGCTGCACCGCCATATCTGAAAGAGCATCGGTCTGCTTTTCGGCGGCAGCAGGAATCTTTTCAACCGTCTCGATAAACTGCTGATTCTTGAGGGCTCCAACCTTCAATTGCTCCATCATCGCGTCAATCACAGCTTTTTGATTTTTAAGACTTTCGGGAAAATTCTGTAAAAGCTGCGGCAGTTCGGCCATTCGCTGGATAAGCTCCTCATTCTGTTTTATCTGCCGGTCGATATTTTCGTTTATCCCGCCAAGTTTTTCGACAAGCTGCTCAAAGGAATGCTGAATAACCTGCAATGCTTCTATGCGGTCAACAGCGCCACTCATACGAGAAATGGCGGAAGAATTGTTTGCCCTGTCGGAAACCGGCGTTTTCCTTAAAGGCTCATACAGACTGTCCTTCCTTCCCGATAGCCATTTGCCTGTCCTTGAAATTAGCTCCCTTATCGCCATAACTTCGCTCCGTCGCCTTAGCTTGTCTGCGTGGGCTAAAATTCATACCCACAAATGCTTTTGTCGCCTTAAGTTAGCTCCATCCCCGATGCTTTGGAGCGTCGGCGACTTCCATTAAGTTAATATATATGTATAATTATGCCCAAAGTCCCATAAAAGCAAGAAAAAACTATTAAATTAAGGTAAATTAAAAAGATGAAACTGGTTACGTTTAAAAAGGATACAAAAGTTTCCTGCGGTGTGCTTACCAACAAGGGGATTGTGGATTTAACAGGCACTTTTCGAAGCGTAAAACAGATATTTACAGATGGTTTCGAAAATACCGAAAAAATTAAAACTATTGTCGATAAATGCACAAAATTTATCGACCCATCCGCTGTCGAGCTTTTAGCGCCAATTCCGGAACCGGGCAAAATCCTCGCCCTTGCAGGTAATTACGCAAAACACATAATCGAGGCAGGACTAAAACTGGGCTTAACCGCTTCGCCGCGAAAAACTACTGTGCCGCGACCGTTCCTAAAACCAAATACCGTAATAAATCATCCCTATAGTGTTATCCCCTGGCCGATTTACAGCAAAGAAATTGATTATGAAATCGAACTGGCTATCGTCATCGGCAAAACCGCAAAATGCGTAAGTCCTCAGGAAGCAAAAGAAGTAATCGGCGGATACACAATCGCAAACGATGTCTCTGCCCGCAGTGTAACCTTTAAGGAGGCAAGAGAAAAAAGACCGTGGGACGAATTTTACGACTGGCTCAACGGCAAATGGGCTGATGGTTTTTTGCCGCTTGGCCCCTGTATCGTTACCGCTGACGAAATTGACAATCCGCAAAATCTGCAAATGACCTTAAAAGTCAATAATCAGATTCGCCAGAATGCGAATACCTCTGATATGATTTTTAATGTTTATGAGATAGTTTCATTTTTAAGTTATATGATGACGCTTGAGCCGGGCGATATTAT
>JAPLMW010000045.1 GCA_026386845.1 Phycisphaerae bacterium
CTCGAAAAAATCGGAATTGAATTTCTCAGCGAACTTGGTCTGAACTGCGGCACAAAAAAAGGCTTTCCGGGCCTGTGGATAGAGGATAGAAAAATAGCTTCTATCGGCGTGCAGGTAAAAAAATGGATTACGATTCACGGCATAGCTATAAATATCAATAATGATTTGAGTATCTTTGATTTGATTGTTCCCTGCGGCCTTGAAAACGTCAAAATGACCAGCGCAGAGAAGGAATTGGGCAGGAAAATTGATATGGAAACCGCTAAAAATACTCTCAAAAGAATCCTGTTAAAATATTTTACTGATGGAAACTCAAAATAAAAAACGATTGCCGCCGTGGCTAAAAAGACCTTTGCCTGCCGGTAATAATTATAATAATACCGCCGCAGTCCTTGACCGGCTTGGTATTGAAACCATCTGCACTAATGCCAATTGTCCAAATAAAGGCGAGTGCTGGAGCAAAGGAACAGCAACAGTCCTTATCCTCGGCAATATCTGCACACGAAACTGTAAATTCTGCTCGGTTGCAAAAGGAACTCCCCTGCCGCCGGATAAAACCGAACCGCAAAAAATCGCACAGCTTGTGAAACAGTTGAAAATAAAATATCTCGTCATCACCAGCGTAACAAGAGACGATTTGCCTGACGGTGGAGCGGGCCAATTTAGAGACGTAATCAATACTGTAAGAAAAGAAAACAAAGATATTAAATTTGAGCTTCTTGTGCCGGATTTTTGCCGTAAGGCATCCCCCAGCGGACAAAATTGCCAAATAGAGGCTCTCGAAACTCTTTCAGACGCCCTGCCGTTTGTGTTCGGCCATAATCTCGAAACCGTGCCGAGACTCTACAAAATCGCAAGAAGCGGAGCAGATTACCAGGCTTCTCTTAAACTTCTTGAAATGGCAAAAAAAACGCTGCCGAATACGCTGACCAAATCCGCCATTATGCTTGGCCTTGGTGAAACAGATGATGAAATAGAGCAGGTTTTAAAAGACCTGCAAAATGTAAAATGTGACCGCATTGCCATCGGCCAATATCTTAAACCCTCAAAAAATTCATTCGACGTTGTTGAATATATTCATCCGGATAAATTCGACTATTGGGCAGCAAGAGCAAAACAGCTTGGCTTCAGCTGGGTATTGTCTAGCCCATTCACCCGCAGCAGTTATAACGCCGACAGGTAAAAACCGGCGTTTTATCGGACAATGGCTTTTTGCTTTTTATTTATTATCCTTTATATGGAGCCGCCTCGTCCGACGAAGGCGGTTCGGAGGGTTTTTGATGGCTCAAACTGCCAGATATAAGGGTATTGCATTTATCATCACTATGATAATACTGGCTATTATCGCCGTCCTTGCCCTGTCGCTGGCTGCTATTTCATCCTCGACTCTTCAGATAAGCGATAATCATCAAAAAGCATCAAATGCTCTTGCTTGCGCCCACAGCGGAATGGAAATTCTCAGGCATTTTCTTGACGGTATAAATGCCGCAACAGATTCGCAATGCATCCCATCAATCGTTTCCGAACTCAACAACCGGTTTGCAGCCGAGGCAATCAGCAATATCAGTTTTACTTCCACAGGAACGCAGCTGACGCCCTTGGTTCTCGATTCTGCACAGAATCAGAGTTTTATCGCAACACTCAGCCGGCCTGACAGCAATACTGTCACATTGTCTGTTACAGGTTCTTGCGGCAACTTTAGTAAAACCGCAGACGTCAATTTCAACCTCGCATCACGAGGAGACTCTGTATTCAACTATGGCGTCGCGACTAAAGGCCCCCTGCTAATGTCGGGACAGGCCGAACTATCAGGCGTTGACCTCGCCATTGATTCAGACGTTTATATCAATGGCCAGTCTTTTGGAGACTCTTTTTCCATAACCAACAAGGCTTCCGTAGCAGGCAATGTCTATATCTCCGCCCCTTACGCAAGCGACCCGATCATTGGAAGCCAGGCCAAGGTCGGAGGCGAAAGCATGCCCGATGCATGCGACCATATCTTCCTCGGAATCGAGTCGGTAGAATTCCCGACGCCTAATCCGTCTTTCTTCAAAGACTTCGCCACAGGAACTATAGACAATAACGATAACGCCGTTCTGAACAATGTAACAATAAAAGCAAATACAAACCCCACATTTGCCGGTCTTGTTACTATCAACGGTGTGCTTTTCATTGAACAGCCCAATATTGTAACCTTCGCAGGACAGGCTACTGTAACGGGAATTATAGTTGGTGATGGCGAAGTCGGAGAAAGCGAGCCGAATAACAAACTTATCTTCAGCGGACAGGTCAAATGCTACGATGTCAACGGACTCACAGGGGCTGAATTTGACGGCATAAAAGAGCAGACCGGAACTTTCATTATCGCACCGGGCTTCAGCGCCCAATTCTCCGGACAAACCAACATAGATAATGGTGTCATCGCTGCCAGCGGCATAACATTCACAGGCCAGGCAGGCGGAACTATCAACGGCTCGATAATAAACTATTCTCCCACCCAGCCGGTCAACCTCAGCGGCCAGAGCAGTCTCTCGTTCCATCGGTCAGGAACAGAAACAAACCCCGCAGGCTTTTCACCAGTAAAAGAACTCGACTATCTGCCACAAAGCTATGCTGAACCAGTCATCCAATAATAAACAATAAACCCGACTTTTAATGCCGCTTTTGCGAATCCCGTTAGAAACCTCGACAACGGCCTTTTTTGAGCACCTTACCGTTAGAGACAAGGAGATGTCAAAAGCAGCTTGTTTCTAACGGGACGAATTTGCATATTGCAATTTCTGCAAATTGTTTATAATACCGGCACAATTTTATCTTTACTGTGCCGGTATGAACCCGACTAATAAAAACCATAAAAACAATGAGCAGGAGCTTTTAAATCGCTATGTAGCCGGCGATAAAGAGGCTTTTAGAGAGATTGTAAAACGATATAAAGACCCGCTTTATGCATTTCTAAGAAGATTTCTCAATCAGCAGGAGCTTGCGGAAGAAGCCTTTCAGGAAACCTTTCTGCAGCTTTATCGAAGCCGGCATAGTTTCGAAAAGGACAGACCCCTGCGGCCCTGGTTATTTACCATAGCCGCAAACAAGGCAAGAGATGTCCTTAGGAAACAAAAAAGGGAGGAAACCGTTTCCATAAGTACTATAGCCGAGCCTGCCGAGTCGAGTATCGACGATGTCGTCAATTCCTTAACGTCTTACGAAATAACGCCTTATGACGAAGCTGAAAAGACTGAACGGGCCGAAAAAGTGCGACAAATTATCTCAACTATGCCTGAAAATCTCCGCGAAATCCTCATTTTGGCCTATTTTGAACAATTTTCTTACAAACAAATGGCTGACATTTTAAGTATACCTATAGGGACGGTGAAAAGCAGGCTCCATACGGCCATCGTGTTTTTTACCAAAAAATGGAAGTCGATTACCAGTGACGGAAATGTTTAATGGAAACACTCACAAAAGAGCAACGGGACATACTGCTTGACTATTATTTCGAATGTGCCGACCAGCGGGAAACCGACACAGCAAAACAGCTTTTGGGAACACACAAAGGCGCCGTAGAGTTTTATAACAAGCTTCACGATTCGCTTTCACCTCTCGAACACCTTGACCATGAAATACACGCGAACTGCCCCGACCATCTGGTAGAAAAGACACTCGAAAGACTTTATCTGCATAATACCGAAGCCGGTAATGGTCAGCTTGAAAAACTCCTGCGGGCTGAAAGCGAAAAACCTGTGGTGAGCCTGTCGAATCCAATAGTTACGAAACGTCCAAGCTTCTGGAGAAATCTTGCTGAATCAGCGGCAATAGCAGCCGGAATATTTATAATAGCCAGTATATTTATCCCTGTAACAAGGCAAATGAGAGCACAGGCAACAAAAACCGCCTGCCAGGCAAATCTCGCACGAATCGCACAGGGAATCACACAATATGCCGGCGAACACGAAGGCTCTCTGCCGGCCGTCGCCACAAAGGCAGGCAACCCCTGGTGGAAAGTCGGCTCGACCGAGCAGGAAAACCAGTCAAATACAAGGCACGTATGGCTGCTTGTCAGACAAAACTATCTCGGACCGGAAGTTTTTATTTGCCCCGGCTCCGGCAATAGTAAAATGCCTGTTCTTGAAAAAGCAAGGATTTTGGCACTGGCCGACTTTCCCGACAGACGATATATCTCATACAGTTTCAAGCTCATCAGCGAACCAAACAAAGCCGTTTTGCCGAAATCACAAATCCCTCTTATGTCCGACACCAATCCCATATTTGAAAACTGCCTTAAAGACCCTTACAGCTTCTCAAAACCGGAATTCGACCCCGTAAAACTGAATGCAAAACTGCTCAAAATCAACAGCAGCAGCCATCGCGGAAAAGGCCAGAATATTATGTTCAGCGATGGAACGGTCAAATTCGCTTCGCAAAGGACATTCGGCCAGAACGACGACATCTTCACCGTAAAAGACCTCGATACATATCGCGGCACAGAATCGCCAAGCAGTGAAACCGACACCTTCCTCGTTCCATAACAGCCGCAAAGACACAAAAAACTTCAAACTTCCATAATTTCTGTGCAAATTCACGTTAAAACAATAAAAACTGTTGAAATTACGGTATAATTTGCGCAGAATACTCAAAAATTTATAAACGGAGCCAAAATGGAAAATCATCGTATCAGCAAAATAAAGAAGAAACGAAAAAGCGGCTTTAGAGCAAGAATGAGGACCAAAGGCGGCAGAAACATCATCAGCAGAAAAAGACGAAGAGGCACATCGTTAAAACTAAGGAAAACTTAAAATCCGAAGCACTAAATTCTAAATCCGAAACAAATTCAAAATACAAATGCTTTAAATTACCCGGTTTTGGTCATTTTCATGTTTTGGTAATTCGGATTTGTTTAGGATTTCGATATTCGGATTTCGAATTTCCCGCCCTATAAAGGCGGGAACTACGCCCGACAGGATTCGAACCTGTGACCTCCGGTTTAGGAAACCGGCGCTCTATCCAACTGAGCTACGAGCGCTAATGTCTTTATATTAAACAAGTTACAAGCATAAAATTTTGCTTGGCTGTCCTGTTTTATATTTTCAGAATAGCTTATTTTACTAAAGCTTTTTTCGAATGGCAAATTTTAATCGCAAGAACATAAATTTGTTTTTTGATTGCACCCTTTTGTCGTATTGATATATTGTTAGCGAAGGATTGAGACAGGTGTTTATGTCTGGTCAGGACGACAAAATCAGTTGGCTGCACAGCCAGTTGGAAAGATGGGTGCGTGAAGGTATTATCGATACCGCTGGCGCCGAGTCTATCGGCAGACTTTATCCTCAGCCGCAAACCAAAACATTACGCCCCTGGGCACTGATAGTTTTTTCCGGCATCGGAGCAATAATTGTCGGCCTTGGGGTCATTTTACTTTTCGCGTATAACTGGCACGAAATGAGTAAGTTTACCAAGCTGCTGGTTGTATTCGGCTCACTTGTTTTGGCACATCTGGTCGGCATAAGCCTTTTTATCCGAAGCGAACGATTTAGAGGACTTGGCGAAGCTATTACCGTTCTTGGCACTATGCTTTTTGGAGCAGGTATCTGGCTTATTGCCCAGATTTATCATATTGAAGAACATTTTCCAAACGCTTTTCTGCTATGGGGCATAGGCGCTATGCTGATGGCGTGGACAATGCCGTCAGTAATACATGCTATTATTGCCGCCGTGCTGTTTACTATCTGGGCTGCGACAGAAAGCATAGAATTCAGCACGTCTATGCCTTATGTGTTCGCACTTCTCTTGCTGCTGCTTCCGATTGCATACAATAAACGTTCCAAAGTGCTGCTTGCCGTCCTGCTTTTGGCTTTTGCTGTATCAACTAGTTTTGTATTTGCGGTTTATGATAATGCACTGCTGGTTTTCTACGCGTTACTGACTGTATTTGCAATCTATGCAGCTGCAGGATTAGTCCAACAGAGATTTGCCAGATTTGAAATTCTTGCTCCGGTTTATTTCTTTCTCGGTATGGCAGGTTACTTTGTCGTTTTGTATATTCTAACCTACCCGGATATTCTAAAAGAATTCATAAGGGACAAGCCGAAATATGATATTAACATTTTTTACTGGCTTGTGCCTTTGATACTTATGTTAATAGGATGGCTTTTTGTCGGCTGGTCGAAAGCAGTAAAAAAGGACAAGCTCAAATATTATTCACACGAGTTGTTGTTAATGCCGCTGATGCCGATTTTCCTATACTATTTTTCATTCAGTATAACTCGCCATTCGCGGTCTTATATTCGTTGTTGTTGGTATTCTGATTTTCAGCCAGGGATTTTTCTACATACGCTCAAAAAAGAAAAAGGCCCTGCAGGAGAGCGGCCAATGAGAAGACTGCTGATAATCTTCGCTGCTCTTTTACAGATAATTCTGCTTGCGTTTATCGGCGGCCAAAGAGAATACGTCCTTCGCACAGGCAGAATAGTTTATCTGCGGACGGTTCCTTTTGACCCAAGAGATATGTTCCGCGGCGATTATGCCCGACTCAGCTATGAAATATCCAGCATAGACAAAAAATATTTCAGGGACAATCTGGCGGAAAAAGTCAAAAATAAGCCTCATCGCTCTTCAAGGGGCGTATCGGTCTATACAGTTCTGCAGGCCGATGACAGCAATTTGGCAAGCATTGTTTATGCTACTGATAAAAAACCCTGCAAAGGCGAATTGTATATCCGCGGCAGAACTGATTACTGTTATGATGAGTCATATATTAATGTTCTATACGGCATTGAAGCTTATTTCGTCGAACAGGGTAAAGGTAAACAATTAGAAAGCAGGATGTTTGACAAAGAACGCGTTACGTTTGAGATGGAAGCCGCGCTGGGGAATAACGGCATTGCAGTATTAAAAGGTTATCGCCGTTCTCCTTTGTCTATTAAAGCGGCAAATTTCGAAAGAAAAGAAGGGGTATTACAAAGCTGTAAATTAGTACTAACTAATATATCTGATAAATCTGTGGCGATAGTCGATTTGCCGGATTATGGCTCTCTGAATCTTGAAATGGGAGTATCCTTCACGCACAGGAAATTATGCTGGTCCAAAGAAGACGCCAACTCTGTTAAACCTGAAGATAAAGACATTCACGTTCTACAGCCTAACCAGAATTATGATTTTATAATTGATTTTAATGACCCTCACTGGTTTGTCCTCGAATCAGAAAAAGGGACAAAAAAAATGTCGTTAAAAGATATGGGCAGATTTGCACCCTTTTTTAGTCTTGTTTATGAACCACCATCAGCAGAACAATGCAGTGATTTAAAAGACAAAAATTTAATATGGCATGGCAAGCTTACCTCCGGAAGGCTGGATAACTTTGAAGAAAATATACCTTCAATATTTCGAAACAGGTAAAGCAGCCTTAAAAAATTATAAAATTCTTGTTACCTCATAGCCAACCTTTCCACTAATTAACTGCCGAAGCTCTGTCAGTTACAAATAAAATCGGTGAAATCCGCGAAATCCGCGGTTATAATGGCTCTGTGGAAAATTTAGACTGGGATGATATTCAGGCTTCTTTAGGCGGCGATGAGGCGGCCTTCGAACGGCTTGTCCGGCGGTATCAAGAGCAAATCGCACAACTTTGCTGGCGATTCAGCAGGGATAGTGCCGTTTGCGAAAGACTCGTTCAGGACACCTTTGTCGAGGCGTATATGAGCCTGAGAAGCTACAAAGCAAAAGCTCCTTTTCTTCACTGGCTCAAAAAAATCGCAACTCGCGCAGGATACCGATTCTGGAAAGAACAGGACAAAGAAAAGCGTTTTGTGCCATTAGAAGAACTCGACTTCGCCGCACCGGATAACGAGCAGGAACTTGAGCCGGGCAAAGCAGCCGAGATTCTGCATGCCATGCTTGAGAGATTAGACAGCAGCGAGCGATTAGTATTGACTCTTATGTACTTCGAGGATTGCCCAATTAAGGAAATTGCTGAAAGAATGGGCTGGACAGGCGCAGGAACGAAAATGAGAGCTATGCGCGCCCGCAGGAAACTGAAAAAAATAGCTGAAAAGGAAAAAATTTTGGAGAAATTGGAATGGATGCAATAAAAATTATCGAAAAATTAGCCAAAACGGCACAAAAAGAGAAAACGCTGCAAATTGACGTTTCCAAAGCGGTAATGCTCGAAATAGGCCTCCTGCGGCAGGAAAACGCAGGTATGATTCCTTTCGAGTGGTTCGCGGGAATATCGGCTGTCGCCGCATCAATCATAACCGTCTTCTCGCTTAACGCCTGGCGGTATATAGCCGACCCGTTTATTCAGCTATTTATGCCTTTGCAGGGGGTGTTGCCATGGTAGCAGAACCGATTCGACAAGCTCACGACAAGACAGAAGAAAAACTTTTAAAACACTATCGGCATAAACAAATACTCCTGCGGATTATTTCCGCCGCAGTTATCCTGGCTTCGGGTCTCGTTATCGGAGCAGGCGGGACTATCCTGTTGGTAAAGCAGCGGGTAATCTGGATAGGCCATAAGCACAAAGACGCTGCCGATATCACAAAAGAAATGAGCGAAAAATACGGATTAAATCAGCAGCAGACAAAACAGGTGGCAGAAATTTTTAATAAAGCCTTTGAGCAGAGAAAATTAGACGATGAAGAGATGGATAAAAAACGCGACGCTGATACTCAAATAATAATCGCGGAAATGAACGATGTGCTTACGCCTGGGCAATTTGAACGCTGGAACAAAGACTTCCAGATTATGAAAGAAAAGTATAAAAACCGGTTTAAACAGTCCGATAAAAAATAAAAAATAAACACATTTTTTGCGTTACCAAGTCCTATTTGGCGCTCACTAATACAGCGGCAGTAAATGGTCGAAGTTACTATGTAGATACTACGGAAAAATGAAAAAAAACGTTCATAAGCTATTTAAAAACAAACACTTAAGAGACGGCCACCTTTTCTTTTTAGTTGTGCCGCTCTGCGGTCTTATTTTGCAGGCTGGGTGCAGTCCGGCTAACTATCGCAAAGATATGGATAAAACTGCTGCAAAAATCATTTCTGAAAAACAACTCGAAGCAACGGGAAAAACAAGCCCATTCAGTATCGAAAGACCCAGCGATATACTCAGAAGAAAACTGCTGTCAGACCAGAATCTGCCGATTTCAACTCCGGCTTCCCTCGGCACGGACAACTTAAAAAAGATAAAATACTGGCCCGAGAAAGATTATCCGGCTGTAACCACCGGCGGAAATGTCGCTGAAATAAATGAAGTCAACGGACCATTGACTATTACGCTTATCCAGGCCTTGCAGATAGGAGCACGCAACAGCTTTGACTACCAGACCCAGAAAGAAACGGTTTTTCAATCTGCCTTATCTCTTGAACTGGAACGTCACGCATTCAGAAATACATTTGTCGGACAGGTTCAAAATCTCCTCAGCACGAACACAACCGGCGACAGAGCTGTCAGCGGAACTGTAACAAGCGGCAATATCGGAGTCAGCAGAAAACTTCAGTCCGGTGCGGAATTAAGTACTTCGCTGGCGATTGACCTGGCAAATCTGCTTACGCTCGGCGGAGCTTCATCTGTAGGACTTGCCGGCGACGCCAGTATTTCAATACCGTTATTAAGAGGTTCCGGCAGCCATATCGTCGCTGAGCCTCTTACGCAGGCTGAAAGAAATACTGTTTATGCAATCTGGAACTTTGAAAAATATAAAAAAGAATTTGCAGTAAATACCGCAAGTAAATATCTGGCGGTTCTCCAGCAGTTAGACTCAATAGCAAACAGCGAAGCGGATTATCGCAGTCGAATAGATTCAGCCAAAAGGAGCAGGAGACTTGCCGATGCAGGGAGAATTCAGGAAATAGAAGTTGACCAGGCCGTTCAGAATGAATTAAGCTCACGGCAGAGATGGATTGCCGCGACACAATCATACAAAAAACAGCTTGATTCGTTTAAGACTTTTCTCGGCCTGCCGCCGGATGCTGCTATTGAGCTTGACCCGAATGAACTTAAAGTTCTGGCAACAACAATGAGCCGGCTCATAAATGAAAAAACAGAAGAAAATAAATTATTGGACGATAATCAAACTCCCACGGACAACAACGAACTTATTAAACTTGCCGAGCCTGACTACAAAGATGCAGGTCCTTATGAAATGGAAGAAGCTGTAGCGATAAAACTGGCTTTTGAGAACCGCTATGATTTAAAAGTGGCCGACGGGCAGACTTATGACGCGCAGAGAGCGGCCATTGTTGCCGCAGACGCATTAGGAGCGGAACTTACCCTTCTGGGTTCGGCAACAATCGGCTCAAGAAGAAGTAAAGTCAGCGACGCCACTTCTGACAACGCCAGATTTGTAGCCGACAGAGGCGTATTTTCGACATTATTAACTCTCGACCTGCCGTTTGACAGAACACAGGAAAGCGTTGATTATCGTAACAGCATTATTGGCCTCGAACAAGCCGTCAGAAATGTGCAGACAACGGAAGATACAACAAAGACAGAGGTCAGAAACACCCTGCGGGATTTGCTCGAGGCGAGAGAAAATATGTATATACAGGCAAAGGCCGTTTCCGTTGCACAGAAACGGGTTAAAAGCGTTAATATGTTCCTCGAAGCGGGCAGAGCGCAGATACGAGACCTTCTCGAAGCACAGGATGCTTTGCTGTCGGCGCAGAACTCGCTGACGGCTGCGGTTGTTAATTATCGAATAGCGGAACTTGCTATTCAGCGTGATACAGGTGTACTTGAGGTGGACGAAAAAGGGTTATGGAAAGAATATACTCCCGGAGGTGTATAAAATGTCAAAGAATAGAATATATATGATAATCGGTCTTGCCGTTATTATTCTGGCAGCTATTTTGTTTTCCGGACAAATCCTGAGAAGCAAAAACAGCACTGATTCCGACGGCCCGACTTATGAGGTCAAACACGGCCCGCTGACCATAAGCTTTGTTGAGTCAGGCACTATTAAGGCAAGAGACCAGATAATACTCAAGAATGAAGTCGAGGGCAGAACATCTATCACATACATCATACCCGAAGGAACACATGTAAAAAAAGGCGATACTCTTATCGAACTTGACGTCAGCACTTTGGAAGACCAGAAAATCGACAAGGAAATAACCGTCCAGAACGGGGAGGCAGCCTTTATCGGCGCAAAGGAAAGCCTGGCAGTTGTCGAGAACCAGGCAAAAAGCGATGTTGACCTGGCGACACTAACCCTCGATTTCGCCCGGCAGGACCTTGATAAATACATAAAGGGCGAACATCCATACGAACTCGATAAGGCAAATGCCGATATTACACTTGCCGAGGAAGAATTGACACGTGCGAAAGAAACTCTCAGATGGTCGAAACAGCTTTACGGCGAAAAATACATTTCTCAAACGGAACTACAGGCAGATGAAATCGCCGAAAAGAAAAAAACTCTGGATACCGAATTGGCAAAAAAAAGCAAAGACCTGCTTAGCGATTATACCTACAAGCGTAATCTGGCCAAGCTCCAAAGCGATGTTAATCAGGCTGAAATGGCGATGGAACGGACAAAACGCAAAGCCAATGCCGATGTTATTCAGGCACAGGCCGAATTAAAAGCAAAAGAATCCGAATTTGGACGACAAAAGGATAAACTGGCAAAAGTGGAAGATCAAATTGGAAAAACAAAAATTTACGCTCCCGCTGACGGTCTGGTTATCTATGCCACGAGCGCAAAAAGCGGCCACGACGCAAGGGAACCGCTGGATATCGGCAGCGAAGTTCAGGAAAGAGAGGAACTAATCTATCTGCCAACCGGAAATTCATCCAAGGCGGAAGTTATGGTTCACGAATCACATTTGAAAAAAGTCACCAAAGAACTGCCGACTATTATTACAGTGGATGCTTTACAGGGAAAAACTTTCTATGGCACGGTAGAAAGTATCGCTCCTCTGCCGGATGCCCGAAGTATGTGGATGAACCCGGACCTGAAGGTTTATACCACCGAAGTCTTTATTGACGGCAACGACCCGACATTGAGAACCGGAATGAGCTGCCAGGCGGAAGTAATTGTTAAACAATATCAGGATGCTTTTTATGTTCCTCTTCAGGCAGTAATAAAAATTGGAGATGAGTTTAATGTTTACGCAAAGGCAGGAAAGTCATTCCAACCCAGAAAAGTAAAAATCGGACTCGATAACAACAAAGTAATTCACATCATAGAAGGTCTTAAAGACGGAGACATTGTGCTGTTAAATCCGCCGTTTAAATCGACCACAGGAGATTCACAAAACCGCAACCTGTCTGAACAAAACAGTGAGAATAATAAAGATGGCATGCAGGAAAAAATTGATAATGGTCTGAAAAATATGGAAACAAATCGAATTTCCGCTGCTGAACCCAATCAACAGACTAATATCAAACTGCCGGACACGAAAAAACAGTTCGAGAATCTCACCCCAGAGCAGCGGGAAGAGATGAAGAAAAAATTCGAGCAGATGACTCCGGAGGAAAGAGAAAAAGCCCGCCAAAAATCAGGCGGTAGAAACAGGCAGCAGGGTTCGAAAAAACGCGACCCAAATGAGCAAAAACAATAATGGATATAGTAAGATTTGACAATATTCACAAAATATATGAAATGGGTGCTGAACCGGTAAGAGCCCTTGACGGTGTAAGCACATCATTTGAAAGAGGGAGCTTCTGGGCTATTATGGGCCCCAGCGGTTCAGGCAAAAGCACGATGATGAATATACTCGGCTGCCTCGACCGTCCTACTTCAGGACAATATTTCCTTGAAGATAAAGACGTAAGCACACTAAACGATGATGCACTAAGCGATATCAGACTCAGATACATAGGTTTTATCTTTCAAAGTTTCAATTTGATTCCGCAGTTGACAGTTCAGAAAAATATCGAGCTGCCTCTTTATTATCTCGGATGGGATGCGCACAAAAGCGCTGAAAAGGCCAAAGAGCTCGCGGCAAGGGTCGGCCTGGAAACAAGGCTTAATCATCGGCCCTCGGAGCTGTCCGGCGGACAAATGCAAAGAGTAGCTGTTGCCCGCTCTTTGGCCGCAGACCCGCATATTATTCTTGCCGATGAACCGACAGGAAATTTAGACAGCCATACCGGAAACCAGATTATGGAACTTCTTGCTAAACTTAATGCGGAAGGAACAACCATCATTATGGTAACACATGAGGCGGATATCGCCGCTTTCGCCCATAAGAGATTACATATGAAAGACGGATTAGTAGAAAGAATCGAGAAAAACTGATGGCTCTGCACCAGTCAAAACTTGCCAGAAATATATGGCTCGGCATAGAGAACCTGCTGCTGCATAAACTCCGTTCATTTCTTACGATGCTTGGAGTTGTTTTTGGAGTCGGCAGCGTCGTCGCGATGCTGGCAGTGGGTGAAGGTGCCAGCAAAGAAGCCCTGCAGCGGATTCAAAAGCTCGGCAGCAATAATATAATCATTAATTCGGCCAAATCCATCGAAGAAGAAACCACGTCCAGTCGGCGTTCCTTTATGAGTATGTATGGACTGACATATCTTGACTATCAGCGAATAAACGAGAGTTTTCCGGATGTCCAACAGGTGGCGCCGGCCAAATTGATACGCAAGGACTCGCGCGTCGGGTCCAACATGCTGGAGCTTAGAATAGTCGGCACTACGCAACAATGGTTTGACCTTGTGCCGCGGCAGATTCTGGCAGGGAGAGTTTTCGAGAAAAAAGACGTGGATGACATTTCCGCTGTGGCGGTCCTGACTGAATTCGGAGCAAGAAGATTGCTGGCGACAAAAAATACCATAGGGCAGACAATTCGAATTGGCGGCGATTCTTTCGAAGTCATAGGAATAATTAAAACCGAATCGGGACAGGCCGGTAATATTCAGATACCCGACCAGCAAGTCGATGCGTATTTACCCCTGAGCACTGTTCGCAAATATTACGGCGACTTATTTGTAAAAAGAACATCAGGCTCCAGGACCATCGAACTGGTCGAACTGCATCAGATTATCGTACAAGTCGATGATACGGAAAATGTCGAAGCAACCGCTGCGGGAATCGAACGGATGCTGCAGAGCTTTCATAAGAAAAAAGATTATGAAATAAGCGTACCCCTTGCTTTATTAAAAGAAGCTGAGGCAACCAAACGAAGGTTTAATATCGTACTTGGCTCCATCGCAAGCATCAGTCTGCTCGTCGGCGGCATAGGTATTATGAACATTATGCTCGCCTCGGTTACGGAAAGAACCCGTGAAATCGGTATCCGGCGGGCTATCGGAGCTAAACGAAGGCAGATTATCATCCAGTTTCTTATAGAAACTGTAGTGCTTTCAACTGCAGGAGGAATAGTGGGACTTGCAATAGGAATCATCATACCTTATATCATCACTTATTTTTCTGGTATGCCGACCGTGATAACATTATCAAGTATACTTCTGCCGCTGTTCATCAGTGTCGCAATCGGCATAATCTTCGGCCTGTATCCCGCAGCAAGCGCCGCCAAAGTTGACCCTATCATCGCATTAAGACACGAGTAAAAATCATCATCTGATACTATTCCCCCAGATACTATAGTTATAATCCGATAATTTCCGATTTTTTTACAAATAGCCTTCAAATTTCTGCAGATAACCTGTAAAATACCCCTGTTATTAACATAAATTAACGGGAGCAACAAATGACTGAACAAATTAAAAATCCAATCCTTACTGGCTTCTATCCTGACCCCTCAATTGTCAGAGTCAAAGATGACTACTATATCGCAAACTCAACCTTTGAATGGATGCCGGGCGTAATCTTTCATCATTCCAAAGACCTCGTTAACTGGGAACTTGCCGGATACGCGCTTACGTCAGAAAAACATATAGATATGATTGGCAACCCAAGCTCCGGCGGCGTATGGGCACCCTGCCTGACCTGGTGCGATGGATTGTTTTATCTTATTTTTTCCAATCTCAGAACCATCAGAGGGCCTTACAAAGACGTACATAATTATCTCACAACCGCGCCGAGCATTACAGGTCCCTGGTCTGAGCCGGTTTACCTCAACAGCTCAGGATTCGACCCTTCTATGTTTCACGATGATGACGGCAAAAAATGGTTAGTTAATATGCTATGGAACCATCGATACCAGGACGCAAGACGATTCGGCGGAATTATTTTGCAGGAATACGACCCAAAGGCGAAAAAACTTGTCGGGCCTATTAAGCATATTTTTAAAGGCAGCCTGATAGGCGCAACCGAAGGGCCGCATATTTTTAAACGCAATGGTTTCTATTATCTTGTGGTCGCTGAAGGCGGCACAGGTCTGGGACACGCTGTAACGCTGACAAGGTCAAAAAGTGTTTTCGGCCCTTATGAAATCCAGCCTGACAATCCTGTCTTTACATCTAAAGATAAACCCGGCGTTGTGCTGAAAAAAGCAGGACACGGCTGCCTTGTAGATACCCAAAACGGTCATTGGTATATGGTGCACCTGTGCAGCAGGCCGATTATGCCGCAAAACAGGTCGGTGCTTGGCAGAGAAACAGCGATTCAAAAAGTAAAATGGGGTGATGACGGCTGGCTGCGGCTCGAAGCGGGCGGAAAAGACCCATTTGTAGAAGTTCCGTCGCCGCAACTGCCGCCGCATCCGTTTAAACCGCAGCCAACGCGAGATGATTTCGACGGCAAAACACTCAATCCTCATTTTAATTCGCTAAGGGCTATGCCGGACGAAAGCTGGCTGACACTTAAGGAACGACCGGGCTGGCTGAGAATGTACGGCAGAGAATCGCTTGGCTCAAAGTTCAGGCAGAGTCTTATCGCAAGGAGAATAACCTCGCTTGACTGCACCGCGCAAACCTGTGTTGAATTCGAACCCCAAACTTATCAGCAGGCCGCCGGACTTATCTGCTTCTATGACAACTTTAACTTTTATTATTTAAAAGTTACTCACGATGAAACGCTCGGAAAAATCATAACCGTCTGCTTTAATCAGAATAATAAATGCACAGAACTCTTTGAGCAGCAGATACCCTTGAAGCAGAAAAATTGTCATCTAAAGACTGAAATCAAAAATGACAAGATGTTTTTCTCGTATTCATTGGACGGCAAAGTATGGCAGAAAATCAATCAGGAGTTCGATATAACAACATTAAGCGATGAATCCTGCATTGACGGCTGTTTTACCGGCGCGATGGTTGGAATATGCGTGCAGGACCTTACAGGCGGGCGAATGAAAGCCGATTTCGATTATTTCGAGTATCGCAACAGATAAACAGATACAAAATTATTTTATATCTATAATCTTGCCTTTTTCGGCGGCTTCGTGGGCAAGCAGGCAAATCTTCGTCAACATAAAAGATGTTTCCTGCAATTCAGTGCTGTTCTTGCCGGCAAGAACATCTAAAAGAAATCTGCGGAACATCTTGTCCTTTCCTTCAGGCAGCGGCTGACTGAAGATGCCCTTTTCTTTGCTGATAACGGTGCATTCTTTTTTAGCTAAACTGGTTTCGAGAACGCCTTTTGTGCCGATGACTCTTAGCCAGTCATCGCCGTGCGTCGGGGCTTCTTCGGGCCGGCAGTAATCAACGCTCATCGTAGCGTGCCCGCCGTTGCTAAGCTCAGCTATAAGAACGCAATTATCCTCGCAGGCAGCTCTTTCACTGTGAGCAAGATTGCCTTTCATCGCGGCAACCTTCGTAAAGCCCAGTCCTGTAACATAATTGATAAAATCAAACGCGTGAATGCCGACCCAGCCTATTGTGCCGCCGTATTTGTCTTTCTCGCCGAACCAGTCGGGTCTGGTGCCCCACCTATAACTCTTTCGGCCGTTCGCCAGAATAGCCTGGCCTATAGCGCCGCTGTCATAAACCTGCTTGGCGGCAACAAACTGCGGGTTGCTGCGCATAGTCAGCATAGCTATAAGATTAACCTTATTTTTCTCAACAGATTTGCGAACCTTTTCCAGTGTAGCCATATCGAGAGCCAGCGGCTTTTCAGCGATGATATTACGGCAGCCCATATCGGCGACTTCCATTATTACTTTTGGAATCAAATCAAGTCTTGTGCTGACTATCGCCGCATCAGGCTTCAGTTCCTTGAGCATCTGTTTATAGTCATCGCGAGATACCTTCTTATCGGCTGCGGGCGGAAGCTTGAGAAACTTGGAAATATCCTCGCCTGCGTAAGCCGGCGCCATTCCTACTAAATCGGCTTCGTTCATTCCAACCAAATCACGGAACACGGCATCTATATGACCAAAACCACCTATACTGACTATTCGAACTTTATCTATTAAAGCACCTCATTTATTCCCTAATTTGTTGAAAAACCAATTAATTCCGGATTTTTTGACTGCCGCGTTCTTCAATATGAACGGCGGACCTTTTTGAGCTTTAATTTTAACATTATTGAGTTTGATGGCCCTGGCATCCTGAATCGTCATACCTTCAGGAGCTTTGATACTGACATTTTCCAGCACGATATCTGATATTTCATTTCCCGGCAGGCCGGCGATAACACCGGCATTGCGAGGCTCAAGATAAGCGTGATAGGCATAGTAATAATACATAAAATCCATCATACGGTCAACAAAATCCGCGGCGCCGTATGGACTGGTAGCCGTAACATTTTTAATGTAAATGTTACGATAAACAGGTATCTGGGTCGTGGCAGGCTTCAACAAATCCGGCTGGGTAGAATCCTGATATGAGTAAGAAATGTTAATCGGGATTTTTACGTTCTTCATAATGATATCTTTGTAGGTAATATTTTCAACCAATCCGCCTCTGCCGGGGGTGGATTTGATTCTGATTCCGCTGGCCAGGTTCTCGAACCTGCAGCGTTGAACGGTCATATTACGAACGCCGCCTGTTGTTTCGCTGCCGATAGACATACCGTGGCCGTGAAGAAATACACAGTCTGTAACGGTGATGTATTCACATGCAGCGTTTGGATGTGCAGGGTCTGCACGGCCGGATTTAATCGCGACATCATCGTCGCCGACATCTATAAGGCATTTAGAAATATAGACATAGCGGCTTTCGCTGGGGTCAATGGCGTCAGAGTTTGGCGCGAGAGTTGGCGCACGGATAGTTACACCTTCGATAAACACATTTTCGCACCTTCGAGGGACAATGTGAAAACTCGGTGAATTGACTATTGTAACGCCGGTAATTTTGACATTTTTGCAGCCTTCCAGCAAAATCATACGAGGGCGGGGATAACCCTGACTTTTGCCGCGGGCCTCTTCAGCAGGTATCCACCAGCGAACACCTGAACCGTCAATAATGCCCCTGCCGGTGATAGCGATATACGTCAAATCCTTGCCGCCGATAAACGGCACAAAGTCGCCGCTGCCTGTGGCTTTTTCCAAAGTTCGGCCTGGCCGCAGAAAATCCTGCGGGTCATCCGTAGCTTTCAGCTTAGCGCCTTCGTCAAGCTGCAATGTAACTTTGCTGCGAAGAGAAATAGGTTTGCTCAAATACACCCCGGCCGTAAGACGAACTATTCCGCCGCCGGCTTTGCCGCATTCATCTATTGCCTTTTGAATCGCTTCGGTATCTAACGTTTTACCGTCGCCCTTGGCGCCGTATTGACGAACATCATAATCATTACTGCTACAGAGCGGAGCTTTCCGGAAATCGAGGATTTTCTGCAGCCATTCGTCAACAGTCTGTCCGTCAACTTTCATAAAATTTTCCGGCAGAAACTTTACAGACTCTTCATCCGTAAGCTGGTGCGACCATTTTACACGAGCGGCAGGATTAACGCCGGGGCCGGAACATTTGAACTCGGCATAAAAAGCTGTTTTCTCCCTGTTGGGGTCTCGCCAGTTATCCCATCCGGTCGGCTTTATCCCCTTGTCAAGCCAGCAGTTATAATAAACCACTCTCGCGTAAGGCCGCCACGGTCTGCCGAGGTCTGTCATAACGTCATTGGCTGTCGTAACTCGGCAATTATAAAAAACATAACCTGTAGGAAGGTTCGGCTCGGTAGCGGCATGAGCGGTAATATGGCTGCTTTCATTCGAGTGAATCAGGCAATTTTCAAATACGGCCTGTGCGTGACCATAAATAAAATCAGTCCCGCCTTCAATGTAGGTGTTCAAATAATATTGCCTGCCTGAATGGGTCATCAGCGTATCCTGTCCGCCCAAGAAACGGCAGTTAACAACGATAGCCCGGTCAGAGGCCAGCTTGACGGCCTGTGCCTGAGGATGCGGACCGAAAGTATTTTCAATAGTAAGATTTTCGAGGATAATATTAGTAGCATCCCTGACTACAAGTGTAGCACAATCAGCGCCGTATGTCCTCAAACCGTCAGGTCTCATCATTTGCGCGTTAAGGTCATAGCTGATAATCGTATTATAAGGGTCAGTGCCGCGTAAGGTAATAAAAGATTTGCTTTTGGGTATTATAACGCGCTGTTTATAAAAACCCGGCTTTATCAGCACAACTACTCTTTCGTTATTGTCCTGCGGAATTGAATCTATCGCCTGCTGTATCGAATTAAAATCGCCGGCGCTATTTATGTCCACTACAAGCTGACGCGATTTTCCGGTTTCAAAAAGTTTAGCCAGACCGGCCAGTTTTTTATCCGGCTGCCACGGTGTATTACCATCCTGACCGGCATAAGCCGCACAAGACAGAAACAAAGAAAAAACCAATAATAACTGGGAAATCTTCCTTGTCATAAATAACTTCATTCAAACTTTAGGGACTTTAATTGCACGGTAACCCAATTGTTCATATTTTACTACATCTCCTCTATAAAGTGAAACTAATACTCCTGTCCTGCCGACAGCCAATCCTGAGTAATATAAAACAAATCATCCATTGATACTATATTATTGTGACCAGAATCGTACTGTTTATCATAAAGTAAGTTGCGATAAGCACTTACTTGATACCAACTAATTTCACTGCCAGCATTTATCCGTGGGGTCGCGATTGCAAATCAGCCAATCATCCGCGAATTGGAGAATCTCAAGCCAATTGCCTGTCCACTCGTCTGACAGAATGGCATAATCATAGAAATCCACCTGGCAGTTTTTGTCAAGGTCAGAAACGATCTGGTTTGTGCAGGTATAGTCGGGAAGACCTGCGCCATTGTAAATTTCAGTGATTTGCTCCTGAGTAAGAGCATAACGATAAATACGCACATCATCTATCGAACCGGGGGTGAAAACCCCATCAGCTATATACAGCGGTTCGGTCTGGCTGATACTGCCGGTGCTATCCGTAGTAGTGCCTTGAAGTACACCATTTGCATACAGCCTGATTTGGCTTGCAACGGTATCACGAACAGCCACAATATGTACCCAGCTGCCTGTACAGAAATTCGAAGAGGCGACCGATATTTCAGATTTTGTCACATTATCATCTATCGCAAAACGGAATGTCGTATCTTTTCGGTAAAGTTCATATCGTTTGCCGGAACCTGGGAAAGCACCGCTGCCAATTGTGCCTTTAATGAAAATCTCATATTGTCCGCTGAAAGATGATGGCTGTTTTGCCCATAGCGAAACTGACAAATCCTCATCGCCGAAATCAATTGCCGGACTGTTGGGAACATAAACGCGCTGGCCGTTTGCCGCGAATGCAAGACAGTTGCCGAAATGGCCGGTTGTCCAATTTGGCTCTGGTGTGCCCTGCAGAGTACCCTGCAGAGTTGTATTGCCTGTTACATCGTGAGCTATTGTGCCGCTGGTCTCGTTGAGTGTCCAGTAAGCAGCAGGAGGATTTATATAAGCTTCAGCAGGCGTAACCGCATATGCAATAGCCGACCAATTTGTTTCATTTTGGAGAGGACTTTTGTCGCGTGCCTTAACCTGATAACCATACTGAGTCGAGGCATCAAGACCTGTATCTGTAAAAGCAGTGCTGTCCTGCCAGTCTGAATCATGATTTGGGTCGGTAATATTTGCAAAATAATATTCCACACCGCTGTTGTCTACTGCTGTAGTCGCGGTCATTGTTATAGAACTATAGCTGATTGCATTTGGAGCAATCGCAAATGTCATCGGATTCGGCAGCGGAGCCGTTGTATCAGCCTGAGTTGTCGCAGAGGCTTCAATAGACCACCCGGTTTCGTTATGACTGGAGCTCGTATCACGAGCTTTTACCTGATAAGTATATGTTACGCCTGTCGTAAGGCCTGTATCTGTATAAATCGGACTGCTCTGCCAGCCGGAATCGTGACTGCCGTCCGTAACCGTTATGTTTTCAAAATAATATTCGATGCCGCTTGCGTCAGTTCCGGTTGTTGCCGTCATTGTGATTTGTGCTGCACCGGCTGACTCTGGTTCCTGCTGCCAGGTCATTGGGTCCGGCGTCGGGGCAGCGGTGTCCTCTGAATATGTACCAACTGGAATAAGGCTGTTCAGATAAACCTCAAGGTTTGTGTAATCTGTACTAAGTGTATAATTATTTCTATCGGCCGCGTTATTAAGATTTAAACCGTTTGCTGTTTCCCAGTTGTCCGGCATACCGTCCTGGTCCGTATCTGTCGGTGCAGGTGTCGAATTAAGCGTTGGCCAGCCGCCGACCTGACCTTGCGTGTCAATTATCTGTCCGGTTCCATTTACTACCTCATTGACGATTCTCGTATCAACCGAATCTCTTAACGGCAGGCTCGCACCGGCATGATTAAGAACTCTTTGATATGCAACTAAAGCGGTGTCTGTCATGATTGGACCGGTAGGAAACGGCTGACTTTGTTTGTAAGCCGCTTTTTGTGCTTCAGTCCATCCGCCTTTCGATGTATCCCATGTTACCCACTGCCAGTCATCCGCTGAGTAAGTGCCGTTGAAATAATTGCCCGCATAATAGCCCTTAAAATAAGTACAGGCGGCGCTGTATAAATATCCAGCCGTACCGTTAGGACCCGGTTTTGCATAATTACCGACATAGTTATATCTGCAAACGCTGTCGAGGTCGGCATCGTAGCCGGGTCTTGAACCGCCCCAGTTATAAATCACATTATTACGAAAATCGAACAACAGGCCGCAGGGGTCTTCCCAATAAGGATTTCCATCTGACACTGTACTGTCGTAATTGCCAGGTCTCGGATTTCTCGACGAATTGTGTGCCCAGAGATTGTGATGATATGAATATTTGGCATCGTGACATCCACGAATTAATGCACCGTATCCGTGAGCTCCTTTGCCGTGTATGCTGTTATTAAGCGCTTCGGAAATAATACTCCATTGAACTGTTACATTAGTAAGATCCGGCAATGCTGTTGAGCACGAGAACACTTCGTCCACGCTCCAGCTTGATGTGATATGGTCCATAATAATATTGCTTCCGCTTTGAATCCATATGCCATCATCTTCTGTGAGGCTTTCATCGCCAAGGCGCACACGAATGTATCGCATAATAATATGGCTTGCGCTAATGCCCAAACGATGGTCACGAAGACAAATTCCATCTCCGGGAGCGGTTTGTCCGGCTATTGTTATATAAGATTTATTAATGGAAAGCGTCGATGTAAGAGCAATAGTTCCTGAAACGTCAAAAACAATAGTCCGCGGTGTGCTTACTGTTCCGCCTGCCGATGTTATTCCATATCGCAGGGAACCGGCACCATTGTCGTTTAAATTTGTAACATGATAAACATCTCCGCCTCTGCCCCCTAATGAATATGCACCATATCCTTCGGCACCGGGAAATGCCGGCACTGCATTTGCCTTATTAAAACCGAATAGCAAAAACAGACAAAAAATATAAATATGAAGGTTTTTCATCACCGCTCCTTAACGCCCCCACAACGTATACCTCCGGACTTAGCCCGGCAAGCCGGTAAATAATCCGCTTTTTGCTGCCAATATTACCTGTGTCAATGCCACAGGTGAATAATGTATTCTTATTTTCTGACCGTCAGGCCGCCAACCTATTATTAAGGCTGAATCATCTTTAATATTGTATAATTAAACGCATATCTGCCGGCGTCAAGTGTTAATTTGTCACTTTCCTGCCACCACCAAACTGCACCAGCAGGGACAGCCCGGTTATCAGTAAAGACCTCCCGGTCGCCGCAATATACTACATGGCCGTCTTTGAATACGGCATTAATCCCGGGATTGAGAACAGTAACTTTGTTGTTTG
>JAPLMW010000008.1 GCA_026386845.1 Phycisphaerae bacterium
CGTCCCGAAACGTTTCGAAACAGGTTTCTACATATTTAGTTATTCTTTTGTTTTCTCGCCTTGCCAAACACCGAATAACAGGTTTTCGGCTCAGCCAGTTCGTATCTTTTCACGCTGCTCGGACGAACAACCTTGCAGAGTTATCCCGCTAATCGGCGTCCTGCGAAATCGGCGGGAACAATCCCGCAGAACGGGCCGCTTTAATTAAGCAGCCATTGCTAATTGGTAGTTGCCAATTAAATTTGTGTCGGATGATTAGCCAGGCCAACCGACGTCCTGGATATGCCGCCTGCTTCTCTACCCGTCCGGTCGAAGCCTTTCGCCCCCGGAAAATACGTAAATTTTTAAAGAGCATCTGATATTCATATACACAAAATCATTATACCATAATCAATCATAAAAGTCCAGAGCGGCGATATTTATAATTCTCAGCGGAAAAAATTTCATTGAAATCGAAGTCGTTTTCCGATATAATACAATAGCGGGTTTCCCCTGCAGTGTTCGACAGGAAGGTTCATATTTGAAGAACCGATGCCCATATTTAGGGAAGTCGGAACCTGACGGCTCGAAAATGCCTGCTCGACAGGACTTTTGGACGCTTGAAGCTGACTACCCACCTTGAAATACTGGGTTCTTTAAATAGCCTACCATCGGCACAGGTGGAGGTTACCGGCATTTAAAAAGGTCTGTTAATTCAGACCTTTTTTATTGGTATTTTTTAACAACCGCGCAGGAATCCATCTTCGCCGCGACAGGTAAATTCGGGGGCTAAACAAACCATACCAATCTTGTCCGAATAAGCAAAAACGCGCAACAAAAAAGTTGCGCGCTTTGAAAAAATAAAAAAATTTATCTCCCTATTTAACAGGCACTTGCAAAATCGACCCTCCAAAAATTTGCTCAAATTTCGACAAAAACGCGCAACTTCTGGGGTAATACGGAGGGACTATGTTGCCGGAGGCAACAGTGAAAAGTGAATAGTTAAAAGTGATAAGTGAAAAGTGGTAGAAAAATACGAAATCCGAAACAATATCGAATTACCAAAATTCAAATGTTCAAAACCGTTTTGAGCATTTGAAAATTAGAATTTTGGATTTGTTTAGAATTTAGAGTTTAGTGCTTAGAATTTTGGATTGAAATTATGGTCAAAATTTATCTCCCTATCCCTGTTCCTGAAGTTATTATGCGTCTCTGCATCGTTATTCTTCTTGCTTACCGCAAACGCCGTTTCGGCTATCCATTCCGCAAAATCGAACTTACGAAAGGCAAATTTACCATCGTTGACCCGGAAAATTTCGATTATCTCAATCAATTCAAATGGCAGGCAACCAAAGGAAAATATACCTTTTATGCCTGTCGGATGATAACGGTAAATGGCAGGCCTCGGCACTGCTCTATGCACAGGGTAATTATGGATGCTCCTGATGGAATGGTTGTTGACCATAAAAATCGCGATGGCCTTGATAACAGAAAGGCTAATTTGAGAATCGCTACGCTCGCGCAGAATAACTACAACAGTTTAAAAGGTTTCTTTGAAGGCTCATCTAAATACAGAGGTGTTTCTTTCGACAAAAAAACAAACAAATGGCGTGCGACCATATATTTTGAAAACAAAAGGATACACCTCGGAATGTTCGAGACTGAAAAAGAGGCAGCGGAGGCTTACGACAGGGCGGCGGGAAAATATCACGGCGAATTTGCACTCCGTAACTGCGATATTTTTAAATCCGATAACCTGCCAAAATAAAATATGCCGCTAAACTGACGATGGGTATTGGATCAGTTTGAATGAATTTTTTTGCTCTTTGAAAAATAAAAAAATAAGGGGTATTGTTGGATACCCCTTATCTCTGGGTTACTTTGATAATACAACTTTAAATATTATCAACAATCCGAGAAACATGATTAGCGATTCCATGTTTCCCCCTTTCTTTTCAAAGCAGTTATTGGTGATTACTACTAATGTAATTGTATCTATTTTTATCTCTTTTGCAAGTAAATACGGTCGCTTAAAATTTATCTTGCAATGAATTTTAGGCTGATATAATGCAGATTATGCCTAAGCGTTCAAGCAAAAAAAAGCTGAACTTAAACCTTCTTGCCAAGTATATTGTAGATAAGGCAACAGATGAGGAATTGTTAGAAAAGGCTGCTCACGAAGGCAAAAATATCGCTGCCGTTCTGTTGGGACATCTGGGCGGCTTAAAGGGCGGTAAGGCAAGAACGGCCAAATTATCTCCTGAAAAACGCTCGGAAATCGCAAAAAAAGCTGCAAAAGCCCGATGGGCTGAAAAAACAGACGAAAAAAGTAAAATTGATAAATAATTGACACATTATTTTCTTATGCTACAATTACAACTGTTGTCGGTCCGCTCCCTTGCATAAGGGAAATTATGTAATTAAAAGTTCACGCTAATTTAAAATTGTAGGAGTTGCTTATGGATAAGCACGTTCTCGTTAAAGACTCTAAATATGAAGGCGGATATGTTGCGTTTACGTCCGTAACAAATCATACAGTAATTGCTTACGGTAGTAAACCAGAGGATGTTATGAGAAAAGCAAAAGAAGCGGGAGCAAGTCATCCAATGATATTTTTTGTCCCTGAAAAAAATATGACTTGTTGTTATTGATGCCAATAGTTAATTTTCCATTTTTCAAAACATCTCCTAACCATCCAAATCGCCCTATTCTTTTTGTAAAAATAGTTAATCCGCAGACCGGACTATTGATTGACACTACAGGTATGATTGATACCGGTGCGGATGCTTGCGCAGTTCCTGCATATTTTGCAAAATACTTGGGCTATGATTTAAAAAGTGGTATTCGCAAAGGCGTAAATACTGGAAATGGGGCAACAAACGCCTACTCTCATATATGCCGTTTAGAAGTTTATAATACAAATTCAGTATTTAATGGAAATCCGGAAATTATTTACACGACATCTGAAGTCCAAATTGATTTTATGGAAAGATTGCCTGTAGTTCTATTAGGGGTATCTGATTTTTTGGGACAATTTTTCTTGGGGGTGGATTATCCCTCGCAACTCTTTTCTGTTCGCAGTCCCTAAAATTATTTAAATTTTTCTCTTGACTTTGCTTGAGCGGTCAAGCATAATGGTCAGTATGAATTTACCGACTAAAGAAAAACGGATCTACCTCCGGCAAATTCCGCAAATCTTCATTTTTAAATCTTAAATCTTCACTCCGACCATACTTTAGTACCCCCCGACCTGAGATCGTTGCTGTTTGACCCTAAACGTACCCCTTTTTAGGGGGGTTGGCAGGATTTTAAAATGACCCAATCATTCTTTTAGTTGTTGAAAAGTCCGTTGGTTTTAAGTTTCTTCGTCCTATAACTAATTTATTTATTTCCGTCTAAGATTAAGCAAACTGTTCAAAATGACGATTAGATTAGATACAGGTTTATAGGATTTAAGGAAGTAATATGCCAAGGATACGCAATTTTACGGTTTTGCCGGCTCTGCCGGAAGCTCTCAGGGGGCTGAGGGTAATCGCACAAAATATGTTCTGGTCCTGGAACCCGGAAATTATCGAATTATTCCGCCAGATAGACCCTGAAAAATGGGAGCAGAGCGGCCATAATCCGATTAAACTTTTAGGCCTGGTCAGTCAAACCAGACTTAACGACCTTGCTGAAAAGCAGGGCTTTACATATCAGTTGAAGCAGGCGCAGGAAAAACTCGAACACTACATAAGTTCGCCCGGCTGGTTCGACAAGGTATGGAACAAAACGCCAAAGCCGGTGATTGCGTATTTCAGTCTTGAGTTCGGCATTCACGAGTCGCTGCCGGTTTATGCCGGCGGTTTGGGCATTCTTGCGGGAGACCATTTAAAAAGCGCATCCGACCTCGGTCTGCCGATTGCCGCCGTAGGACTTATGTATCAGAAGGGTTATTTCAGGCAGTATCTCAACGCCGACGGCTGGCAGCAGGAACGCTACGAAGATAATGATTTTTATAATATGCCCGTCGAGCTTGTGAAAAAGAAAAGCGAAAAGCCGCTGACTATAAAACTCGCCTTTCCGCAGCGTCAGGTTGTCGCGCAGGTCTGGAAAGTAACCGTAGGAAGGGTGAAACTGTTTTTGCTGGACACAAATATCGGCGCAAATTCGGAAAGGGACAGATTAATAACTTCCGCCCTTTATGCCGGCGATTCCGAGTTGAGGATTCAGCAGGAAATACTTATCGGTATCGGCGGTTTTAAGGTGCTTCTCGCTATGGGTCTTGAGCCGGCCGTCTGCCATATGAATGAAGGACACGCCGCCTTTATGGCTCTCGAACGAATAAGGCATTTGTGCACTATGAAAAATCTGTCTTTCGACGAGGCTCTCGAAGCGACGAGGTTAAGCAATATTTTTACCGTGCATACGCCGGTAAAAGCAGGCAACGATGAATTCAGCCCTGAGCTTATGAACAAATACTTCGGCGCTTATATTCCAAAACTGGGAATTGACAAAAATAAATTTCTTGCGCTCGGCAGGATTGACCCGGACAGGGACAGCGAAACTTTCAAGATGCCGGTCCTTGCGCTGCGGACGAGCGTTTATCGCAACGGCGTAAGCAAGCTGCACGGCCAGGTTTCGCGCTCGATGTGGGCCGATTTGTGGCCGAACCTGCCTTCTGCTGAAGTGCCTATCGAGTCGATAACTAACGGCATACACGCCAAGAGTTTTATTTCGCCTGAGCTGAATTCGCTTTACGAAAGGTATCTTGGCTTTAACTGGAGCGAGGAAATCGCGGACGAGGCTATCTGGAATAACGTTGACCAGATACCGGATGAGGAGTTGTGGCGGATACATCAGAGGAGCAAGGAGAATCTGATTGCTTTTGTGCGGAGGCAGTTGAAAAACCAATTGCAGCGCCGCGGCACGTATCATACGGAGCTCGGCTGGGCCGAGGAAGTGCTCGACCCGGAGGCCTTGACCATTGGTTTTGCAAGAAGGTTTGCATCTTACAAGCGGGGCAATCTGCTGCTCAAGGATGCGGAAAGATTGATAAAGCTTCTCAACAAATCTGAAAAGCCGGTGCAGATAATCTACGCGGGCAAGGCTCATCCAAATGACGGGCAGGGCAAGGAAATTATCAGGCAGCTTATTCATTTTGCCACGAGGAACGATGTTCGGAGAAGGCTTGTTTTTCTGGAAGACTACAATATTGATATCGCCAGATATTTGGTTCAGGGTGTCGACATCTGGCTCAATAACCCGCGTGTTCCTATGGAAGCATCGGGCACGAGCGGAATGAAAGCCGCCATTAACGGCGCGCTAAATGTCAGCACCCTCGATGGGTGGTGGTGCGAAGGTTACAGCCTAAATGATGGATGGGTGATAGGAGCAGGGGAGACATACGACGATTACGATTACCAGGATAAGGTGGAATCAGAAGCGGTGTTTAATCTTTTTGAAAATGAGATAATCCCACTATTCTATACCCGCTCGGCGGACCATCTGCCAAGGGCGTGGATTCACAGGATGAAAAATTCGATAAAGTGGATAGCGCCGCGATTCAATACCCATAGAATGGTAGCCGAATACACCAGCCGATTCTACAAACCTGCGGCACAGACGTGGCTGGCTTTCGTGGAATCAGGAATGACAAAAGCCAAAAATCTTGCGGCCTTCAAGAACAGAGTCAGACAAGAATGGAACAATATAAAAATAGAAGATGTCGATGTGCAAATGAAAGAAGGCAAAGCCAACGTGCCGGTTAACGGCAACGCGGCGTCGCTTACGGTCGGCACCGAATTGCAAATAACGGCAAATGTGCGGCTGGGAGGATTAAACCCCAACGATGTCGCCGTGCAAATATATCACGGAGCAGTAGATTCGTGGGGAAATATCAGCCAGGGCAGCATAAAAGATATGGAATATACCCAGCTGAGCGGCTCGACCGCACTGGCCGAAGTCAAAAAGGAAGGTTCATATCAGTTCAACGGGACAATAAAATGCGCCCGCAGCGGGAAATGCGGTTTTGCGCTGCGAGTTATGCCGAAACACGAAGACCTCGTCGAACCCTACGAGCCGGGGCTGATTACGTGGGAGTCAGTAAACGGAGACGGGAAGTAGAAATTCGAAAATCGAAATTCGAGTCAAATTCTAAATCCTAATATCTAAATCCTAAACAAATCCGAATCACCAAAATTCAAATGCTCAAAACGACTGTTTTAGGCTGAAAAATGATGCTTGATAACTATCAAGCAAAGGTAAGGGGGGAGATGCAGAGTTTTTAGTTTTTAATTGTTAGTTTTGAGTTAAAAAACTTTACTTGATAACTATCAAGCAAAGGTGAAAAAAAACGACAGAATTTAATCCTTCGACTTCGCTCAGGACAGGGATTGGGGATTTTAAATTTAAGCAAATTGACCTTTGATTAAATCTCCCGATAAATCGGGAGACCTGAGCCTTCGCACATTTGTGCGGTGGCAGCAGCAGCGGGAAATTAATACTTGACAATTATCAAGTAAAGGTGCTATTATTAGTTGTTATCATAACGATATTTGTGAGGTGAAATATGATAATGGAAGAAATCAGGAAGTATATCAAAAGAGGGCCGGTAAGCCGTTACCGTATATGCAAAGATACAGGATTAGACCAGGCGGCACTTTGCAGGATAATGCAGGGCAAAAGCTGCGATGTCAAAACTGCAGACAAACTGCTGAAATATTTTGACCTCAAAATAGTGTACAAATACAGTTAAATTAATCAATTAAAAGACATCAACCCCGAAATCAGGGTAAAAAACGATACTTGATAACTATCAAGCAAAGGTGAGGAGAGATTTCATAATTTTTAATTGGAGATTTAAGATTTGAACAATTTGATTTTTTGTCTTGTCCCGATTTCATCGGGACTTTCGCCTCAGCACATTCGTGCTGCGGCGGGCAAGTCCGCCATCCGTCCTTCGCCCCGATTTAATAGGGGCTACGGAGGACAAGTAGGCGGATAAATTTCACGGATTTTTAGGTTTTTTGGGGATTTTTAACGAAAAGTGAGGAGTTTTTAGAGGTTTTTAGGGTTTTTTAGGGGCAAAGAAAAATTAGCGCGTAAAAAAGGCGAGGCCTCTTTCGATTCCTCGCCAGGATGCTCCGTAGAGCTGCCCCACCTTTTGGGCGGGACTGCCTGCAACTTTTCTTTTGTTATGAAAAGCACAGGTCGGGATTAGTTACACAATTTATACTATAGATTTTTTTCTGGACAAGTCAAGTATTTTTTGTATAATTTTAGCCAGACAAGTTCACAGCGAGAGAAAAAATCCCCTATCTACTTAGGAGGAAGTATTTTATGGGTTACGTATTGGGATTGGATTTAGGGCCTTCATCAATCGGCTGGGCAGCCGTAAACATTGACGGAAACGGCGATTACAAAGGGTTAGCACAAATATCTGATGGCAAAAATTCCATACCAGCAATTGGTGCAAGAATTTTCCCCGCAGGTGTTGATAACATAAATCAGGGACAACGTGAGGAGCCTAAAAACAAAAAGCGAAGAGAAGCAAGGTCTGTTCGCAGAATGCTTAGACGCAGACGAGCAAGAAGACTAAAACTCCTTTCGGCTCTTACAGCGAACAAACTTATGCCCACCAATGATAAAGAGAGACAAGAAGAGTTAAATAAAAACCCATACGAACTAAGAGCTAAAGCCATCAGTGAAAAAATATCGTTGTATGAGGTGGGTAGAATATTTCTTCACATTGCAAAAAGGCGTGGGTTTAAATCAAACCGGCGACAGGCTGAAAAAGATGCAGAAGCGGGGCTGATAAAAGAAGCGATTAATCGCCTTGCACAGGAAATCGGCGATAAAACATTAGGGCAATTCTGGGCAGAAAAACGAAGAGATAATCCATTGGAAGCTATTCGCAATAGAAGAAGCAATTATCACTGGATAGCACAAAGACAACAATATCAAGATGAGTTAAATAAAATTTGGCAAAAACAATCTGCATTTTATCCAGACATTCTTACAAACAGGTTAAAAGACCTGTTTTGTGAAATTGTTTTCAGGCAGATAAATTTTGAACTAAGTAATATGAAAAAAAGGAGGGTAATTGGTACTTGTACTTTGATCACCGGTAAGCCGAGGCTTTCTATGTCGAGTCGAAAGGCACAGGAATTTCGATTATTGCAGAAGATAAACGATATGAAAGTTTATCGAAAAGGCGGGGAAATCCAGTTTGACCGACAAAAATTATATGAAGAGCTAATGGTATCAAATGGCAGAGATTTTAAGCAAATTCGTAAGCTTTTAGGTATTGAAGAAGACGACCGGATAAATCAAGAGCATGAGAAAAGTAAAAAACTTATAGGCAATCAAATAGATGCCATGCTGGCCGGGAATAAATTTTTCGGCAAAAAGACTTGGCTGAAATTAAGCGAACAGCAAAAAGAAGAGGTTTGGAAAGAAATTCAGAATTATTTACGCAACAGTGATATGACGACCGAACAGCTTGTGGAAAAATTCAAAGATGTATACGGACTCGAATTTGGCGATATAAAAGCGATTGAAAAACTTGCAGAACCTAAAGGAAATTTAAATTACTGCGAACAGGCTATCGATAAAATTTTACCCTACATGAGACAGGGGAAAAATCTGTATGAGGCGATAGAAGCGGCAAATTTTATAAAAGGCTGGACACAGCAGAATTTTTTGCCTCTTCCATCGAAAGACAATGGTATCAATATACCAAATCCGATAGTAACAACAGTTATGTTTCAGCTTAGAAAAGTTATCAATGCTCTCGTTAGAGAATTTGGCAAGCCGGAAAAAATCATAATAGAATTTGCACGCGAATTAAAGGTAAGCAAAGATCTACGAAAAGAAATTATTGAGGAGCAAGCCGAAAATCAAAATGAACGTGAGCAATGTGCAAAACGAATCAGAGAATATCATCATTGGGACGAAGATGTTCAGGTATCGGCAACGGACATACTCAAATACCGTCTATGGGAAGAGCAGAACGGTTTCTGTCCATATTCATTGAGGAAAATTGGAATAGAACAGCTTTTAAGCACAGAAACGGAAGTTGATCATATTCTGCCATATTCTATGAGCCTTGATAATTCAAGGCGTAATAAGGTGATATGTTTTTCCAGTGAAAACCAGACAAAAGGGCAAAATTCTCCGATTGACTGGCTTGGTGAAACAAGTGAACGATTTAGAAAAATTGCTGAGGCAATAGAAAAAGGGATTTTGGGCTTTGATAAGGCAAAAAAAGAACGGTTTTTTGTACATAATGAGGAAATAGCGGAGAAATATACACCCGACAGGCTTTTGCAAGATACATCATATATAGCAAGAGAGGTAAGAAGTTATCTAAAACGCCTGTATTCGGCAAACGACGCCGAAAAATGCGTTAAGACAACGAAAGGCGGAATAACTGCTGAACTTAGGAATATGTGGGGGCTAAACGCGATTTTGCGAGATGGTGAAATTGGTCCAAAAAACAGAGACGATCTGAGACATCATGCAATAGATGCGGCGGTAATAGCCATTACCTCACCCGGAATGATTAAGAAAATTACAGATAAGCTAAGGAATAACTGGCCTCGCAGGCCGAGCCGGACAACTGTTGATGAGCCTTGGACAGGTTTTGGGCAGGAACTTGCAAAAGCTGCCGAGAAGATAAATATTTCACATAAGGTTCTTCGCAAAGTAAAAGGGGCATTGCACAAGGAAACAAATTATTGGAAAGAAACAAACGGGGAACATGTGGGTAAATATATAACGCGAAAAGAATTAAATGGCGATTTTAGTTGGGCAGAACAAATCTGCGATGAAGAAATCAAAAGGCTTGCGATGGATAGACTTACCGAATATGAAAATGATGCAAAGAAAGCTTTTGCCGAACCTTTATATCTGCCGAATGATAAAGACAAACAAATACCAATAAGAAAAGTGAGAGTCTGGCAGACATCCAGCAATATGATGCAATTAAGACCTAATATATGGGTAGAACCCGGATCGAACCATCATATTGAAATATTTGAAACTAAAGATAAAAAAGGCAAACTTAAATATGAAGGTAAACTGGTTAGTATGTATGAAGCCGCTCAAAGTGTTAAAAACAAACAACCAATAGTCCAAAAAAACTTGGAATCAGATGGAAACTTTCTTATGTCTCTTTCGCAAAATGAAATGGTTTTGCTAAAACTTGATGATGGGTCAGAAGTGTTACATCGCACACAAAAAATGAGCCAATCCAAAGAGAGCATTAGTATCATTTTTAGACCTCATACCTATGGCGGAAAACTTAGTGATTATGATAAACCGCCGCTTATTCAGCGCAGATCGCCAAGTACTTTAAGTGGACGAAAAGTTATAGTTGACCCATTAGGCAGAATACGCTGGGCGAATGATTAAAAAGATAATAGAGATTTCTCAGACAAGGACAAGTCTTTCAATAAAATACGGGCAATTGGTAATCCGGTCCTTCGACTCCGCTCAGGACAAGCAAGAGGAAAAATCTATTCCCTGTGAAGATATTGGTGTACTCTTAGTCGATAATCCCGCGACAAATTACACGCACTGTGTTTTTACGGAATTATTAAAATGCGGCGCGGCTGTGGTGCTTTGCGATAATAATCATTTGCCGAGCGGTATGTTACTACCGATAGAAGCTAATACAATTCAAACTGAAAGATACGCAAAACAAATAAACGCAAAAGAACCTTTGAAAAAGAAACTCTGGCAGCAAATAGTCCGGGCAAAAATAAAACATCAGGCAAAACTTGTCAAAGATGGATTCGGCAAGCTCACCACAGGTAATCCAGAAATTTATAAGGCGTTGACGGAACTAGTTAGTCAGGTTCGCAGCGGCGACCCTTCTAATATCGAGGCAAGGGCAAGCAAACTGTTCTGGAGTGCATATATTCAAGGTTTAGAATTCAGAAGAGATGCGGAAGGCAAGCCGCCGAATAATTTATTGAACTATGGTTATATGGTAATGCGGGCGGCGGTGGCGCGGGCGATTTGCAGCGCAGGATTATTGCCTTCGGTCGGGCTTCATCATCGAAACAAATATAACGCATTTTGCCTTGCGGATGATTTAGTCGAGCCTTTCAGAGGGTTTGTGGAGGCAAAAGCAAGAGAGATTATAAAGAGCGGTGAAGATTATGAAGAGCTAACTCAAGCGATAAAAGCAAGATTGCTTGAAACGCTTTATGAAGAAGTAGAAATATCAGAATATAAAGGGCCGCTGATGGTTGGGCTTCATAGGACGGCTGCGTCACTTGTGAGGTGTTTTTGCGGAGAACAGAAAGAAATAGAGTTACCGAAAATATAACCCTGCCATAGTGATGGCAGGGCTAACCAGCGCCGCCGTACCGGCGGCGGCTAAACGACAATTATGATAATAAGCGGGTATAGAGCGGTGTGGATATTTACGATGTTTGATTTGCCGACGGATACGGAAAAGGCGAGAAAAGATTATACACATTTTCGAAAAAATCTTTTAAAAGACGGCTTTTCTATGATACAATACTCGGTATATGCAAGGCACTGTGCAAGTGAGGAAAATGCCGATGTTCATTATCGCAGGATACAGATTTTTTTGCCGCCCCGACCTGAAGTCAATCCACAACTCAACCAGCAGCCATAAGACGACGCCGGCGAGTGTAACTAATCCCGACCTGAAGTCAATCCACAACGCGGTCTGTAAATTATGCGAAAATTTTTGTAGTGTAACTAATCCCGACCTGAAGTCAATCCACAACAAACATCCGATTGTGCCCCTCACGCCTGATAGTGTAACTAATCCCGACCTGAAGTCAATCCACAACCCCGCGGCGGGAATGGGTGTTATAGCAACTAGTGTAACTAATCCCGACCTGAAGTCAATCCACAACTGAAAAATTAGCCACAAAGACACCAAGGCACGAAGAAATATTGAGTATGTGACGGGGGGGGGCGAAGACAGAGGTAATAACTCGTTACATATTGCGTGTAGTGCACTAAGAAATTATAGCGTTAAAATGAGAAAAATACAAAGGTCATTTTACTTTTACCTGTTCGTAATTCATATCTTGCCGGATATTACACGGATGTTGTCCGGTATCATCTTGATAATTACATACTGCGGCGCAGCGGGGTCGGGGAAATATTTCGCAAGTTCCGGGACCTGATTGAACAGCCAGAGTTTTTCGTCATTGTCGGTGCTAATAGTGCAAGGGCCTGCGATGCGGACGTGTTTGCCTGTGGAATCGCAAAAACAATATTCGGCGTAAGGCACTTTTTTAAGCTGAGAAACCTTGTCGGACGGGTTAAAGGTCGCACATAATAACTGATTGTCTTTCCAGGCCAGGCCGCCCATTGGCCGGACACCGACGATTTTGCCATCTGTTGTAGCCAAATAACCCCGGCCAGCCTGCTTTACGAACTGTTTTAATTCCTCAATGTTCATAATAAATTTCCTTTTTTAAAAATATGGAATTGATTATAAGATAAAAATAAGGAAAGGGGAAGGGAAAAGCCATTTTAGATTTTGGATCCGCCTCGCCTAAGGCGAGTAAACTCCGGCGGACAAGTTTTGGATTGCCGCGGCCTGCGGCCTCGCAATGACCCCGATGAGATAGCCGAGGCGGCATCTTACGGGGTAAACTTCACGTCGCCGTGCCCCTCGACTCCTTCGGCAAGGCTCAGGACAGGCCGGCGACGGCTAAACGCGCCGCCCTGAATCCGCCCCACCTGCGGCGGGTAAACTTCGCACAAGGCTACGGAGGACAAGCAAAGAAATAAGAAAGCAAAAAAATTGCGGCCCCGGAAATCGGGGCCGCAATGTAAAAACTATTCAATATTTACCGAACAACTGTTTCACCAGCCGCTGCCGCTGCAGCCGCTATTGGTTCTGCCCTGGCATTCCATCCACTCGGTCATCAAAATGATCAACTCAGGTAAAGTCAGATCATAAGAGCCGACTTCTGCAAAAGCTCTCCATCGCTCTGCAAAAGACGCGAAGTCGATGAAGTTCACAACGCAATCATGGTTGAAATCCCATTCCGGCCAGCCGTCGATAACCGGAGAAACATTAGCGTCCGGCATCTGGCATTGCCAGTTAACCGTCTTGAAAGACCATATATCGCTGTTGACGGTGCCGGCTGTTGTAACCTTCCAGTAATAAGTTTTATCAGGAACAATATTCACATCTACGGTGCTGCTGTGCTGACCACGTGTTGCAGGCACCGGCGCGCCAATCTGAGTAGTCGGGTTAGAAGCAGTGCCGAAGTAAACAACATCGTTGACGGATGTAACATTGTAACCTGAATACCATTTGAGCGTCAGCCAACTCTGAGTAGGAGAAGAATTCGGACAATAAACCATAGTGTCGCCGTTCTTAGGTGCGGGAGCAGATGCTTTTGCCGGCGAACCGTTTGAAACAAAGACAGTTCCGTCCTGCCCAGGTTCAGAAAGATTCTTCAGGTAATGGCACGGGTCAGCAGCCTGACAAAGGCCTCTGGCACCGCCTTTAGCGGTAATTGTGCCCTGGACAGGTGTGCCGCTGCCGTAATATATAGATACGCGTCCGCCGCCGCCACCGCCGCCGCCTTCATTGGCCCGATAGGAGCTATCGCCGCCTTTACCGCCATTGACATCAATGATGCCGTTGTTGGTGAAAGTAGTACCGGCAATAATTCTAACCGAACCGCCGGCGCCGCCGGCACCGGAATATCTGCCAGTATAGAACAAGACACTGCCGCCTTCGGAATATATTTCGGCGTTGCTGCCGAAGGTTACGCTGCCTGTAGCGGCGATTTCAACGCCGCCGCCGCCTGCGCCACCACCGGTTTCTTTGCCATAACCGCCGGCACTTCCGCCAAACGGGACAGGCACTTCCTTATCACCATAGGACGGACCGCCGGCAAACAGACCATAGTAATATCCACGGCCGCTGTCGCCGCCGATGCCGCCGTAACCGCCGCCGCCGCCGCCATCATAAACAGCAATCAGACCTATACCCGGGCCAAATACACTGCGTCCACTGTCTGTCGGCGGATAGTAAAGTTGCGCAGCCGGGGTCAAGCTGTAACGATGGTTTGGATCACTTTTTACAGTAAAGTATCCGGCATCATATTCAGAGTAATCATCGAAGTCGTCAGCTGAAGAGCCTCTCATCCTTGTGCCGCGGTAACCGCCGCTGCGTGCCTTGGGTCTATCCGCCGCAGTAAGAACATCATCGCCGGAAATGTCCAGCGTGCCGTCGAAGTAGAAATCACCGGCTACATGAATAGCCAACGGTCTGCGACTCGAAAGGCTGGGCACTTCAGTTGTCGTCGATTTGCCTGTACATGTATAATCCGGCACTACGACAATGGTGTAATTTGCGTCATAGTTAAAGCCGTTGAAGTTAAAGATGGTAACACCATCAGCACCGACCGAGCCGGTAGAAATAACAGCAGGCTCCCAGCCGTTGCTATCACGGATTCTGCAGGTCAGAGGATTAATTATCTGACCGCTATAAGTTGCGTTGACATCACTGGTATTGAAAACTATCATATAATCATAAAGAGCAAGAAACGACCACGAGGTGCTGTTAACTTCATTAGTATCGGATTTGGCCTTGACATACCAGTAATATGTCTGTCCTGCGACTGCATTGACGTCATAGGTCTGCTGAGCACGAAGGACACCGCCCTTTGCAGGAACGCCGTTAATTTCTATTATCTTCGGCGGGTTAGTGCTGGTGCCGAAATAAAGCTCATTCTTTTTAGCGCCAAAACCTGGATACCATTTGAGAGTTACCTTGCCGCCGGACATAATGCCATTGGCACCGTCGGCCGGTGTTGGATACTCCGGCTTTAGCGGAGTTTGATTGGACTCAAATACAGTACCAACAGCTCCGGCCTGACTTGCAGTATTCTGGTCTTCTTCAGGCCGTCCGCCGCGTGCACCGCCGGCAACAGCAAGGGTGCCGGTATTGGTATAACTTCCGGCGTGGAATACGGCAATTCGGCCACCGCCGCCGCCGCCGCCCGGATTTGCCTTTCCCTCAGACCCCGGAACCGTCAAAATCGTAGTATCGCCGCCCTTGCCGCCGTTGGCGTCAACAACGCCGCTGTTGGTAAAATTGCCGCGGGCAATAATCTTTACCGAACCGCCGGCACCGCCGCCTGAACCGCGGCCAGCCGGCAGAGCTTTACCGCCGCTGACAAGCAACTGCATCTCTGAACCTAATGTAACATTTCCGGTCGCTGCGATTTCAACGGCACCACCGCCGCCGCCGGCCGTCGCATTATTGCTCCAGCCGCCGGCACTGCCGCCAAGCGGAACCGGTATTTGTGTATAACCATAAGCAACGCCGCCTAAGCCGCCACGAGCTTGATTGCCGCCTGCACCGCCATAGCCGCCGCCTGCACCGCAAAGAACATCAGATTCTCCTCCCGTGGCGCCATAGCCGGGACCGAATTTTTCAATTGGGTTATTATGGTCCTCATAACGGTATGAACCGCGGTAACCGCCGCTGCGAGCCTGAGATGAAGGCCCTCTGTCATTGAGAGGCGCATCCGGAGCATACGCTTCAATTCTGCAATTGAAAAACGCGTCGCCATTAACGTGTATCGCCATCGGACGAGATGTCTTTCTGTATCCCTGACTATTCATATCGGCTTCAACCGTATCGTTAAACTCCGGAATAACAATTATAGAATAGTATTCATTGAGATTGAGATTGGCATTGTAATCAAATATTACAACATCATCATCGCCAAGATAACCGTTAACTGTACAGCTATCATCAACAAATGTAAGAGTCTTGGCAGGATAATTAACTTCATTATATATCGCACCCGCATCCGAAGTATTTACAATAACAAGCTGCGGTTTGGTACGGAAATTCCATACATCGCCTGTAACATCAGGCAGACCGGTTCCCGCCGGGAATTTGGTTACGATGCGCCAATAATAGGTTTCGCCCTTGACAGGTGCATTAACCGCAAAGTTGGTGTCGGTAATATCATTCACCTCCAAGGCATCAGCATTAACGTCATTTACACGGTCAAAATTGTCAGCGAAATAGACATCAAACCTGCTCGCACTTGAAGAAGCGCTCCACTGCAGGTCAACAGCCCCGACATTTACATCTTCTTCGCCGTTAGCCGGCACAGGATTAAACGCCTTGCCTGTTTCTGTAGTAAACTTCCAGACCGGACCCTTATACATAGTACCGCTGACATTTGTATCAACCGCCCAGTAATAGGTAGTATTAAGAGTCAGCGGGCCGCCAATTGAAGCATTAGCCACGCTGTTCAAATCATTGGCACCACTTACCGTATATAACGGAGATGTGCACACATCGCTATCATCATTAAAATATAACGTCTGCCTTGTAGCGGCTGCCACAGGCTGCCACAGAAGATTGGTGTCAACAGGAACATTTGAAGCATTGGGGAAAGGACTGAGCGCAATAGCCTTGGTTGTGTAATCAGTCTGATAAAGAATACTGACTTCAGAAGGAGTCAGGGTTCTTTTATAGATACGACATTCGTCAAGCATACCTTCAAATTCGCTGTCCCCGGTTCCAAATATGACAGGGGAAGTATAGCCGGGGTCAACGTTTGCACCTATGGTATTGGTATCATCATGAGAAATAACCGTTCTGTCCACCTGGACACCGTCAACAAATATAAGGCTGGCTTCACGCGCACTTCTGTCGTAAACAATCCCGGCATGATGCCAGGAGTTCGCCTGAACTTCCAACTGGGCCAGTGTCTTTGTCGTTTCCATACGCAGAGGAACTCCAGCGATACCCATTTTGGACCAGAATTGAAGCTTCCCATCGTACATTCTGATTTCCCAAAAACTATTTGGTTCATCCACATAGGCGTGCCTAATCATCGTGCCGGTCGCAGTTTGGATTTCGGGATAGAACCAGAGGGTAAATGTTTTTTTTGTAGTTGGATCTTCGAAAAGGGCGCCAAGGTCGAATATCGGATTGGAAGGGACGCTCACTCTGCAGTCGTACGTCTTGCCGGTATTGGCATCGCAGAGCTTCCTGAAATCGCCGCTGTAGTTACCAATTTTGCGTTCGTTTACGTTTGAATCCCACATATGAAATGGGTCAGTAGTATTATAATCAGATGCCGTACCCACCAAAACAGTATAGTTACCATCACCAGGATGCGGATTGCTCGTGGTTGTGGGAGGAGGGCCGTTAGTGTCGGTCTCAAAATTCAGATTGAAAATCAAATTGGGGTCCGTGTCAGGGTTCCATATCGCCGCCTTGGCAGGCGAACAAATCATCGCTAATACCAGCAATAAAACTATACATATTGATTTGTTCTTCATAATTACACTCTCCTTAATAAGAAAAATAACGTTCCGATAATTTTTTCCATTTTCAATACAGACTTTATAACTTTACCTATATATACTATATTATCGTATAAAATGTTAAAATGAACAAGGCAATATTGCGCACTTATAAAATCTGTTTTGCGCAATAGTCATAACAACAAAATTGCGTGTTTTTGGCCGTTATTATTCCACACAGCTAACAAGACGTGCGAGGGTGAGAATTGTATCAATATTTTTTAAAAAGGCAGGGGGAATCCCACCATTTCAGATCCGCCATAGGCGGACAAGTTTTGGATTTCCGTGGCCTGCCTGCGTAGGGATAGGTTTTGGATTGAAAACCCGCGTCGCCGTGCCCCTCGACTCTGCTCGGGACAGGCCGGCGACGGCTAAACGCGCCGCCCTGAATGGCGGCGGCTAAATATACCCCTCATTGACCCGACTTCGCCAAAGGCTACGACGGGCAGGCGTCCTAGGGGCTCTGACCCCGCCATGCGGGAATGGCGGGGCTAAACCACGAATAAACGAACCCCGTCATACAATATGACGGGGCTAACGTGTTAACTAATTTTTTAGGCGCGATGTGCGCAAAAAAAAGCCCGCCTCCTGGGCGAGCCTTTCGAATGCAAGTCTTGTTGATTAGTTAAGCCGGGGTTACCGGGGTTACATTGTTTGCACATGGGCCTTTTTTGCCCTGTCCAACTTCGAAGTTAACCTTCTGGTTTTCATCGAGCCCTGCATAGCCAGATGTCTTAATTTCCGAGTGGTGGACGAACAAGTCACTGCTGCCGTCATCCGGAGTAATAAAACCATATCCCTTGTCTGCATTAAACCATTTTACTGTTCCTGTACTCACTTTACTGCTCCTTGGCCTGTCTATAGGCCGTTTTAAATAGTATCTCTCGGTTTTAATTTAATTGGAAGCATACTCTTGAGAGATGAAAGGATATACACCAAAAAAACCTATTTTGCAAATTATACAAACCGGACTTTGAAAGTCAACAAGAATATTAAATGCCTGAGACTATTTGGGTTATATTCCTGCAAAAAAGGGCTTTTAGAGTAAGTTCCTGAGATGATTTTGCGTTCTGCCGCGATAGTCAGCGATTCAATATCAATCAGATACGACCAATCCGACAATGGCATCAACGCTTTTTTGCGTAGCACCCTGATTTTCTTTGATAACATTTTGGCCGTTTTTGGCGATTTTTTGGGCAAATTGCGGCTCATCGAGGCATTTTTGAACTGCAAAGCGAAGCTCTTTTTCGTTCTCCACTTCAATAGCTCCCTGAGCGAGCAGAAGTGCCTGGACAGTCTGCTTAAAATTAAAAGTGAAGGGGCCGAAAATAGTGCATTTGGCCATTGCCGCCGATTCCATCATATCCGAGCCGCCCATCGGGACAAGTGTTCTGCCGACAAAAACAACTGTCGCCAGTGAATAAAATTTTCTCAAATCGCCCATCGTATCGCCGAGGATTATCGCATCCTGATTAGTTTGGTTTTTTTCGCCGGCTTTTATCAGGCTGTATCTTGCAAGTTCAAAACCTGATTTTTTAATGAGGTCCGCGACTTCGTCAAAACGTTCAGGTTTGCGAGGCACGATAACGAGCCTGAGGTCGCAGTAACTATCCTGTTTTTTTATTTTTTTGAAGACGTCGAGTATGATTTTTTCCTCATTCGGGCCTGTGCCGCCTGCGACCCAGAGGCGCCTGGCTGCGATATTCAACTGTTTGGCGAGCAGGTCTGCTCCTTCGACATTTTCGGTTGTTTGAGCGGTGTCGTATTTGAGGCTGCCTGTGATGATAGCTGTTTTATGGTGTCCGCCAAGCGATATGAAGCGGTCGGCATATTCTTTGCTTTGCGCCAGGAAAAGCGAAACCTTTTTAAAAGTGGGTTTTACGAAAAATTTGACAAGGCTGTATTTTGGGAAACTTCTGTCGCTGATTCTGCCGTTGACAACAACGACGGGGATTTTTAACCGATGCGCTCTTGAAGTGAAGTTCGGCCAGACCTCAAGTTCCATCAATAAACAGATGCTCGGCTTTAGATTTTTGAATGCGCGGTGTATAACAGAGGAAAAATCGAACGGGAAATAGAATACCGTCAGCTCATTGCCGTATAGTTTTTGCGCTCTGTCGATTCCCGTGTCCGTAGTAGCGCTCAGGATAATTTCGTAATCAGGCAGACGTTTTTTGAGTTCTGCGATAATGGTTTTTGTGGCGTTGACTTCGCCGACGCTTACAGCGTGAATCCAGATGCACTTTTTATCGGGATATTTTCTGCTTATTTTTCCGAGTCTTTCTCTCCAGCCGTGTTTGTAGCGGTTCTGGGTCAAGACCCTGAACAGGATTTTCGGGCTGAATGCAGCGAGAGCGAAAAGATAAATAACATCGTTAAGATATTTCATTGAAATTTCGGAATAAATACCTTTGAAAATCGATAATCGAAATTGGACCGCAATCGAGAATTTCTCAATTAATTCTCGATTGCTCTGTTTTGAGTCCGCCTCTGGCAGACTCAAAACGCGCCCGGCAGGATTCGAACTTGCGACCTACGGATTAGAAATCCGTTGCTCTATCCAGCTGAGCTACGGGCGCAACTTGCTGTAAATCAAAGACTTACAACTAACAAGTAAATTCTATTTTTTGATTTTATTACAACAGTTACTACATTATTATAGCTAAATTTTTTATTTATCAAAGATAGAAATGTCAGGAAAGCCGGACCAGTATCATCCTGTCAAGGTTATTCAATTTCGGCTTTTTGATTTTTCTTTTCAGGATAACCACCTGTTCGAATTTTTTCATAGGACAAGCATTATTGTCCATTGCCAACACAGTAATTATAATATGCCTGTATTTACTGTCGCATAAAAAACGCATTTTTTCAAGAGAATTGGGCTAATCTGCCGATTACAACTAAAGCTTTACCACCTTCAGTTATTATGCTATAAGTGCAAAAAAATGGAGCGTCAACAATTGTCTCGTTCTGTGGTACCCATTGGCGTGGGAGTCTTTGAGCGAGAAACTAGTTTGACGCTCCTTTTTTATTAAAGACGTATTTTCTACTAAAGGCAGCCTGCAGTTGCTATTCCCCTTACCCTGTATGTGTCTTTTCCCCGCATTATTGATGATGAAACCGGTTATTTTCCGAAAAGGCATTAACTGGGTTTCAAGCCTACACTACAACTTTCGGACAATTTGCGGCAATTTGAACAGTATAATTTTAAGAATCGGACAAATTTTTCTTGAAACTCGATTTTTATCTTACAAACCGTTTAAGTTAAACAAAAAAACCTCGAGAATGGGATACAAGGAGTGTGAATCATAGTTCTCGTTTCGTGGTACCCATTGGCGTGGGAGTCTTTGAGCGAGAAACTGGTTTGACGCTCCTTTTTTTATTGATTCCCTAAGAGCGTTTTTTCCTTAATTCCTCAATATACTTTGCCGCGGCATCTTTACCGCCTAATCCAAACGCAAGAGCCTTCAATTGCACATCAATTTTAAAAACCCCATTACAAATCCCGCCCAATCCTCGGCTCGCCAGGCAGCTATCTTTTTTCTACCCATAAGAAAACCTTTTTAAGTTTTTTGGATATCGGTTCTTCAAACTTTCCGCAAAACACATAAATTACCATTACTAAACGCTGTTACATTCAGCATATTTGAGACTGCCATACTTTTCGTCCTTTCAGATTGGCTGATGGGAACTATCGCGCCCTCAACGTGAATTATATCGCCTCTGCCATTGAAAACGGGCTCCCCTTTATCCATAACGCATCGCAGCGAGCCGTCTTTATGGATGATGCGATATTCAACTTTAAAAGAAACCCCCCAATTTTTACATTCAGCATAAGCGGCAAAAACCTTCTGTCGGTCATCAGGATGAATTAGATTTACCCAAAGCTCTCTATCAGTTAATATCTCATCGGCGTCATATCCGCTTAATTCCTTAATTTTCTTCGAGAAACAAATAATCTCGGGCCGTTCTGAGGATAAAGTTAAATAAGGAATTTCACGGATGGTTTCGACAAATTGGTTGAGCTCCTCATATAACCGTTTTAAAACATATTGAATTTTCACCTCTTGCATCTGGCCACACCTCTAAATGTGTTAACAGTTTTAAGTTTTTTCATTACTATCGGCCGAAATCACATTTAAGCAGTTAAATAAATTTTAAGAGTAAATAACCACTTTTGTTAAATTTGTATTCGGCATCATCAAAACATTTCTTGAAAGCTTTTAGCTCTTTAATATAAGCCTAAGGAGTGTAAAAAATCCAAGCCTAACAGTTGTTTAAAATAAGTTTACGCGGATGAGACAATTTCTGCCGGAAGAATTATGACTTGATAAAGAGAAGTTTTTGGCCTATTTGACGCTGATATTGGCGATTGAGCAAGCTTAAAGAAAACTATCCAGAGGAACTGGTTTGCACTAACCAATGGTTAAAATAGCACTCCATCCGGGAAGGGATACTGCCAAAAGCTAATCTGCCAATTCTAAATAAAATTTTGCTTAAATTTTAGTCAGCCCTTCGCGAACAGCAAATTTAGTAAGGTCTGCGAGGTTATTAACTGCGGCCTTTTCCATAATGTGCCTGCGGATTGCCTCAACGGTTTTGACACTCAAGCCTACTTCTGCAGCGATTTGCTTTGCGGATTCGCCCCCTGTCAAAAGTCGAAGGACCTGGCTTTCTCTTAGTGTAAACATTACACGATCGCAGTCAACAAATTGAAAACCATCTTTTGCAATACCGTTCAGAACTATGCTCGCAACTTGAGGACTCAAATATGATTGGCCGGCAGCCAGAGTTTTAATGGCATTGATTAAATCTTCAAACGCACACTCTTTGAGCATGTACCCTGATACGCCTGCCCTGACCATATCAAGTACAAATTCTCTTTTTGCATGCACAGACAGTGCCAGGACCTTAACTTCCGGCAGTTCGCTTTTAATTTGACGTGTCGCTTCAATACCATCCAGGCCAGGCATAGACACATCCATAATAACCACATCCGGCCTTAATTTTCGGGTCATTTCCACCGCCGCCAGACCATTATCAGCCTCGCCAACCACTTGTATATCAGCATGTTCTTTAATCAAAGAGATGATTCCCTCTCTCAGGATTTCATGATCATCTGCTATCAAAATTTTTGTCACCATATTTTCTCCCTGGTCAATGAGTTTTCTCAGATTTTATCGGTGCTACCAGCGTAACTCGTGTCCCGTGACTCGGCTTTGAATCAATCTCAAGGCTGCCGCCGAGGCAGTTTAACCTCTCGCGGATACTAAAAAGTCCAAAACCTCTCGCTTTATTTGAAGCAACATTCTCTATGGGATATACAAATCCGATTCCATCGTCTAATACGTTAATGCGTATCTTGTTTTTCTCTTTGTGAATAGAAACTTTCACCTGTTGGGCTTTAGCATGCTTAATAATGTTAATAAGCAGCTCCCGCACTGCCCGGTATAAAAGAGCACCAACATCTTCATCCAAAGGCTTAAGCTGAGCGTCATCTTCAAACTCAGTTTTAATTCCGTACTTTTGCCGAACTTCTTCATCGAGCCATTCCCGGATTGCAGCTTCAAGCCCCAGTTCATGTAAGGCGGGAGAGGCCAAATCGGACGTCAAAGACCGCACATCATTAATTATCCGGTCGAGATATTTATAAATTTCATCCAGCGGCTCAATCAGATTTGCCGGCAAATCTGTCTCACGCAAATGGCCTAAATTAATTTTGAACAGTATCAGATTTTGCGCAATCCGGTCGTGCAATTCAGTTGCAATATGTTTGCACTGGCGTTCTTCGATTAATGACATTTCCGAAGCAAGGTCCCGAAGTTGTTTCTGATAAGCCAGCACTTTATTTTGAGCCTGTCTTTGTGCGGTGATGTCCCAGAAAACGCCTAATATTCCTGTAACATTACCTTCCTTGTCTCTGACAGGTGTTTTAGCAGCATGGATAATTAATTCCAGACCATTCTGAATATACTTCTTATTAACATATTCTGTTTTGCCGGATTTCATAATTCTTATGTCGTCAGCTCTGTATTTTTCAGCTAATTCTTTGGGGTGGAAGTCGTAATCTGTTTTTCCGGCAATTTCCTCGGCCTTAATTTTCAAATCCGCGGCATAATTTTCATTACAGGATATATAAACTGAGTCCTTATCTTTAAGGAAAATCTTCTCAGGAAGGTTTTCCAAAAGCGTTCTATATTTCTTCTCGCTTGCTCGCAGTACTTCTTCAGCCTTCTTGCGCTCGGTGATATCCTTTACTGTAGCGTATGCAATAACATTGCCCGCCCTGTCCATTATTGCAGAAGGGCTGACAATCACGGGGAAACGTTCTCCGTTCTTTCTCATAAAGGTAAATTCAAAATCATTAAAATTGCTCTCTGTAGTTTTACTATATGATTCTTCTATCTTCTCAAGCTCTTCCGGAGGCCAGTAGGGATGGGGAAGTCCCCTGCCTATGAGTTCCTCTCTCGAAAAACCTGTCATCCTACAAAAAGCGTCATTTACCATGATGTGGACACCATTGGCATCCAGCACTGAAAGGCCGTCCCTCATAGAGGTGATGAGGCTATCTGAGAACTTCTTTGCTTCTCCCAGTGCTTCTTCAGCCTTCTTGCGCTCGGTGATATCAGTTGCATATAAATTTACATATCCGCCTTCAATTACAGGAACCATATCGAATAAAAATACTCTTCCGCTAATTTCCATTTCTGCTTGTTGTTTCTTCCCGGAATCATAGACATTCCTGATCATTCCAATCCATTTTTCAGGTATCTTATCTCCTATTTCTGTTTGGTCTTTCTTCAAGATTAGTCTTCTGCTGGCAGGGTTGGCATATAACAATACACCGTCTTTTGAAATCCTATATACCGGATTTGAATTTTCCTCCGGGAATCTGGCAAGGTTCTTTATCTCTTCTTCCGCCTTCTTGTGCTCAAGACTTTCAATACGTATCCATTTACCTTCGTCTCTAATAATAGCAAATTGGTGGTTACTAACTACATCGATAACTTCGGATGCCCTGCATTTATCCAGAGAATATGAACAGACGGCCAGCATACGATGTTTTCGGATAACGCTGTTCACGATAGCTTCATAATTGGCGAAGTTATCCCAGTCTTTCTTTTTAAGCCAAAAGGTGTTGCCCGTAAGGCGAAGGCCATCAAAACCTCGCTCTATAGCCTGTTTTTCCTTTTCCACCCACCCCGCCAGTACGTTATCAGCATCAAACTTGCCTGTTTTAGTGTACCATTGGCTGTAGTCAAGTATCTCTATCTGTCCTTTTTTAATGTAATCATCAAAATCCTTTACTTTTGCTTTAAGCGCTGACTTTGCATCCTCTACTCCCAAAGGCTCGGCAGTAACCCACATGCAAAATTCGTTATTCTCTAAACCTGCTTTAAAATACGGCACCAGAATTTCAATCAAATCTTCCTTGGTTTTATAAAAAAGACAAGAATGCATACCCCAGGGAACATCACCTAAGATATCAATTCCGGTTTTCCTAACAGACTTTTGTATCTCACTTTGCATCCTTGCACAAGCCATTGATAATAAAGATTGACCTGCTTGTATCCGTGAAGAGAGGCTTTATGTACCCATAACAGCCCAAGCATAGAATTCGAGAAAAATTGAAAGAAGTCCGCCTATGAATTTCCCCTATAAATGCCCGCCAGACTCTAAGTCGATACCAACCTCTTTTAGGCACACAGGTAACTGCCAAATCAGCAATATACCTATTTCCGGCCATAACTATCCTCACGTTCTTGAAAATACGTTTCCCTGATGGGCCGAACCTGATACACATCCCACCCGGTTGCTTCAACAAAAATTAGAACATCTAATAAAACTATGTCAACAAAATTAAAATTTAAACTTCATTTATATTACTATAGTGACAGGAAAACTCCTCATATAGAATGGTCTAAAGTGTCAACTGTATGGCACGCGGGAGAGCAATTATACGAGAAATCTTCAGATAAAAAATGACCGCCGAATAATACGTTTAAGCCAAAAATGGGAGTTATAATTACCTGGCCTGTCCTCCGTAATCCCGACATCAATTTACCAGAAACCGAAATTAAGGGCGTTAATGACGATTTTATCGGCCGTTGCTTACCAATAATACGCCAAATGCAGCAATACAAAAATTCTCATTAATCAAAAGGGTGAATTTGTCGAAAAAACATTGGAAAAACTATCGGCAACTGTTTAAAGACAAAACGCCAAATGGGTTTCTTCGGGAATCCATAACCATGGGACAGTTGTATGTGCGATGCTGCATTACGTATTGAGTAATAAGAGCGTCGGCATTATTCCGTCCTGTGGTACCCATTGGCGTGGGAGTCTTTGGACGGGTATTTGCTGACGCTCTTTTTTTTAGAGCCGGATAATTAGATATTTGAAAGGTTTATTAAGCCAAAATAACTGAAGTATAAAAATTTAATATGAATTGCTGTTTCGAAGACTAACGCCAATCAGGTCATTTGTGACCTGTAACCACGGACACAGCAGTAATAGTATAAGCCGGAGCATTTGACTTGTGCCGTTCTGCCAAATCCATTGAGGCGGGTTTGAGAAACGCACCAGTCAAATGCTCCTTTTTTATTGGTGATTGGAAAAAATAAAGAGCTGTTATGAGTTCAGAGTTAAAAGACAATTCGTTTGAAGATGCTTCCGTAAATGAAGTCAATACTCAGCAGGGCGTACTTACCAAAGATGCCCGGCATTTAGATGAGGACAAAGCACGAGCAATTGCCAAAAAGCACGGTGTTGAGTTTATCAGGTTGTCCGAGGTTAAACTGTTACCCCACATAGTCCGGCTTCTGCCTCAGGAGCTTGTTACTAAATACAATGTTATTGCTGTGAGGTATGAGGCCGATACGCTGTATGTCGCAATGACCAATCCTGTAGATTTACCTACACTGGACCAGATAAATTTGGTAACCGGCTTTAATATAAAACCAGTGGTCGCTGCGGAAAAAGAGATTATTAAAGCAATCAGCGAATATTATAGCGCCGAGCAGATGACGAAACAAGACCTGATTGACGCCAGATTTGATACAGAGCCGACTCAGGAAAGTGCCAGGAAGGTTGAACGGCTGATTGTCTCAAACGATGCAGGGCAGGTTGTTAACCTGGTTAATTCCATAATTAGAGACGCCATAGACTTACTGGCAAGCGATATCCACTTCGAGCCGATGGGCAGCGAAATGTTTGTCCGGTTCAGGGTTGATGGAATTCTGCATGATTGCCTGACAATTCCTGCTGCGATGAAAAAAGAAGTTATCTCCCGCCTTAAAGTCCTCGCCAAGCTGGATATTACTGAAAAACGCAGGGCCCAGGATGGGCATATAAATCTTAATTACAAAGAAAATGACTACGACCTGCGTGTTTCCGTTATATCTACGATAAATGGCGAGAAAGCAGTTCTGCGAATTCTCGACAGAACAAGCATGTTAATCAATCTGACCACATTAGGCCTTGAGAGCATAGAAAAAACTCTGGTCGAAAGTGTTATCGCCAGACCATATGGAATGATTCTTATTACGGGACCAACGGGCAGCGGAAAGACTACGACCTTGTATGCTATGCTCCGCAGTCTCGATTCAATTGAGCGAAATATTATAACTATCGAAAATCCAGTGGAGTATCAACTGAATAGAATCAACCAGATACAAATTGACCCTCCCAGCGGCGAGACTTTTGCAAGTGCACTGCGAACAATATTCAGACAGGACCCGGATATAATAATGATTGGCGAAATAAGGGACCTGGAAACCGCTGAAATCGCTGTGCAGGCTGCCCTGACGGGGCATTTGGTCCTGAGCACATTACATACAAACGATGCTGTAACAGCCATCACCAGATTAAGAGAGCTTGGCATACCTTCGTTTCTAATATCGTCATGTGTTGTAATGGCAGAAGCGCAAAGATTAGTCAGGAAGATTTGCCCCGAATGCAAAGAGCCTTATCAGCCTGACCCAAAAACACTGAAACTGCTGGGAATTGATGAGTCTCCTGCAGGAGGCTTTGTTCACGGCAAAGGCTGCAAATATTGTTATAACACGGGTTTTCACGGCAGAGAAGGTGTTTTCGAGATGCTCAAAATCGATACAGATATTCAAAACGCGATATTAGCAGAAAAGAACGCTCTGGAAATAAAGAAAATGGCCGTGGAAAAGGGGATGAAGACACTGCTGGATTCGGCATTATTGAAAGTGTCCCAGGGCAAGACCTGCGTTGAAGAAGTAAAACGGGTAATAGCACCGGAGAGATTTTAATGACTCAGTTTCTATACACAGCTCGGGCAATTGATAATAACGAGGCTTTCGGAAGCACTTGTTACGCCAACAATGAAGTCGAGATTCGCTCGGAACTTAAGCGAATGGGATATACAGTGGATACTGTCAAGCTGCAAAAAATAAGCCAGGTATTCGGCCGGCGTAAAAGAGTAAAGCTGGTTGACCTTGTAAATATGTGCCGGCGATTTGCAGTAATGTATTCTGCGGGTCTTCCTCTATTGGACTGTTTGTCTTCACTGGTTCGGGAAAACGAAAGTAAAAATCTGTCGGATGCTCTAATGGATATACATACCAGAATCGAACGAGGCAGCAATATAGCGGATGCGTTTTCCAAACACCCCAGGATATTTTCTCCTTTATTTGTCAACCTGCTGCGTGCCGGCGAAGCATCCGGCAAGTTTGACTACGTACTTAGCCAGTTGGCGGGATTTATGGAAAAAGAGTACGACCTGAAAAGGAAAATCCGCCAGGCATTTGCGTATCCAATCGTTGTTCTGGTTATGATTTTCCTGGTAGTTGCAGCGATAATGATTGTTGTTGTGCCTGTATTTTCCAAAGTTTATACGGAAATGGGCGTACCTCTGCCGGGACCGACAATCGCACTTATTGCCATCAGCAATAATGCCGGTTATATTTTCCCGTCAATAATTGTCTTAGCAGTCGGCCTGTGGTTTCTGCTTAGAAAGCTTCGGACAGTACCTGCGGCGAAAAACCGGCTGGACAGGTGGAAACTCTCAATGCCAATGGGAGGAGCAGTTTATCAAAAAGTCGTGCTGCTCAAGTTTATACGCACTTTAAGTGTTATGATTACTGCGGGCATCCGGTTGTCCGATGCCATCAATATCTCCGAGAATGTTGCGGATAACGCTGTTATTTCTGAAGCAACGAATATGATTCAACGCAACATAAAACGCGGGGGAACGATTACCGAGGTAATAAAATTACACGGATTCTTCCCCCAGACTATTATACATGCATTCTCTGCCGGCGAGGAAGCAGGCAAGCTGGATGAAATGTTAGGTAAATTTGCCAATGGAATTGAACAGGATGTTGATGACGGCATAAAAAGGCTGGTCACAAAAGTAGAGCCGCTGCTGGTGGTGGTTTTGAGCCTGGTCGTAGGCTTCATTTTATTGGCTATATATTTACCAATTTTCGATTTGATGAAAGTGTTACATAAGTAACTTATTTTGAAAGGAGATAAAGATGAAAGCAAGGAAAGGTTTTACTTTGGTGGAATTACTGCTGGTGGTTCTGATTCTGGCAGTGCTGGCATCAATAGTCATTCCCAGAATAACCGCAAGCACTGGTGATGCAAAGGATTCCAAAGACGTGGCAAACTGGGCTAATCTAATAGTAGCACTTGAACTTTATTCGGCGAAAAATAATGGTGCGTACCCGGCGAGCCAAGCTACATTTGACTCCAGCATTCTCACCAGTCCCACGTACTTTCCGCATGGTACGCCGGTCTGCCCGTATGGTAATGCCTATGTGTATATCCCAACGGCGGGCCTGCAGACAGTGACTAAGCATACTTCTGGTAATTAAGGCAACACCGTAAAAGCCGGAGAGCGAAAAACTATGAAAGGTGATAGACCATGAGAATAAAAGGTTTTACTTTGATTGAGCTTATCCTGGTAGTGGTGATATTAGCGATACTGGCAAGTGTCGTTATCCCCAGGGCAGGCTGGGGCACAATGAGCAAGGTTCAGGCTGAAACTGCCGGCCGGGAGTTTTGTAACTATCTGAAACTTGCCCGGTCGCTTGCCATAACACACGCCTCCAGCAACAGCGAAGGCTACAAGGTGGTTCTGTCTCCATCACAGCCATATACGTATTCACTTAGTAATGTCGCCACATCTGAGGTAATAAAAGGACCTATAGCTTTGCCACAGGGTGTCAGCCGCAGCGGAGACAGGACATATCAGTTCACACCTTTGGGCAATTTGTCGGTTACTCAAACACGGGAGACGACATTCTCAAAAGACGGTGAAACAAGCGTCGTAAGCGTTACACCCATAGGAAAAATAACGGTTCAATAATGAAAAGAATAAAAACAAAAGGTTTTACCCTTGTTGAAGTTCTGGCCTCGATACTGATACTGTCAGGAACCATTGTTGTTCTTGTAACATATACCGCCGACACCATGCTCACGAGCCTGAAAACAGAGCAAATGGTAAAATCTATCCTGCTGGCTGAAGGCGAGATGGAAAAGATAAAAAACACTCTTCGCAAATCGTTCGGAACTGACTTTGCCGTCTGGCCGGTCAGTCTTGGAAATAACTACCTTGCCGCCAGGACATCAACAGATGTTAGTTTGACTTTGAAAATTATTGGAGTTTCAGTTGGTTATGACACCAATCAAAACGGTTCCCTTGGAACGGATGAAATTATAGTTACCTTTATAACGCAGTATGCAAAAAGAACTTAAAAAACACGTTGAATGCCGTCGGGCCTTTACGCTGGTCGAGTTGATACTGGTGACTGCTATAGTAGCTATCGTCGCAACCGCCTTAGTTGGGATGATATATAGCAACTACAAGAGCTGGAAGCTGGGTAGCGGCCGTTCAACTTTGCTGCAGGACGGCCGGGCGGTATTGGAGCAGATGACTCGCATTATTCGCCAGTCTAAAGGTTTCATCTCCGTCACCTCGCCAACCGACCAGGCCGGCCAGATAACATTTACTGACGTTGACGGTGCGACTCAACAGTTCAGACTAAACACGTTAACCAGCGAAATTGAATTTGGACCGCCGGCTTCTTTAAGTGCGTTAATTGGTTCAGTAAGCAATCTTGTTTTTACCTGCTATGATGTGAATGCAAATAGTCTTGCTGACCCTGTTCGGGTTCGCAAAGTTAGGGGAGTAGGTATAACAGCGACGCTTACTGACCCGGTCAGTTCTCTGCAATTTACATTGTCCGACAGGGTTTTCAGCCCGGAAGATTTCCAGAACGCATTAGTGATAAATGAAATTATGTATAACCCATCGGGCAGCGGCAGCGATGCACCCAAAGAATGGGTCGAGCTTTATAACCTGAGCGATTCCACTATTGATGTAAACGGCTGGAAAATAAATAATGACACGCTGATAGCGCATCCTCAGTTTGGCAATGGCTCAACAACAATACCGGCAAATGGATACGCCGTGATAACCGCAGATACTACGGATGTCTATACTGAAACTGAATTAGTAAATAATGGCGGATTTGAAAACAGCGATATTAGCTTATGGATAATGAATCCCAGTTCCAGTTGGACAAGGACCAGTGGAGGTGCTCATGGAGGAACACGTAAATTGGAAAGCACGGTATCCGGTGCAACCTCGGTGTATCAGCAAATTACCGTTCCTTCAGGATACAACAGTTATTTATTTCTTTTCTGGGAAAAGACAACGGTTGTCGGGCAGACTCCAATAACAGCAACAATACGCGATACGAGCGGCAATATTCTTGCTACCGGCTACAGCGGACAGATGAATTCCACCTGGACCTGCCATACAATGAATGTTACCGCGTATGCCGGCCAAACTGTCAGAATATATTTCAACACAAACAAAACCGGAAGCGGCTCACTGTTTCTTGACGATGTTTCCGTAGTTACTTCGTACGTGAATATAAATGCAATCAGGCTAGGCTGCAGCAATAGCCATATTGGAAGTGGACTCGGTAACAACGGCGACACTGTAACTGTTACTAACGGCAGTTCAACAATTGACAGTGTTACTTATGTTGACAGTTGGGGCGGAGATGGCGATGGAAATAGTTTATCAAGAATAGACCCGCAGGGGCTTTCAAACGACCAAAGCAACTGGACGAGCGGGCCTCAGCATGGAACGCCCGGCTGGGCAAATTTTTAAGAGTGAAAAGAATGAAAGACAATATTTATATAAAAAGTCGTAAAAAAGGATTCATCCTTGTGCTGACACTGCTTGTATCGCTGATAATAGCGACACTGATTATAGCATTTCTGGACATAACATCGACAGACCTGACTCTGGTCAAGAACCATATGTACAGCGTAAAAGCCTATTATATAGCCGAAGCTGGCGTTGCTGATGCAATAAATCAGATTCGACTTAACGGTCCGCTTGCAGATACTCAGTGGCAGGCGTTTTTCCCATCAGGCGCTGACCAATATACCGTGACAGTATCGCAGAGTTCTACTGTTATAAAGTCAACAGGTCTTGCCTGGGCTTCTAATTTCAGCAGAACTCTGGAAGCAAAGATAAGTATTAGCGGCAGTTCACAACCTTATAATGTATCAATTAACCAATGGAAGGAAGTGGCCCAGTGAACCGTAATAAATCCATTTTAGGAATACATATAGATGACGATTTTCTTAATATCGTTCATTTGGAAAAGACCGCTGATGGTCTGAGTGTTCGTAATTTGGTTGCCGAGCATTTAGAGGCAGGGACCGTAAAAGAAGGGTTGATTATTGATGAGCAAACAGTTTCACAGAAAATCCGCGACTTTATAAAAACCAATCACATAAAAACATATAAAGCAATATTATCTCTGTCTTGTTCGAGTATAAGATTAAAACCTTCCGAATTTGCGGCACAAGCAGACGAACAGCTGCAAAAGCAGGTTGAAGAACAAATCGGAAAGTATGGCCTGTTTGGAGGCGAGAAGATAGTCTTTGACTATTGTGTATTTGAACAGATGGCTCAATCTGGCGATAAGCAGACTATACTGCAGGCAGTTACAACCAGGCAAATAAGCGATGCCTGCCTGACGGTTGCCAAAAAAGCCGGTCTGGAATTAGTAAGAATTGAGCCTTCGATTCTGCCAATTATAAAACTGGCCTTTAATAAACAATCCGCAGGTTCGGATGTCGTTTCTCTGCTATTGGCCCTGGATTCAACTTCGGCCAATTTAAGCGTTTTCAAAAATGGTCTGCCCCAACTCTGTCAAAACCTGACCATCGGCGTAAAAGATTTATCACGAGATAAAGATAGTCTTATGCAATTGATAGACCAGATGAAACCTGTTCTGGAGTTTGCGCATTCGCTTGCCGGCCTGCAGCAACTTACGTTGAGGGTTATAGCGGCCTGCAGCAGCGAAAAACTGGAAACAATTACCAGCCAAATAAGAGAAGACTCAACCAATCTGGAAATTGAACAAATAAACCAGTCCCAGATTGTAAAAGAGTCTAACGTTCAGGGCGCCAACGGGGGGTTGGCGCCTATTTTTGCACTTTCTTGTGCCCTGACAGCTTTTGGTATTACCACATTTGACGGACAGTTGAATCTTTTATCTCAAGAGTCACTTACAATACTTAAAACCCGGAAGGAAATGTCACTTACAGCTAAAGCAGTTGTAGCAGTAATTTTGTTGTCCATCGCAATTTTAGTTCCGCTGAAAATGAAAATAAAAGATGTCGAAGCTTCCTCGGCTGAGGTTGAAGTGAAATTAACAGAAACAATCCCCATGACCGAAAAAATCAATGAACTAAAAAAACAGACTGAACAATTAACGGAGAAACTATCGGCTTATGATGTGAATGACAAAAACTTTACTTATATCCCATGGACGAAAGTTCTGCGGACAATAGGTGACGCTGTGCCGGACAAGGTGAGAATAATTGATATTTCAACATCTGATACAGGAGATTTCACACTGACTGGGGAAGCACTGGCTGAAAGATATGTTTACAAGTTTGCTGAAGCGTTACAGAACGACAAGCTTATCAAAAGCGCCAAAGTAGAAGATATCGAGTATGACGACAGCAGCACTGCAAATATTGTTGATTACAAGATTACCTGCGAGATACGAATACCGAAAGGGAATTTACGATTTTAGACAGATTAACAAAACTTGATGATCATAAAAGGATATCCGCCGCTGTTTTAGTGGTTCTGATTGCAGTTTGTGTTTGTTACTTTGCGATAACCAGAAATTCTGTAGTGAAACTACAGGCCGCCAAAGCTAATTACACTGGTATCCAGACTGTATATGCAAGCACTGAAAATCAACAAGCCGAGCTTTCAAATTTGCAAAAACAGTTCGAGGAAAAAGAAAAGAAGTTTCAAGAGTATCAGCAGCAGTGTTTCAGCAGCACTCAGGCATCACAGTTTTTCGAGAACATAAATGCTGCGGCGATAGCCTATAACTTAAAACCGCTATCCAGAATAATTTCCGAACCAAAAAAAATTGGCGATAGCGAAATTAATGATGGGAACGCTCCGCCACCGCAATTTCTGAAAACACAGTCGGCAAAAATAGCGGTCTGCGGCAATTACTTTGATATTATTGATTTCGTAAACGAACTCGTCGACCGGCCGCAAAAAATCGGTATAACAAACTTACATATAGCTTTGCCTGTGGGCGAGGAATTCAGTCCGAAGGCATCGTTCGAAATTATTCTGGTTATAGATTCGTCCAAGGATACAAAAAAATGAAAAAGCTGCTATTTATCACAACAATAATACTCGTGTTATCGGCCACTGTCGCATACTCTCCAAGCAAGGATACGCAAGATAAAGAGGATCCGTTCAGACCACTGAAAAAATCGGCTAATCCGGCTTCTGCAGAAGTTAATGACAGCACTTCCACAGTTTCCGAACCAGCCGAGACGCTGGACACCGAAGTATTCAACTTGAACTTCGCTAACGCTGAACAAATGGAAAAGACTCTTAATAAGCTTGTATCCAGCGGGGGAAGAGTGGGAATAGACAGCGGCCTTAATAGTGTAGCTATTACAGATACCCCGGCAGACTTAAAACGAATTCGCAAAACAGTGGCCAAACTCGATGTCAAATCGCCGCAGGTTATGATAGAAGTTTTAATAGTTAATGTAAAACTGACCAACCAGCTGAAAATGGGTGTCGACTGGACAAAGCTTGGCACAGCAAGCAATTACCTTAGCCAGGGACTTTCTATTACCAGCAACACAAATCCATTCGGCAAAGTAACTGTTTCAACAGCTTACGACAACTGGAACATACAAGGCCTGATAGATTTTGTTGAAACCAATAAGGATGTCAGGATACTTGCCAACCCGAAAGTGCTTGTATTAAACAATCACACTGCGACAATTAAGACCGTCAAGGAGATTCCATATAAGGAACTTAATTCAACATCCGGCGGCGGCAATATTGGAACAACATCTTTCAAGGAGGCGGGAGTTACGCTGGAAGTAACACCTCAGATTACCGAAGATGGCTATATTATTATGTCTATTAAGCCCGAACAAAGCGCTCAGATTGATACATTCACACTTTCTGATGGTGGCCAGGTTCCGGTTATCGAGTCGCGAAAAGCTGATACAACTTTACGTGTTAGAGACGGCCAAACAATCATTCTCGGCGGTCTTCGCGAGAGACAGCCCAGCATACAGGAAAGCAAGGTGCCTGTTCTCGGCAATGTCCCGATAGTAGGTGCGCTTTTCAGAAAGGTAAATAATGAGCTGATAGAAAGCGAGCTCGGAATTTTTATAACGCCGCATATTTATACCGATGGCAAGTTATCTGAATATGAAAAGGGTTTAATTAAAAAAGGCGAAGAAAACGGTGATCTTTATGAAGCCGGCGATTTACTCAGGCTGCAATCAAAAGATAAGAAAAATAAATGATATAGGGGAACATATTTATGTTATCTAATACGCTTGAAAAGAAAATAAATACCGCCAAAATCATGATAGTCGATGACGAACAGGATATTGTCATTATCATAGGCAAGGTTCTTAAGAAAAGCGGCTACGGGGTTATAACTGCCGCCGACGGTTTAGAGTGCCTCAAGAAGCTGGAAAACGAACTGCCGGACCTTATTCTCCTTGACAATATTATGCCGAATATGGATGGCAAAACTGTTCTGTTAAAACTAAAGGCCTCAAAAAGAACCGCAAATATTCCTGTAATAATGATTACGGCCCTTGTGGACCAGGAGCATATCACAAGTGCGCAAAAAGGCGGAGCCGTTGAATATATCGTTAAACCGTTTGATTATACGGTAATGCTTGAAAAAATCGCGCA